>DATFJY010000001.1:0-7029 GCA_035268905.1 Desulfotignum sp.
GATCCCGGGCTTGTTTATAATACGCTTCCTGGAATCCATAGGTACGCATATCCCGGTACAGCACAAAAATCTGGGTGTCCGGACTGATTTCTTTGATTCTCAGGGCATTTTTCATGGCCGCCTGGCAGCAGACCCTGGAACAGTTGGGATTTTCCGGTTCCCTGGATCCCACGCACTGGATCATGACCACCTGTTCCATGGCCTGAATACGGGCAGCATCATCTTCCAGCAGAGAATCCATTTCCAGCTGGGTGATAACGTTGTTACAGGTGCCAAGGCCGTAATGGGCCGGCCGGTTGGCCATTGCCCCTGTTGCCAGAACGGTTACGCCATGGTCAATCTGCATATAGGTCATGCGCACCCCGGTCTGGATACCGGTTTTAAACAACCCGGGCATGCCGGAATGGTCCACGATGATGGATCTGGTCAACACCTGGATATTGTCATGGGCCGCAACCTTTTCCACCAGGCCCTGGACAAACACACCCACATCTTCTCCTTCTATGGTTTTGCGGATGGATCGGGCCAGACCGCCCAGGGAGGGCGCCCTTTCTACAATATATGTCTTAATGCCCTGATCCGCCAGCTTCAGGGCTGCTGTCATGCCGGTAACTCCGCCGCCCACCACCAGCGCTTTCTGGCTCATGGGCAGCGTATGGTCGACAAGCGGGCGGTTTTTTCTCACCCCGGCAATACCCACGTTGAGCAGTTTGACAGCCTTGCTCTGGGCCTGGTCCGGTACATTCATATGGGTCCAGGTATTCTGGTCCCGTAAATTGACAATTTCCACCAGGTACTTGTTCAACCCCACCCGCTGGAGCAGATCCTGGAATTTGGTCTCATGGGTCCTGGGGGAACACCCGCCAATAACCACCCGGTTCAAATTGTTTTCTTTTATCATGGCTTCGATATTGGCCATGGATTCGGAGGAACACCCATATCCCACTGCCCGGGCAACCGCGACATCTGGTTGGGTTTTGGCCGTATCAAGCAGTTTGCCCACATCCAGAACCCCGCCGATCTCAAATCCGCAGTCACAGACAAACACACCGATCCGGGGATCCTCTCCCTGCACATTCCGCTCCGGGGGAAACAGTTCCGACATTTCCCGTTCTCGGGCGACAGGCAGATCGGTGACAGCCATGGCTGCAGCAGCAGAGGCCTGCACCATGGTTTCCGGAATATCTTTGGGGCTTTCAATAACACCACACACATATACCCCGGATTTTGAGGAAAGTACCGGATTGAAGGGATGGGTGGCGGCAAAATCATACGGATTCACATCAATACCCAGAACACCGGCCAGGTGCTGTGTATCCTCACCCACCCGGAATCCTGTGGACAACACCACCATGTCGAATTCTTCTGTTTCTTGAACCGGTTTTTCCTCCAGCGCATAGGTGATGGACAGATTTTTTGTTTCTGCCGTTTCCACGATGGAATGGGGCCGGCTTCTGATCATTCTGATCTTGTATTCATCCCTGGCCCGGTTGAAATAGAGTTCATAGTCCTTGCCATGGGTACGCATATCCATGAAAAAAATGGTGGTGTCTATATCATCGCCAAACCGTTCCCTGGTAACCATTGCTTCCTTGAGCGCGTACATACAGCAGACACCTGAACAATAGGGGACATCCCCCTTATTGATGCCCCGGGAGCCCACACACTGGATCCAGGCGATTTTTTTGGGACGTCTGCCGTCGGAACGCCGTACCAGATTTCCCTGGAAAGGACCTGATGCAGACATGATCCGTTCATATTCCAGACCGGTGAGAACATTATCAAATTTTCCCCCGCCGTAATTATCCAGTACTGCCGGATCAAACAGGTCCGCGCCCACACACAGCACCACAGATGCCACATCTATCATGGTTTCGCTGCGGGTGTCATCTGCCAGGATAGCATCAGCCCGACACACTTTTTTGAGTGCTGCAATATCCGTGATTTTTGTCATGTCAATGGAAAAGGCAAACGGGGTTGCCTGGGGATAGCGCATACAGGTAGGGGCCCGGGGATCAAGTCCCGGGGTGACCCGGACAGCATCTGGAAACTGTTTGGCGCACTCACCGCAGGCGGTGCATTTGTCTGTATCAATATACCGGGGTTCGGTCACCAGGGTAGCGGAAAATGCCCCGGCCTCCCCTTCCAGCTTCGTGAGGGTGGTCATGGGTTTGATTTCCAGATGGCGTTCTCTGGCGCCCTGGGACAGGAAGGGGGACACCGTACACAAATCACAGTTGTTGGTGGGAAACGTTCTGTCCAGCTGGGTCATCAATCCGCCGATGGCATAGGATTTATCGATGAGCAGCACGTCACGCCGGGATTCCGCCAAATCCAGGGCAGCCCGGATTCCGCCGACACCGCCCCCGATAACCAGCACACGCCTGTCAGAAGACAGCAGTTTTTCTGAACTATTATTCATTTGCATAAGTAACCTATTTTATTTACGGATATCCGCCAGGCATCAGGACCAGCACAAACAGACCCATACACACAAGACGGATCTTCACGGGTTAAGTTTGCTTGCTAAAGGCCGGCACTGTCCAGGATCGCCGGCAACCGGTCTTCCCAGCCCAGGGCGGATATTTTGATTCCCCGGGAAATACCCTTGAGGGCATGGATCATCTCACCGGCTATGGCAATACACTCGGTTTCACGGTCCCTGGCTTTGCGAATCCGCCGGATCATGTCCTCGGAAAGGCGGGAATCTGGATCATTCAGGGAAATATACCGGGCCATGCCCACATTTTTCAAAAGGAAAACCGAAGGGATAACCGGCACATTCAAAGAGGTGAACGCATCGATGATCTGTTTATAAAAAGGCAGGTCGAACACCGGCTGAAGCACAATGTAAGCAGCACCGGCAGCAATTTTTTTGCGGGCGGCCGCCACCTGTTTTTCCAGGTCTGCCTGGTCGGCAACAGTCGGAATGGCGATGCCCGGTGTGAACTGGGGCTTTCCCCGCAGTTCAAAGCCGGCCAGATCCGTTCCGGCGGTAAGGGATTGGATCATGGACAAAATACCGAAATCATCCAGGTCATCCACAATTTTGGCATCAGGGTGATCACTGTTGATCATCTCTTCACCATTTACCACCATAAGGTTGTGGATACCCAGAACATGGGCCGCCAAAAGATCACTCTGGAGCGCCATGCGGTTTTTGTCCCGGCCGCACACATGAATCAAAGGTTCCATTCCCTGCTGGCGCATGACAGCCCCGCCGGCCAATGCACCCAGTTGCATCACCCCGTTGTCCAGGTCCGGAATCACCACGGCGTCCACCCGTGACTTCAGATATCTTGCATTGGTAACCAGATCGGATATATCCACGCCCTTGGGGGTATCCATTTCAGCAAGCACCACAAATTCCCCGGACGTCAGTTTTGCCTGAAAACTCATATACACATCCTTATATTTATTGTCATCGTCATCTTACAATTTTTACACCTATGGCACAGTCCGGGCCCATATCTCACACCGGCCAAACCGGACACGGCAAAGCATATTAGCAGAAACCATGCCATAACTCAACTGAATCACTATTCAGTCAACAAAAAAACCATAATACGGATGTATAGGCATTTTCATGCAGATACACAACAGAAAACCCTTGAAGGATTGCCATTTTTTTTTCGCATTATTTCAAAAATTTGAAATAATGCGAGCCTGCGGAACCATATTGCAGGGCAACGTATGGGCTTGTGTATTTTTTATCTGATCCCGGTTTACATCTGTCATGAAACAGGACAGCCTGTCATGGGAATAAACGCCTGTTTCATCTGGATTCACCAGGGGGAGCAATTTTCCCAGAACCAGGCTTGCCCCTGAAAAAACAACCGCCCCAATGCCGTTGAGCCAGGGCATATATGGACTGTCACTGCCGGCAATGAGCAACCCGGCCACCCATATACAACCACCCGCAACCACCTGTAATTTGGTATGCGAGAAAAATTTATCACACATTCTGGTTTCCGCATGGTCTTTTTTGCAAATCAGTTGCATTGGGTTTTCTCCTTTCAGGGTTCTTCCATTTATGGTTCTATTGAAATTTTTCACCAATTGGTTAAAAAACTAAACACAACGGTTTCAAAAAAACCTTCAGCCGTTTACCGGACTGAAGGTGTCTATCGGTATTCCCTGCAGCTCCAGAGAACCTTGCCAAGAATACGGACCTTATCACATTCATTCTTGTTCAGATAGATGGGGGCAAACGCCTTGTTGTCACTGCACAACACAAGTTTGTCCGGATGTTTTTCAAGCCGCTTGACCAGGATGGTGTCATCCACCCCCACTGCATAGATAGCACCAGCCAGAATCTGTGTCTGGGACTGGTCAATAAGTACCGTATCGCCTTCTCTGATCACCGGTTCCATGGAATGCCCGAAAACCTCCATGGCCACCATGCTCCTGGATGATCCTTTTTTCCCCAGCCATGCAGTTGAAAATGCCAGATACTCAGACACCTGTGCATCACAGTCAAATGATCCAGAACCGGCAGACAACCTTGCAGCCACTTTGGGAATATGCCTGAACCCTGTATCATCTCCTGATCGTGCCTGCAGAAATACCGGCCCTGTTCCTGATTCGATCCATCCGGGATTCAGCCCGAAACGCCGATACAGCTTGATTACCCATTTTTCAGGAATATGGTTGTTGTTCCGGGCATGGGTAATACCTGATCGGTTTATATCAAGCGCCCTTGCCAGTTCAGACTGAGAGCTGATGCCGGTGGCATCTGCTATGCGCTGGATCAGGTGGTCTACGCGATTGTCTGCCATGGTGTTTCCCTTTATCATAATATTCATTTGGCTAAAAGCAATTTTAAAGGGATTTTGACAGAATCGTTGAAAAAAAGCAACACAAATTTTCAGCCCTTCCCATTTTCACAAATAATTCTGTGGCAATGGTTTGGTAACTGGCCACCGGAGCTGGATTGTTACATCTATCTTTGGGAATGATCAGGATTTTTCAATGCGGTGTCTGATTGTTTTATTTCAATCTCCACCCGCCGGTTCATCATGCGGCCCCAGGAAGTATCATTGGTTTCCACGGGATTTTCACTGCCCAGTCCTTTGATTTCCATCTGGCTGGGCTTGATACCCTTTCCAAGCAGAAAGCTGCCCACAATGTTGGCCCGGAATTCCGACAATTTCTGGTTGTACGGCTGATAACCTTCTGAATCGGTATACCCTGTAACCACAATTTTAACATTTGGGTACATGGCCAGAATATCGGCATACGCAGCCAGTTCATCATATCCTGCATCAGTAAAATCATTGGTGTTGTATTTAAACCGGATCACCACTTTATCTTCAGGCAGAGGGGGGATCTCTTTTGATGGCTCAAGATTTGATGGTTCCTCAGGGGATGCAGGTTGCTGTTCTGCTGCCGTTGTTAATTGGCTCTTATGCTGTTTTGCCAATAATTCCTGATCCCGCCGGGAAGGTTCAGACAAAAACTGCTCCTGAGACGGCACGGCAGTAGGGGATACATTTTCTTTTGGAATATCAAATATCTGGGGCGCATTATTCCGGATCTGTTTGTTATTTGCAGTTTCTTCTTCAGAAATAACCGGCTTCTGAAAATCATTTTTCTTTTGATTTGCCTTTACCTGTTTTTCTACAGAATCGGGAATTTCTGTCTTTGTATTGTTTTTGGTGTCAACCGGAATAAAAGCTGCAAATGATTCCGGCATCATCTCCCGTATCTGGTGTCTGAGTGAAATAAACCGATCACCGGCTGTATGCCAGGCTTGTTGATACCCTGCGGGGAATGCCAGGTATCCGGCCACAAGGGCTGTCATGAATAAAAGAAAAACCAAAACAGCAGCCAACGCTTTTTTTTTGGGCCGCTTTTCTCTGGTTTTCCCGTATGTTTTTTCAGAAGAAACAACCAGTGGGGTGGACTGGGCCGATCCTTTTTCGTAGGATGCTGCAAAATCATCGATATCCCTGTTTTTCACATGGACAGGAATTTTCAGTTCCTTTGCGCATTCTCTGACAATGGCCCTGTCAATTATTTTTTGTTCCTGAACATAGCCGGACAGCAGGCAGTGATCACAGATGACGTTAATTCTTCTGGGAAAGCCCCCGGCGTAAATGAAAATTTCCTGGGTTGCCCCATCATCAAAGATCGTATGGTCGGCACCTGCCATTGTAAGGCGGAATTTTATATAATCAGCTGTTTCATCGGGTGTTAACGGGTCAATATTATAATTCAACGTCAGCCGCTGCCGGACAGCCCGATTCTGTTCCCTGTTCAGAATGTCATTGAATTCGTTCTGTCCCACAAAAAAGATATTGATCAGTTTGGCATCGCTTTTTTCAATATTGGACAGCAGCCGGATCTCTTCGAGCAGGTCTTGGGTAAGCAGCTGGGCCTCATCAATAATCAGCAGCACTTTTTTACCGGTTTCACTGGCCTGAACCAGAAACCGTTTAAAATAGGCCAAAAACACTCCTTTGGATTGAAACTCCTTGTCAATGCCAAAACCTGCGGCAATATAATTGAAAAAATCCATTTTTTCCAGGCCGGGATCAGGAACGGTCGTACAGATCACATCCTGGCCCAGACGCTGAAGCAACGCATTGATCAAGGTGGTTTTGCCCGTCCCCACATCGCCGGTAAGCAGAAGAAATCCTTTGTTATCCAGGATTCCGTATTCCAGCGTTGCCATGGCTTCTTTGTGCTTTTCACCAAACCACATAAAAGCCGGATCTGAACTGATCTGGAAGGGTTTTTTATTCAACCTGTAAAATGAAATATACAAACCAGGACCCTTATCTCTTTTTTTCAGCAGTTTTTTGTGCAGGAAGTGTAATGAGATGCGCACAGATTGTCAAGAATGCACTGGTATTTTCAAAATCAACTCTGTGAAAAAAAAAGCCCGGATCATTGAAATGTTCAGTGATCCGGGCTTTGTATAAATAATCTGGCGGTGTCCTACTCTCCCACACAGTCTCCCGTGCAGTACCATCGGCGCTAAAGAGCTTAACTTCCGTGTTCGAGATGGGTACGGGTGTGACCTCT
>DATFJY010000002.1:0-14206 GCA_035268905.1 Desulfotignum sp.
CGGTTCTACCGGGGCAAGCTGTTTGCCATGCACTATTTTTTCAGGTATGAACTGCCCAAAATCCAAGGCCTGGCTGCAAGGCTCATGGATGGCGATCACCTGACCCTGGACATGGATCCTGCATATCTTACCGATTATTAAGCTGCCGGATCATGTAATCATTCAGTGCTTCCTGGACGGTCCTTGCGGCAAGGCCGGCACAGTGCAGGTCCTTTTCCGGTAATCTGCCGATAGTTTCCAGGACCGTTTCATCCGTAATGTCGGTGAGTTCATCCGGATTTTTTCCCAGGGTCAGTTCGGCAGCAAAAGAACCGCTTATGGAACTGGAAGCGCATCCATTTGTGACATATGCGGCATGCGATACCCGGTTATCTGTAAATTGTAAAAAGATTTCCATGGTGTCGCCGCATTCCCCGGTAACACGGCCATGGCCGTCGGGATTTTCCATCCGGCCCCAGAATCTGGGATTTTGCCACCGATGGAATCCTTTTTCACCAAGTGCCTGCCTGGCTTCTTCGAAAATTTCATTCTGGAGATTATCCAGAAAAGCATCCAGTTTGTCCATGGTCAGAACGCCTTTCCACAGCAAGTTCCAGGACCTGCGCATCCAGCAGCCTGTCCGGGTGTCGAACCGCAGCAGGCGGTATCCCCCAGTCCGGGTTTGCTCATTTTTGCCGGACCGGATACGGCGGAATGGGCTGATATCTGTTTGCTCAGGTTGGTGCTTCCGCAAGTGGTGCATTCAGGTTCATCCCCGGTATTGGTGATGAGCAGTTCGCTGGTCCGGCCGCAGTCATTGCATATAAAATCAAATAAGGGCATGAGATCACTCCTTTAACAATCAGGCAAAAATATTATCCGGTTTGTAGCAGACATCATCCATGGCTTTTTTACACCCGACAATCAGTATTTTTTTCATGTTGTTCCCTTTTCACCTTTCATCATGAAACAGCCATTTTTTTGATACCAACATCATATCTCCATTATGAATTGCAAACCATATGCCAGTTTGAAATGAAAATGAGAATGTATTTTAATGGCCATGATTCTGAATAGTTAAAGATGTGTCGGTTTAACAGATTGTTTTTTTGCAGGATCGGGAATCGCAGGAATGCGACCTGTAAAGGTGCATGGTGCAGTTTTCATTTATAGGGAAAATGTTCTATACCATAGCCGGCAAGCGCTTTTGGCGGATCAGTTTGTATATAAAACAATTCATGTATATGGATTGTTTTGGATAACCTTATGCCGCGTGCAGATGCTGTGGTTTTTCCTGTTTTCCAGGCCCGGCTAAAATCTGTACTTGTATCGGCAGGCGTTTGAACATCAAATGTTACGGTTTTCATGATTCCAGCTCTTTTTTCGAGGCAATGCCCCAAAGTTTGTTTTTTTCAGATAAGCATCGAATTTTGAGAGAATTTCCGGTACATTTTTCCGGCCGAAACCAACGCGGAAAGCGTTTGACCCGTCATTGTAAAGGGTTCCCGGCAGCAGCAGGATGCCGGCTTTTTCCACAAGATCCGTGCAGAAGGCATCAACTGTTCCTTTCCGCAGAACGGGAAACGCAACCGACCCGGCTTTGGGCCGGCACCACTGGAACAGATCAGCATGGTTTATAAAAAACCGGTCCAGATGATCGAGGTTGTTGTGAATGATCCGGATATTGCGTTGGGCGATTTTGTCGGCGTTCTGTAATGCAATGGTGGCCAAAAATTCGCTTGGCGCACTGTTACAGATGGTGGTGTAATCCTTGAATGCAGCCATGTCATTGTAAATATGGGCGTTGCGGGTCGCAACCCAGCCGATTCTCAGGCCGGCAAGGCCGAAGGTTTTGGACATGACACCCAGAGACACAGCCCGGTCGTTGATATCGGCTGCAGCCGGCAGCCGGTTGGACGGATCCAGCTCGAGTCCCCGGTACACTTCATCGGAGAAAATGATAAAGCCGTGCTGTTCGGAAAGCGCTGAAAGTGCGTGGAGGAATTCAGGGCCGGGCAGAAAACCGGTGGGATTGTGGGGGAAATTGACCACCACCACTTTTGTCCGGGGGGTCAGCAGGGTCCGGAGCACTTCAAGATCCAGTTTCCAGCCGCACGCTGGATCACCCCGCCATTCGGAAACTTCAGCACCGATACTTTGGGCCACTTCAGCAAGAGACTGGTAACAGGGCCCATGCACGATGACGTGATCGCGGGCATTCAGGGCCACATGCATGAAATTGAAGATCGCTTCTTCTGCCCCGGCATGCACAAGGACATGATCTGCACTGATAATTTCGTACAATGCGGCAGCTGCCTGGCGCAGCGCTGGATCGCCTGACGACTCTGTATAGCCGAGCCGGAGCGACAGGAACCGTTCCTGTGCACCAGGAGCAAATGCGAGCAGATCCTTTAGTGCCATGCTCTCGCAATCCGAAGCGCACAGCAGATAAGGGGCTGAAAATTCGTGTTGTGCAAAAAAGCGTTCAAGCCGGAACGGTTCAAGTTTCATGTGAAAATCCCTTGATCATGCAGATAATTTCCTGGGGTGTGACAGGCTGTCCAGGTTGAAATAATGGGGCTTTTCCAGAACAGCCATTTTTTAAATACTTGACATATATTTCGAATCTATGTCAAGTATTTTGTTTTTGGCGGCAGAAGATATCAGAAGTCATGAAAGCCAACCAAATAATGCAAGGTAAAAGAACCGTGAAACACATTGATCTGAACTGTGATATGGGAGAAAGTTTTGGTGCCTATACCATCGGCATGGACGCGGAGGTCATGGACCATATCACCTCGGCCAATATCGCCTGCGGGTTCCATGCCGGAGATCCCCTGGTCATGGACCGGACAGTGAAACTGGCAAAAGAAAAAGGGGTGGGCATCGGCGCCCACCCGGGATATCCAGACCTGCCGGGATTCGGCCGGCGGCATATGGCCTGTACAGAAACCGAAATTCAGCAGTATGTCATTTACCAGGCAGGGGCGCTCCAGGGGTTCTGCCGGGCCCACGGGACTGTAATGCAGCATGTCAAGCCCCATGGGGCGTTGTACCTGGATGCGGTGGAAAATGATACGGTTGCCAGGGGGATTGCCCACGGCATACTGGCCATTGATCCGGACCTGCTGTTTGTGGCCCTGGCAGGAAAAAAAGGGGAACCCATGCGGCGCATGGGGGCGGAGCTGGGGCTCAAGGTGGTATATGAAGCCTTTCCGGACCGGGCCTATTCACCGGAGGGCACCCTGGTGCCCAGAAAACAGCCGGGGGCGGTTATTTCGGATCCGGATACAGTGGCGCAGCGGGCACTGGATATGGCCACTGGATATGTCATTGCTGTTGACGGCAGCCGCATCGACCTGGAGGTAGACTCTCTGTGTGTGCACGGCGACAACCCGGCTGCCGTGGCCCTGGTGAAAAATATCAGAAACATCCTGGAAACCAATGGTGTTCAGGTTACTCCCATGGGGGAAAAGTAGCGCCGTGGCAGCACAGGTGTATGACATACCGGTCTGTCGTCTGGTCGGTGACAAAGGGTTTCTCGTGGAATTCGGTGACGGCATCGACCCCCTGGTCAATGCAAAGGTGAGGGCCATGGCAAAGTCCCTGGATAATAATCCTTTTTCTGGTATTCTGGAAGTGATCCCTGCCTACCGTTCCCTGCTGTTGATCTATGACCCTGATGTGACGGACCCGGACCGCCTGGAAACACTGGTGGCAAGTCTGGATGACACCGGGATTGCCCTGGATGACCAGGCATGCAGGGTGGTGGAGATCCCGGTGTGTTACGGGGGAGACTTCGGTCCGGATATCTGCAATATTCAGAAAATATCAGGCTTGACCAAAGAGCAGGTGATCCAGGTACATACGGCCCCTGAATACCTGATTTACATGGTAGGATTTACACCGGGGTTTGCGTTTCTGGGGGGACTTGACGAAAGGCTGTTCGCCCCCCGGCTGGAAACCCCCCGTACGCATGTGCCAAAGGGATCTGTGGGTATCGCCAACAACCAGACCGGCATTTACCCCATTTCCAGCCCGGGTGGGTGGCAGATCATCGGCCGAACCCCCCTGAACCTGTTCGCACCCCAAAAAAAAGATCCCTTTCTTTACCAGGCAGGGGATAAAATCACATTTGTGCCCATATCGGCGTCTGAGTATGACCGGCTGACAGAAAAGGAGACCCACTCATGAAGGCATTTGAAGTGCTGGTCCCCGGTGGTTTTACCACGGTTCAGGACAAGGGACGGTTCGGGTTTCAGCATATGGGAGTGCCTGTCTGCGGGGTTCTGGATACCTTCGCCTGCGACGTTGCCAACCTGCTGGTGGGCAACAACCAAGATCAGGCAGTGCTGGAAATCACGGTCATGGGCCCTTCCCTAAAGTTTCTTTCACCCATGGACATTGCCGTCACCGGCGCGAAGATGGATATGACCCTGAACAAAATACCGGTGGATCAGTGGCGGTCCATCCGGGTGAAGGCCGGTGATGTATTGACCATTTCCCAGATCCAGGAAGGGTGCCGGGCCTGCCTGGCTGTCACAGGGGGCATACAGGTGTTTCCTGTCATGGGGTCTTGTGCCACCTATGTGGGGGGCGGTTTCGGCGGGTTCAGGGGAAGACCTTTGCAGGCCGGTGATGTCCTGGATGCCCATGGAGGAGATCTGCTGATCCGGGAGCGGAGGGTGCCGGAAAATCTGGTTCCCCAATACCCTTCTCATGTTGTGCTCCGGGCGGTTCCCGGTCCCCAGGATGATTTTTTTGATCAGGGACTGACCACCCTGTTCACCACCCGGTATATGGTGACCCCCAACGCAAACCGCATGGGGTACCGACTGCAGGGAGAAAAAATTCCCATCAGACCGGGCATGCCCAAAAGTATTGTGTCAGAACCCTCCATCCCCGGCAGTATCCAGATTCCGGCGGATGAACAGCCCATCATTCTGCTGGTGGAGCAGACCGTGGGAGGGTATGCCAAAATTGCCACCGTTGTTTCCATGGATATTGCAAAGGTGGCCCAGGTCATTCCTGGTTACACGATTTCTTTTGAAAGCATCGATCTGAAAACTGCCCATCAGATCTTTCATGATGAAAAAAACAAACTGGCCAAGATTTTGACGTCCATGTAATACCAATACAACCGGTCATCCAGATGATTCAGCCTGAATGAAGAGATCATTACAGTATACATGTGCTGGTTTTCGCCTTTCTGACACCTGTGATGGCATGGCATCTGACTGGGTTAATGATACCGCTGCAGTCTGGGGACAGCGGTTTATCCCATGGCAAATGCCCACCGGGCCGCCAGAAAAATCACCATGCCCAGGACAATGGTCAAGAGCAGGTTTTTGAAAATGCCGCCGATGATACAGGCTGCAATGGCGCCGATGAGATACGGATTATCCAGATTCAGATCCAGCGTTTTACCGTCAGGCATCAGCACGGCGGGCACAATGATGGCGGTGAGTACGGCAGGCGGCACATACCGCAATCCCTTTTCCAGCAGCCTGGGAAACTGCATCCGTCCGGAGAAAGGAAACAGCATATAACGAATGCCAAAGGTGACCGCAGCCATTCCTGCGATCATATAAATTTCAGATAATTGTAAGCCAATACCGGACATGGTTATTTTTCCTTTTTTTTCTCACAGAACAGGTTTTCACACACCACACCGGCTGTAACGCCGGCAAGGGCCGCGACCATCAACCCCAGTTTGTGGGGAAGGTCATGGGCGGCAATGGATACGGTTCCGGCAGTGATCACTGCTACCCACATGGGTCTGGTAACCAGATAGGGTATGACAATGCCGATGAATGTGGCAGGCATGGCAAAATCAAGTCCCCACCGGGATATCTCCGGAAAGGTTTTTCCCGCGGTAAGACCGATCAGGGTGCACAGATTCCAGTTGAGGTACATGAACACCATGGAACCCAGGTTGTAGTAGCGCTTGCCCGTGACGCCGTCATGTTTGCCATACCGGGTGACGGCCACGGCAAAGGTTTCATCGGTCAACCCGAAGGCCAGTAGCATTTTCCAGGCATGGGGCAGGTTTTTGTAAAAAGGTACCATGGTGGCGCTGTAGAGCAGGTGGCGCAGGTTGACCACAAAGGTGGTGACAACGATCATGGGCCACGGGGTGCCTGAGGCTGCCAGGCCCAGGGCCACAAACTGGGCTGAGCCCGCAAAAACAAACAGGGACATCCCCAGTGCAGCACCAAAAGAAAGCCCTGCCGTGTCCGCCAGTGCCCCGAAGATAATGCCGAAGGGTACCGCACCCACAATCAGCGGAAAGGTGTCCTTTGCCCCTTCAAAGAAAAGTGACCATTTGGAAGGATTTGTCCTGGGGAGTGAATCAGATCTGCGCATTACATGTTCTTTCCTGTTCCTGCATCACCGGGCCATATGCTGCCACCCGCCGCCAAGGGATTTGTACAGGCGCACCAGGTTGGCGCTCACCGCGCCTCTGCTCCGGGCCAGCTGGTCTTCAAAGGACAGCAGAGAGCGCTGGGCATCCAGCACATTGCTGAAATCCACCAGTCCGGCCTGGTACTGGTCTCTGGCAATGCGGCCCGCATTCCGGGCAGCTGCCGTTGCCTTGACAAGGGAATCCCGGCGCAGCTGTTCCTTGGCAAAGGCCAGGATCGCATTTTCAATCTCTTCTTTGGCGGTCAGCAGTGCTGACTGGTAATCGATCATGGCCTGTTCCTGCCGGGCGGACTGGGCTGCGATGGTCTGCCGGATCCTGCCGCCATCAAACAGCCGCCAGGAAACCCGGGGACCGATCCCCCAGAATCGGCTTCCGCTGTTGAAAAAATTTCCGGCTGACAGGGCTTCCAGACCAAAGGTGCCGTTCAGGTGAAACCGCGGGTACAGGTCTGCCATGGCCACCCCCACCAGGGCGGTTTCCCTGGCCAGGACACGTTCGGCCCGGCGGATATCCGGGCGCTGGCGCAGGGTCCGGGCAGGAATATTCATGACCACTTCCACAGGAATGCAGGGGATGGCATGTTTTTCCATCAGCGCGTCATGCAGGGTGCCGGGCGGTTTTCCCACCAGAACGGCCAGGCGGTTGGCGGCTCTGCCAATGCCGTCCTGGAGCAGCGGAATCTGGGACCGTGTCTGTTCCAGAATGTATTGGGACTGATACACCGGCAGTTCTCCGATCAATCCCGCATTGAACCGGGACACATTGATGTCATAGGTTTCTTTTTGTACTTCCAGGTTGCCCCGGGCCGCCACCAGCCGTTCCTGGAAGGTGCGCAGCTCCAGATAATGGAGGGCCACTTCCGCCTGGAGGCTGATAAGCACATTGTTCATGGCCTCCTGTCTGGTCTCCATTTCCGCCAGGGCAGCCTCCTGGGAGCGCTGCACCCCACCGAACAGATCCAGTTCCCAGGCAGCATCAAAACCGGCATGAAAAAAACCGCTGGCATTCCCGGTACCGGTTTCATCACTGCTCTGCCGGCGCTGGACCAGGCCGGTGCTGTCCAGGATGGGATAATCACCCGCCTGGCTGATGCCGTAAAGGGCCCGTGCTTCCTGAATCCGGACCACCGCTTTCTGCAGATCCAGATTCCCGGCTGCCGCCTGTTCAATCAGCCGGGTCAGCAAAGGATCTGTAAACAGTTCCCACCAGGCAGCCTGGTCCCGGGATGCGGTTTCTGAAACGGCCAGTCCGCCCGCCATTTTGGTATGCCAGATATCAGGGGCGGACAGTTCCGGTGTCTGAAATTCCGGCCCCACTGCAGCACATCCGGACAGGAGTATCAGCACCAGAATGATGGCCGGAAAGACGTTAATGGGACATGCATTGGGGAAAAATCCGGTTTTGCGGCAGGTATCTGTTATCAAAAAACCATGCATATGCAGTATTACCTCGATTCTTTGGGTTTTGTTTCTGGTGCGGCAATATCCAGTGTATCCTCCTGCTTTCCTGCCATCCGTCGGGCCCGGCCTTTTTCACTGATGTTTTGAAAAATGAAATACAGGGCCGGGATCAGAAAGATGCCCAGAAAAGTTGCCACACACATGCCGGAAAACACGGCGGTACCGATGGCCCGCCGGCTGCCGGCCCCGGCCCCGGTGGCGATGAGCATGGGCACCAGTCCGAAAATAAAGGTCAAAGAGGTCATGAGTACCGGCCGGAAGCGGATGGCACCGCCGGTCACGGCTGCTTCTGCAATCGGCAGCCCTTCCTGGCGCTGGGCCCTGGCAAATTCAACAATCAGGATGGCATTTTTTGCGGTCAGGCCCACCAGCAGCACAAGTCCGATCTGTGCGTAAATGGACAAGGGCATATCCAGCAGCCACAGGCCCCCCAGCGCCCCCAGGGTTCCCACAGGTATGGACAGAACGATGGCCATGGGCAGGTTCCAGCTTTCATACTGGGCCACCAGAAACAGATAGGCAAAGACCAGTGCCAGGGCAAAGAGCCATACAACCTGTCCACCGGTGCGTTTTTCCTGGTATGACAAAGCAGACCATTCATAGCCGAAACCAGGTGCCAGCTCTTTTGCCGCCACCTCTTCCATGGCGGCCATGGCCTGTCCGGAGGAAAATCCCGGGGCTGCATTGCCGTTGAAATCCGCGCTGGTGAACTGGTTATACCGCTTGATGAGCTGGGGTCCCAGAATTGTGCGCAGGGTCACCAGGCTGGTGAGGGGCACCATCTTATGGTCGCTGCTGCGCACATACAGGCGCTTGATATCCTCTGCCGTGTCCCGGAACGGTCCGTCTGCCTGGACCTTCACCTGGTAGGTCCGGCCGCCGAGATTAAAGTCATTGACATAGGCAGATCCCAGGTGGGCCTGGAGGGTGGAGAAAATGCGTGCCACAGGTACCTTGAGGTATTCCGCACGGGTACGGTCCACATCCACAAAAATCTGGGGCGTATCAGCTGTGTAGGTGGTGAATACTTTGTCAAGCCTTGGGTCCTGGTTGGCGGCCATCATCAGGTTCAAGGCCATACCGAACAGTTCTTTGGGGTCCTGGCCCTCTCTTGCCAGCAATTGAAACGTGAACCCGCTGCTGGCGCCCAACCCGGATATGGGGGGCGGGGAAAAGGCAAAGGCATTGGCATCGGACAGGGCTGCCAGTTTCCCCCGGGCCTGGCCCACAATGGCATCCAGATGCTGGTGCGCCAGCTGCCGCTCATCCCAGGGTTTGAGAATCCCCAGGGCAAACCCCACATTGTCGGCATTCCCGCTGAGCAGGCTGAATCCGGACACCCCGATCATGTTGGCCACCCCGTCGATGCTGCGGATTTCTCTGGTGATATCATCCAGCACGGCAACGGTGCGGGACAGGGCAGCAGACTGGGGCAGCTGCACATTGATAAAGAAATATCCCTGGTCTTCCTGGGGAAGAAAGCTGGTGGGCGTATTGTTGAAGAGCATGACAGCACCGGTTACAACCCCGGCAAACAACAGGATGGGGACCACCAGCCGCCGGATCAGCCATGCGGAGCCGGCCACATACCCTTTCCGGCTGGCATTGACCAGGCTGTTGAACCAGGCATAGGGTCCTTTTTTCGGCTCCCGGTGCCGGTTGAGGAAGGTGGCGCACAGGGCCGGGCTCAGGGTCAGGGCGCAGGTGGCGGACAGCAGGACAGCACTGCACATGGTCACGGCAAACTGCCGGTACAGCTGGCCGGTGATGCCCGGCATGAATGCCACGGGCACAAACACGGAAAACAGCACCAGGGAGGTGGTAATGATGGGACCCACCACCTGGGCCATGGCTTTTTTTGTTGCTGCAGGGGCGGGCAGGTCTTCTTCCTGCATGACCCGGTGCACATTTTCCACCACCACAATGGCATCGTCCACCACCAGGCCGATGGCCATGATCAGGGCAAACAGGGTGATGGTGTTGGCATTGTATCCCAGGGCCATGAGTATGGCAAAGGTGCCGATCAAAGAAACCGGAATGGCCACGGACGGAATCAGGGTGGCCCGCCAGTTCTGGAGAAAGGCAAAAATAACGGCAATTACCAGCACGGTTACCAGAGAAAGGGTCAAAATGATTTCATCAATGGCGGCAGACACATATTTGGTGGTGTCCAGGATGATTTCATAGGCCACATCATCGGGCATGCCGGTTTCCAGTTTTTTGAGTTCCGCCCGGACATTTTCCATGGTTTCCAGGGCATTGGCATCTGATGCCCGGTACACTGCCAGGGTGGCGGCAGGGTTGCCGTTGAGAATGGACTCCGTGGCATAGGATTTGCCTGCCAGCTCCACCCGGGCCACATCCTTTACCCGCACGATGCCCCCCTGGCTGCCGGCCCGGACGATGATATTTTCAAAATCTTCCACTTCAGCCAGCCGGCCTTTGGCACGCAGCGAAAACTGCACCGACTGCTTGTTTTCAAGGGGTTCCATGCCCACCGCCCCCAGGGATGCCTGGACATTCTGGGTCCGCACTGCCAAAATGATGTCATCCGCAGTCAATTTCAGGGCTGTCATACGTTCCGGGTCCATCCATATGCGCAGGCTGTACTCTTTTTCACCAAAAATCATGGCATCACTGACCCCGTTGATGCGTATCAGGGTGTCCTTGACCTGGTCGCTGATATAGTTGCTCAAATACAGCATTCCCTGGGATTTGTTCGGAGAGAAGAAGCTGACGGCCGCCATCATGTCACCGGAGCGCTTGCGCACACTGATGCCCTGGGCCACCACCTCTGCCGGCAGTTTGGGGGTGGCCAGCTGAATCCGGTTCTGCAGGTTGACCTGGTTGATATCCGGATCACTGCCCACGGCAAAGGTGACCCGCAAAGAATAGCTCCCGGTATTGGAACTGGAAGAGGACATATACAGCATGTTTGCCACGCCGTTCACCTCTTTTTCCAAAGGCGCGGCCACGGTCTGGGCCAGCACCTCGGAACTGGCCCCGGGGTAAAACGCGGATACCGTGATCTCCGGTGGTGTGATCTGCGGGTACTGGGCCACAGGAATGGTCATCAGGGCCAGAAAACCCGCCAGGGTGATGACAATGGAAATGACCCCGGCCAGGCGGGGGCGCTGGATGAAAATATTGGAAATCATGGATCAGTTCTCCAGTTCAGCAGGAACCGCATCCACCGGCTGTCCCGGCTCCACCTTCTGGATGCCGCTGACAATCACCCGGTCTCCGGGGGCCAGCCCTGATTTCACCGCCCACATCTGGTCCAGGGCAGGGCCGGTGACAATGGGCTGCCGGGTGGCCACCCCGTCTGTAACCATCAATACATACCGCCCATCCTGATTGACCAGGACGGCTGACTGGGGCACCACCGGCAACAGCTGTGACGCTGCCGCTTTGACCTGGACCGTGACATACTGTCCGGGAAGAAGCCAGCCATCCGGGTTGTTGAATTGTGCCCGTACCGTAATGGTTCCTGTGGCGGCATCCACCCGGTTGTCGACAAATATAACCTGTCCCTGTTCAGCGTAAGGGCCGGTGCCGGGCAGGAGCAGGTGCGGGACCAGCATGCGTGACTGCGGTCCGTCCATTTCCTGTATCGCTTTCTGTACAGCGGTGAAATCATTTTCACTGATGGCATAGGCCACCCGGACAGGATCTATCTGCACAATGGTTGCCAGAACCCCGGATGCCGGATTCACAAGGTTGCCCCTTGTGTAAGCGGTTCTGCCGATACGGCCGGAAATGGGTGCCTGTATGGTGGTATAGGCAAGGTTCAGTTCACTGGTGTCCAGGGCGGCATTGGCAGCTGCCAGGTTTGCCCGGGCAGCCAGTTCCGCAGCCACGGCATTGTCCATGTCCATGGCGGAAATGCTCTGCCGGCTTACCGACCGCAACCGCTTCAGGTGGCTTTCAGCTCTGCTCACTTCCGCTTCCGCCTGGGCCACCCGGGCCTTTTCCATGGCCACCTTTGCCGCATAACCATCCTTTTCAATGCGGTACAGTACCTGTCCTTCCGAGACATAATCCCCTTCTTTGAAACTGACCTTTTCCAGAAACCCTTCCACCCTGGCCCGCAGATCCACGCTCTGCACCGCTTCCACATGGCCCACATATTCCTCTGCCGGCACAATATCCTGTTCCGTGATGGTCATCACCCGTACCTGTGGGACCGGCGGTTCCTGGGCAATTGCCATGCCGCAAAACAAAAGCAACAGGAAAACAAACAGGACCGGCCTGTAACGCGCTGTTTTTTTGCAAAGATTTTTTTTCATCATGTGGTCATAACTCCTTTATTTTTTTAAAGCATCCCAGCAGGACCGGGTCAACGATTGCACCATATCATCATCCAAGGTGACCAGGCCGGTCAGAGAATCCCGCATAAGATAGGTGACCGGACCGAAAATCAGGGCCTGATAAACAGGCCAGGGCAGTTTTTTAACGGAATCATCCAGCTCTCCGAAGAAAAACTTGCGCAGCGGTGCGGGCAGTTTGTTTTTATCTTCCAGAGAAATTTTGGCCCGTTTTTTTTCAAGGCCATAGGGGGAATGGTAATATTGTTCCAGAAACCTGAATTCCCGTGGATGGGCGTGCAGGTACTGTATCAAATGGGTCAGCATCTGGATCAATTGTTCCCTGTCAGACAAATCCGGATCAAAAGAGGCGGTCAGCACGGTGGTCAATGCCTGGTCCACATGTTTGAAAACCGCGTGCACCAGCTGGTCTTTATCCTTGAAGTAGCGGTAAATACTGCCCACCCCGACCCCGGCCATTGCTGCAAGGCGGGACATGGGGGCGGAATGAAATCCGTTTTCAGCAAACAGGTGCAGGGCGGCATCCAGTATCAGGTCAGGTTTTGTGATTGTTTTTTTCGGCATGGGGCCTTCCTTCCGGAATGAATATTCAGTCCTGCAATATACCGGTCGGTCCTTCCATTGTCAACCACAAATAACGGCACGGAATGTTTGCCATAGGTGCATCACTTTTTTTATGATTCCATGGCCTGTCCTGGTCCAAGGCCCGCCCCTGGTGGTGCCCTGAGACCGTCCCGAGATCTTCGGGGGCCTGTTTGCATAAGAACAATGAAGTGTGGCAACCCGCTCTCATATGAAAACCATCCCGGCTTATTTTACCAGGCCCCCTCCGGATCTGACGGTCCGTTCACAGGACACCACCAGGGGCTCCTGTCAAGATCCTTGTGATGCAGAATTCATTATGGCAAATAGCTTCTACGGCAAAGAAACCCTGCAGAAATATTGTTCCGGCGCTGTTTTTCCGCTATAATCATTGGATGTCATTGAGCCGCCTTGAACAGATCACCGGTTTTTTTAAACTGCCCCTGGACCGTCAGACATGGCTGCAGGGCCTTTCACAGGCCCACGGGTTTTCCCTTCAGCAGCTGCGGTTTTTGGTGGAATACAGCCTGGATATGACCTGCTGGGAAATGGGCGGGCTTGACCGGTTTTACAGGCCCGAGGTTGTGGGAAACGCAACCGGTAAACAAGCGGCTGCAAAGATATTCTTTCAGCTCAAATCCGGTTATGAGGCATTGAAAAATATCCCGAAAGAGTATCCGGCCGGACGTAACTTTGCCCCTGGGGAAACCAGATTCCCGGAAGAACAGATGGTGGAGACAGACCTGAAGGGGGCTGTCATGGGCAAATGCCCGGTGGCGTCGGAAAAGACCCGGTGCTGCAACCTCAACACCCTGGATGCGGTCCAGCAGTGCGGATTCGACTGCAGTTACTGCTCCATCCAGTCTTTTTACCACGGCAATCAGGTGCGGTTTGTCCGTGATCTGGCCCGCCATCTGGAGGGGTTGACACTGGAAAAAGATACCCCGGTGCATATCGGAACAGGTCAGTCCTCTGATTCATTGATGTGGGGGAACCGGTTCGGTCTGCTGGACAACCTGACCCGGTTTGCCGCAACCCACCCCCGGGTGATTCTGGAGATGAAATCCAAAAGCAGCCGGATCGGATATTTTCTGACACACCCGCCACCGTTCAACATGGTGTTCACCTGGTCCTTGAACACCCCGGCAGTGATCGCGGCCGAGGAAAAGGGCACCGCTTCTCTGGAAAAGCGGATAAAAAGTGCCAGAAAACTGGCGGACCGGGGTATTCCCGTGGGATTTCACTTCCATCCCATGGTCTGGTACAGAGGGTGGGAAGCCGACTACCGGGCGGTTGTCTCCCGGCTGACAGAGAATTTTTCTCCGCAGGAGGTGGTCATGGTCTCCATCGGCACCCTGACATTCATCAAACCAGTCATCCGGCGGATCCGGGAACGCATGGCCCGGACCCGGATCCTGCAGATGCCCATG
>DATFJY010000003.1:0-4290 GCA_035268905.1 Desulfotignum sp.
CAGGCTGCCGGTAGAAAAAAGAGCAGAACGCCAAGGATCGTTGATTCTTTTCGGCCAATGCGCTGGCTTGCTTTACGCATTGGCCGGACAGATCTCAATGCCGGTAAATTTTTTTTGAAATTTTCCGTTCATTTGACATTCATTCTTTACTGTTGCCAGGCGAGGTTATTCGGGTTTGGGTAACAGTTTTACCCACACCCCGGATATAAGGCCGATACATATCTTCCACCAGGGACGGCGGCACCTTGAAAACACCGGGGCTGACCACCCGCACGGCGTAGAAAATCCGGCAGGTTTCACCGTATCCAAGATTCAGGGCAGCAATAAATCGGTCATCCCTGTATTCGGTGTGGGCGGTATTACATTCGTCATGCCATCGGGAAATGGTTTTCCCATCCACCTTTATATCATCAATGGGGAATGATCCCGACACATTGGGATCTTCCAATTCAAATCCGGCAGGCAGCATGTCCACCACCAGGGCATGGGGCAGTTGCTGTTTTTGGGATTCAACCTTCAAGGCCACAATGAGCCGGTCTCCGGCGGTCAGCGTGGAAATATCCACAGGTTTAGCGTTGGTGTCCAGAAACAGCCTGGATATGCTGACACCATGGCTTTGGGAGGCCGGCCGCCTGTTGGGATATCCTGTGAGCACAAGATCCAGATAAAGATTGGACTTGCCGGTATTTTTCACGGTGAATCCCCCGGCAGCAGTACCTTTTGTGAATATCACCCGGCCCGGACCCTTTCCGGTGTGGGCGCCGGTCCGGTTCCCCACGGTCACATCGGCAGCCCATGCCCCGGCCGGATGGGCCAGTTTGGCTGCGCCTGCCATAACCAGGCTGTTGCGTTCCTGGGTGGAGAGCCATTGCCGCTCTTTAAGCGCGGCAGCGAGATCGTGGAGGAATACGCCCCGGAAGGCATAGTCGGCAAAATAGGTGGTGACATAATAGTAGGCCGCCGCAAGGTCCCGGACATTGGAGCCGTAGTCCCCACCATACACCCGTTCGTCATCCCGCCGGGTTTTGAGGGCCAGGTCAAAGGCTTCAAATGCCCTGGTACGGTCGCCGGCAAGCCCAAGGGCCGTGCCTGCATGGACCAGGCTCAAGGGGGTGGGATGGTTGGCTTTCACATAGGCATAGACATTCCTGGCATCCGCCAGTCCTAAAGAACTGACCCGGGCAAGGACAAAGGCGGCATAGGCCCGGGTAGCCGCCCTGAACATTTTGCCGTCGGTCCATCCCGGCGCGTGAATGGATTTGGGGCGGCGAACATATACGGCCAGGCGGGTAAGGCCATTTTTTACCGCACTTACAGGCACTTCATAACCGGCGTCCACAGCTTCGACCATCATATGGACGGCGTAGGCGCTCAGCCAGGCGTTTTCCGGGCTGTGGGAATTCCACAGGCCAAAGGCGCCGGAGCTTTTCTGTTTTTCAAGCAGGCGCTGGATGCCGCGTTTTATTTTTTCATTGGTGGTTTTTGGGGTGTTTGCCTCAACCCCCAATTGTGCAAACTGATCAAAGGAGAGCAGTATATGGGGAAAAAAGCCTGATACGGTCTGCTCCAGGCAGCCGTAGGGATAGGCCCGCAATTCACTGACATGCTGGGCCAGGTTTACCGGCGGCTCTGAATCCAGACCGGCCAGTACGGTTACCGTATCCGGCACCAGGGTGTTCAGGGCGGCAGACGGCATGGCAAAGCTTTGTCTCGGTGTCAGCCGTTTCTGCCAGGTCCGGGTCTGGTGAGGGTAGGGCGACCGGGTTTCCAAAAACCAGGTTTTGGTCATTTCCGGTGATACGTCCGGACCCTGGATGCCTTTTATCCGGCAGGTGATGTGTGCCCGGCCCGTTGTGGTGCCTGCCGTAATCGGCAGTTTGACGCGTTTGCGTTTATGGGGGGACAGGGCAATGGTTTGTTCGGCCTGCCCTGTGAAAGCCACCGGCCCGAAAATGTCTGTTTCCAGGGTTATATTCTGGGTAATGTCTGTCAGGTTGTTCATTTCCAGCATGATAAATCCCTGGTCCCGGCAGGACAGAAAACGCGGCATGGTACCCTGGACCACGATGGGCGAGGCCAGGGTCATTTCCTTATCTCCGGAACCAAAGGTGCTGTCCGTATGGGCAATGGCCATGATCCGCACCTGTCCGTTAAAGTCCGGAAGGTCCAGATGGAATATGGCTTTTCCCAGGTCGTCGACATCAACGGCCTTCTGGTGGATGGCCAGGATCTGCACATCGGTTGCGGGCCGGTCGCCGCCCCGGGTCAGGGTTGCCATATCCCCACCGAATCGCATCCTTGCATAGCTGCCGTCTGCGGCTTCAATAAGTTTCTGGTAAATGTCATGGATCTCGGGGCTGTATTTCCGGGGTTGGAAAAAGTAGCCAAAGGGATCCGGGGTTTTAAACCGCGTCAGGTTCAAAATTCCACAGTCCACGGCAGCCAGGGTGACCATGGCATGTCTGGCCGGCTTGCCGCCGGCATCGGTCAGATTCACCGTCACATCCACCCGGCGGTTGGGTTCTGTTTTTTCCGGGGCCTGGATATCAACATTTATACGGCGGTCGGTGCGGTCAAGGGGCAGGTGGATCAGTCCCACGGACCGTTTGGGCAGCTTTGTGTTCCTGCTTTCTCCGGGCCGGATTACCAGTGCGGATACATACAGATCGTGGCGCGTCCAGTCCGGATCAATGGGTATGGAAATCTCCTTTCCCCGGGCAGGAATATCAATGGGCAGGGTTAAAAGATTATCTGCCCCATCCACAAATAAAAAGCCTTTTCCGCCCTGGGGCGCCTTGATCGTCACCCGGGCCGTGTCCCCGGCCCGGTAGCCTGGTTTGTCCAGGGTCAGATCCACCCGGTCCGGCCGGGTCATCTCTTTTTGCCCCTGGCCTTTGGCGCGCTGGCCGGCCCAGACGCTTTTGGCGCTTGTCAGGCCTGTGGCGGGGTTTTTTATTTCCAGACGGTATCCGCCCCATTCCACGGGGACAGTTACCTGGGCCTTGCCCTGGTCCGGAATATCAAGATCAAAGCGGTCCACGGGAAAGAACCGGCTGTTGAAGCCCCAATGCCACGCGTCGTCTTTATATTCCCAGTAATATTCGCGGTGCTCCCGGATTACTTTGACCTTCAGGCCCTGGGCTGCCGTCAGCCGGCCCTGGGTGTCGGCCAGGATCACTTCAAATTTTGCCGTGTCATTGTCAGGTACCTGATCAGGGTCGTCTTCTGTGCCGGACATGTTTCTGATACCCACAAGGGTCTGGGCCGGCCACACCTGCCAGGAGGCGTTTCTGACCACCGGGCGATCTCCGGAATCGTACAGGCTGACATTGGCGGTGACCCAGTGGGGGGAGGTCACTGCCTGCCACTGATTCTCCACTTCAATCACGCCTTTTCCCGTGTCGTCCAGGCGGATGTCGTCACTGGTGACGGTGGTGTTGACAAGGTCGGTGCCCGCACCGAATTCAAAACCGGGCAGGGTCTTTTTGAACAGATCCCGTGCCGGTTTTACATGAATCACAGCATTGGCCCGGCTGCCGCTTGCAGGTGCTCCGTACAGAAAGTCGCCCTGGATATGGATGGCAAGGTCTTTATCCGGGGACAAAATATTGTCGCCTGTCTGGTCTATGACCAGTTTCATACGTTCGGGCATAAATTCGGATACAAGAAAGGGATAATCTTTAAATTTGTCATCGCCATTTGAAAATTTCACCCGCCATTTTCCTGTCAGCGCATTGGCGGGCAACTGAAAACTGGTGTTGAAATGGTTGCCTTTGCTCGGCTTCCAGGTAAATTCGCGAATGGTTTTTCCATCAGGCTGAACCACCTTGGTTGTCACCTTTATCCTAGGCGCCATTCGGCCGTCCTGGTGTCGTAAGATGCCCTCAATCACAACGGTTTCCCCGGGACGGTAAATGTCCCGGGGGCCGTATACAAACAGATCCAGGGGCCTGAACAAGGCATCGCCCATGGCAAATTCCGACAGATCCAGGGCCGGGGTGTCCATGGCCATCAGGCTGATATGATTTTTTCTGGAAACCGAGACCAGTGCCGGTTTTTCAAAGTGTCCTTTTATCGTGCACAGGCCCTCTTTGTCCGTTGATTGCTCAAACAGGATCTTGCCATCTTCGTCAAACCCTTTAATAACAGCCTTTTTAATGGGGTCTGCCGTTGAAAGACTCTGAATAAAAAATTGAATGGCGGTCTTATATACCCTGGCATGTACCCCTAAGTCGGAAATGGAAAACCAGGTCATGCGGTAGCCGTGGCGATAGTGGCCCGCCCCCCGGA
>DATFJY010000004.1:0-2312 GCA_035268905.1 Desulfotignum sp.
AGTCGCCGCACAGGATTTTTCCTTAAATTGCCGCACCGGGCATTGACCGCATGGGTCACTTCCCTGGCATTATCAAGGATCAGGGGCATGAATTTCAGCGCCAAACCAACCATCACAGACACCCGTTTTTCAGGAATAAAAGGAACGGGTTTGAAAAACCACTGGACAGCCGCCTTGATTTCCATGGACCGGGTGGTGGCAGTCAATATAAGTCCCAGCAGCATAACGACCAGAAACCGCAACGTAACCAGGCTACCGGAAGCAAACCCCTGGCGGGTCAGGCTGAATCCGTACAGGGTCACCATGGGATCGCCGGGCGTGACTGCCCATCGGCAGAAAAATATCAGAGTTAAAAGCAAAAGAAAGACTTTCAACTGCGTCACAAGCCTTGCCGGGCCCACCTTCAATGTTTTCAGTATAACCATTAAAACGCACAGGCAGATAATATTCCCGGGCAATCCCGTCTTTAGTACAGCCAGGCTCAACAGGCAGGCCAGAAGGCCTTTGCACCGGACATCCAGGGTATGCCATAAGGTGTCACCGGGATGATAGGAAAAAAGAGTCACAACGCCCACGCCTGTGCCATGGGGGTAAACGGATTTTTTACGCCATATGATTCAAGGCAGGGGGCAAGCGAGACAGGATCGCCTTCTTCCTCGATTCGCCCTTTGTTCATGACCACCATTTGGGTGGCAAGCATGATCACCGGTGCCACATCATGGGTGGTCATGACAATGGCATGTCCGGACTGGTGCAGCGTTCGGCACAGTCTGACCAGGGATACAATAGATGGATAATCCAGATTGGCAAAGGGCTCGTCAAAAACAATAAGCTCCGGTTCCATGACCAGGATGCCGGCAATGGCCAGCCGCCGTTTTTCCCCGCCGGAAAGGGTGGCAGGATTTCTGTCCCGCAAATGATCCAGGCCGAGCAGGTTAAGGGTGCTAAAGACCCTGGCATTAATCTCTTCCCGGCTCATGTTTAAATTTTCCGGGCCAAAGGCGGTTTCATCAAACACGGTATCTGCGATGATCTGGGTATCCGGGTCCTGGAATACCATACCGATCTTTTTGCGGGCAACGGTCAGGTCTTTTTGAATATCCTGACCGTTGAGCAGAACCCGGCCGCTATCCGGCATCAGCAGACCGTTGAAATGGCGGATCAAGGTGGTTTTCCCACATCCGTTTTTTCCGGCAAGCACAATAAAATCATCCCGGGCTACGGTCAGACAAATGTCAAATATACCTGTATCCCCCGGACCAAAGGCATGAGTCAAATGGTCTGTTTTCAGTAGCACTGTATCCATAAAATGCTTAAAACCGGATCAGGGGACGAAGCTTGCGGGCGATGATTACCGCTGCAATCATTTTAAGCACAGCGCCGGGAAGAAAGGGATACATGCCGGCAGCCAGGGCCTTGCCCCATGACACAGCCAATACCCATTTCAGCCAGGGTACCCCGAACATATACATCACTGCCATTCCCGCAATGGTGGCACCACAATCCCGGACCAGACTCTTTTCAGCGCTGCCGGATATTACAGAGGTAAGGAACGCGGCCGGCAGATAAGATAAAAGATATCCACCGGTGGGTCCGACCACTTTTCCAATACCCGAGGTGCCGCCGGCAAATACCGGCAGTCCGGCAAATCCCATGAGCAGATAAACCGCCACGCACCCGGCAGCCCAGGCCGGCGGCAGGATCAAACCCGCCAGAAGCACAAACATGTTTTGAAGTACAATGGGAACAGGGCCCACAGGTATGGCAATCATTGCCCCAATGCTGATCAGGGCGATAAAAAGAGCTGAATACACAATCGGTTTGACAGAAACATCCATGGGTTTAGCATTCATTTTAAATTATTATATAAAAATTTGAATATGTCGTTAAATTATTCTTATGTTTTGTTCTATGTTGAGCCTCGGTGTTGTTGATAGACCAGGTCAGCCCATCGCTCTTTTTTCAGGAATGAAAACAATCACCATAGATAATTTTCCGTGTGACGCCGTCCCGGCCTTTGACAATGAGGGCACCGGTGTCATCCACATCCAGGGCCTTGCCTTCATACACCCGGTCATGGGTTTGAACCCTGACTTCGGTGCCGATGGTGGCGGTCCGAGCCTTCCACTGGCTGATGATCCGGGGTGGATCAACGTCGGCAATCCGGGATTCAAACAGATCCAGGAACCGGGTCAGGATCTGTTTTCTGGAAACAGATTTTCCCAGGGCTGTTTTCAGGGAAATGGCCTGGTATTCATCTGATTCCGCTTTATTGTTTACATTAAGGCCGATACCCAGAAACAGGAGATTAA
>DATFJY010000005.1:0-30406 GCA_035268905.1 Desulfotignum sp.
ACCGCCGCAGACAGAACCCGTATGTGGATGCCGATATTTTTGGGAAACACGCTTTTCATCTGCTTGCCTCCATATTCAGCCCCAGTTTTTCGGCAATCTGGGGGTTGCTGCGGCTCTCAAACACAGGGGGGACGCTGCGGCAGTCTCTGTCTGTCAGGCTGTCCGTGATAAGCGTTCCTGCCTGCCGGCCCAATGCCCGATAGTCGAACTCAAAGGAAAAAAAGGCCCCGGTTCTAACAAAATAGGCATTGTACCCGATCACACCGGTTTCTTTGTACAGGGCCTGTTTGATAACATACTGGATCAATTTTTCAGAAATAACGGTCCGGTCCGGGATCATCCAGACAGCATCCACCAGTTCCAGATTTGTGGCCAGAACCTGTGCAATCTGATTTCTTTCGGTTACCTGAAGCGGCACAATCGAAATAGAAAGACCGCTAGCAGCCGCTGCTGCAGAGGCGGCATCGAAAAACCACTGGTTATGTTCCGGATCGAACAGCAGACCGATTTTCTGGAGGGATGGAAATATGCTGGCAATGGTTTCCACCTGGACGGCCACAGGAATGCGCAGGGAAATGCCGCAGGCATCGTCTGGGATCCGGGAAACCGCATCCGGATCCAGCAGCGCTGCATAAATTTTTTTGCCCGGGATTCCGGCCTGCCAAATCAGGGCTGCGGCTTCCGGGCCCACTGCCGCCACCAGGTCATAGGAACCGGTAATGAGGCGGTCGGTCACCTGGGCGGTCACCAGGTCATCCCCCGGGGAAAGGAAAAACACATCTGTATCTGAAATCTTTTCCGGCACCTGTGCCAGTATGCCTTCGGTCACCAAAAGATAGGGACGGATCTTCCGGGAGACCACCACGGCAGCCGTTGCGTCGGAGGCACACACCACTGGCGGGGCTGCCGCCGTGCACAAGACAGCCATAATGACAAGACAGTAAAGATTTCTGCTGCAGATAACGGGCATTCACGGTTTCCTGATTCAGGTTCGGCCTTTGCCAGGATTGTATACCAGAACCAAGAAATAATTACAAAACAATAATCCGGACCGGCTGACCCGGACCGGAACCACACCTGAATGGATACCTGCCGGGGAATCTCCCTCAACCGCCGGGGGATGCCGTGCGAAAACATCCTTGCGTTTGAAATTTCACTGACTGCCCGGGATTGGTTGTCAAGCGGCTTGAGGGATCAGGGTAATACGCACATACCGTTCCATGGATTTTTCCCTGGAAACAGGCCGGTCCTCCGGAAATCGGTATTTTCCGGTGGTGGCAGCCTTGAAAAACGAAGGATCCACACCGCAGTCTATCAGGGCATGGATGACATTGGCGGCCCGGGCCGCACCCAGTTCAAAATTGGAAGGATACCGGGCGGTTTTTATGGGATCAAGATCAGCAAACCCATCCACCACAATATACATGGGCCGGTCTTTGACAAAAGCGGCTATTTTTTTGAAAAACCCCTGGTATTGTTTTGCCACCATTGCACTGCCCGAAGAAAACAGAATCGGCAGGGTGGACACAATGGCCTGGGGATATTGACGGGAAGGCAGCATTTCAAACCAGTCAGCCATGTTGTATGCCTGCATCCGGTCCATCAGGTCCCGGGCTGCCGGGGGTTCCCGGGTTTTCCCGACTGTTCGGGTTTCCTGGTCCGGTGCATCCGAAGACGGGGCAGCATCCCGGGACAAAATATCCGGATCTTTTTCCCGGGGGTCCGGCAAATCTGCCGTCAGATCAGCCAGAATGTCCCGGTACTGGCTGCGGATTTTTTCAAGGACTGCCAGTTGCTTCTGCTTATAGGCTGCAGACTGGTGCAGGGTACGGGGAACCGGCCTGCCCATGAGGGGTATTGTGCTGATCTTGTTTTCCAGCCATTGCAGGTCCTGATCCAGCCGGACTATATCCTGTTCCACCAGATCCATTTTGTGCGCAAATGTTTCAATCTGTACATAGAGATCCGGTACTGGAGAATTAGCGGCAAAAGCAGGCACCTTTGAAACCAAAGTCAGAATCATAACCGCTGCAGCAGCGGTAGAAAGCCATTGTTGTCGAGTAGACATCTATTTCCTCCTGATCTTTTGATGGGATTTCAGGATCGGTTGACAGGATTTCAGGACTGGGAATAAAACCCCGGGTTTTGGCCAAGGCCCTCCGGCCACCAGATCATGCCGTGGCGGGTAAAATGGATGCGCAGCTGCATGACGGCCCTGGCAATGCCCAGATCTCCATGGGTGATCTCTTTGACTTCGACTCCCCGCAGGACCGCCCGGGTGCTGGTTTTGAGCATATCCTTGTCAATGGTGCCGTACCCGCCCTGGGCATAGGCTTCCACAAGAACCCCTTCCAATTTTTCCACAAACTGGCGAAAGCCGTCCGCCACTGCAGCCCGTTCCGCCATGAGCCGTGCCTGGCCCCGGGTGAGGGCAGCTTCCGGTTCCACCCCTTTGCCGGTCACTGTAAAGGTGATAATGCGGTTCTGGCCATTTTCATCTGAACCTGTTTTTACAACAGGACCCGGGGATGCTTTGTAGACATTGCAGCCGGCAAGCAAAAACACCAATGCCCCGAAAACGACAAATTGCATGCAGTTTTTCATGTGATCCACCTCTTGATTTGATTTTTCAGATTTACGGCAACCGGAATTGACATTTTTATAAACTCGTCACCTTGTGACTGAAACTTTAATGTCATGTCAAAAAAAAATCAAGAGTAACGACCATGCCCTGACGGGCACAACAAATTATGAAAGTTATGAGTGGTGAGTTATGAGTATTGAGAGAAGCTAATTTGATGTTTTTTTCTCACTACTCAAACCTCATATCTCACTACTTTCATATAAATTTGTCCGACCTGAAAGCTATAAATTCACCGTGTTACACAGGACCTTCATTTGGCACAAAAAACACGGCAATGGTTGCATGGCGCTGGAGATTTTTCCATTCTGTCTGTTTTTTGGCATCGAACCGGTACTGGCCGGTGCTGCCGATTTTGCACACCTGCGGCTTGACACCGTGACGTACCAGGGCCCGGACCACGGCAGCGGCACGGGCCGCGCCCAGTTCAAAATTGGAAGGATATGCTTCGGTATTGATGGGGTCGGTGTCTGCATATCCGTCAACAACAATACGCACATCATGGTCCCTGACCAGATCGGCCAGGTTCTTGAGAAACGGCTCATATCCTTTGGGGATCTGGGCACTGGCACTGGAAAAAAGAATAGGCAGACGGGTTTCCACCCCTACAGAGGCGGTGTGGGGGACCACCTCCAGCCAGGCATCCAGGCCGGCGGCCGCCATCTGTTTCTCAAGTTGCTGCCGGAAGCTGGCGCCGGGGCCTGTTTCCTCTTCGGAAAAACCATCATCGGCAAAGCCTGCTGTATCTGCCATCGGTTGGATGGAATCGGTTTTTTTGACGGCACCGGTCCGAATGTTTTCTTCCCTGATTTTGTCCACTGCCGAGGTCCGGTATTCCGGGAGGGCCAAAATCAGATCCTGGTACCGTTTTTTGAGTTTTTCCAGAGAGGCGATCTTGGACTGTTTAAAGGCAATGGAATCATGCATGCGCCGGGGCACAAACCGGTCAAAATCCGCCATCCGCCCGACTTTTAGGGTCAGCCATTCCAGCTCTTTTCTGATCCGGCTGATCTGTTCGGAGATAAATGCAACCTGCTCCTGATAATGGAGGCGGTCCCGGGAGATCTGGTCCTGGTGCCGGGGATGGTCTTGGTTGTTTTGTGATGCCGGTGCCGGCGTATCTGCCATACCCATACAGGGATACGGCACCTGGAAAAACAGAAATCCCGCTGTCAATACGGCCGCAGCCCATATCCGGCATGGTCCGGAAAAACAGGTGTTTCTTTTCTCAAATCTGCTGGGTCTCATGGCATGGCATCCCCTTGGTTTCATGCTGGGTTTCATGGCATTCCCCTGGATTTCATTTTTCGCTGGATTGTGCCTGGCTGCTGCTGAAAGCCTGATCTTCCACAGGTGTCATATTTGTCCCCAGACCGCTGGGCCACCAGACCATGTCTTTTTTGGCAAAATAGATGCTCAGCTGCAGGTGTGCCTCGGTGATGTTGTGCGCTGCCCTGCGGATCTCCACCACCTCCACCCCCCGGAGCCAGCTCTGGGCCCTGGTAGTGATCATTTCCTGGTTCACGGTGCCGTATCCTGCCTTCATATAGGCATCCACATACACACCGCTGATCTTTTCAACAAGCTGGCGGTACCCGTCCGCCACCGCGGCCCGCTCTGCCATGAGGGCGGCTTCCCCTCTGGTCAGTGCCTTTTCCGGCTCCAAACCCTTGCCCACCACTTCAAAGGTGACCACCTTCCCGGCCCCTCCTGCCTTGTCCTGTCCCAACACCTGTCCCGGGGCTGTGGTGGTGCTGTTTTTTCCAAGGTTGCTGCATCCTGTAAAAAAAGCCCACAAAAGACACACAAGGCAAATACCGGCCATTTGATATTTCATTTTTATTTCCTCTTATGAAAAATGTTTGTTACCATGGAAACACCATGTACCTGTCAGTCACTGCTGAATTGGTTACTGCTGTCATAATAATTACTGCTGTTTGTAAACCGCAGCCGGGGCAAACCCAGTGGATTTACCTGTTACAGAACGGAGTGTTACAAAAAACATGCCATTTTTGAGAAACCTGTTTGTTTTTCTGGTTTTCATCTGCCCTGCTCCCGAAGTTTTCCAGGGACATGCCGCCGCAGCCGGCGCGCAGGAAGGCCTTGAAACCTACTATGTCCGCTATGACATCAAATATGCGTACAACCGGATAACCGATGAAAATCTGCTGATGGTGCCTGCGGAAAATGAGTTCAGGATGGAAAAATTTTCTCGGGCAAGTATTGCCGGTGTCATATCCATGACATCCGGGGAGTCAAAAAACCAGCTTTTTTCCCGGGCCCGGGACCAGGCACTCAAGCAGCTGCTCAAAACCCGGGGGCTCACCTCCGTGACTTCTGAAAACGCTGTCACCATTGTCAGCCATGAAGGGGTGGTGCGCACCCCTGTGCAGATTGTGCCGGCACAAGAACAAGGGGCAGTGCCGGAACAAGGATCGGTACAGGAACAGAGTGCAGTGCCGGAACAGGAGCCAGGCATGATCAGCCGGGAAGGCGCGCCAATATTTTCCTATACCGCTGAAACCTTTTTTGCCCCTCTGGCCTTTCCTGACCAGTGGGAAAAACTGAAGGCCAGGGCCTATATCAAAGAAAAAATCGATGCTTTCTTCCAGTTGCTGAAATAAGGAGCCGTATGATGCTGATGCTGACCGCCGCAGCCCGGAATGCCGGTTTCTCCGGAAAAACGATATTATCCCGGAACACCAGTTTTTCCCGGAATGACAATATATCCCGGAATGCCATATTATCCTGGAACACCGATTGGTTCCGGAAAATCATTTTTTACTGTGCGGCATCCTGCCGGAAAACCGGTGTGGTCTGCCGGGTTGTGACAACACTGCTGCTGATGTGGTCGGCTGCCCTGCCCGTCCAGGCATCAGGCAGCGGAACCTCGGTCTCAGATTCTGTGATCTCCCTGGATGCACTCCAGCATATCGCCCCCGGGGACCGGGCCGCCCTGGCCCGGGCAGCACAGGACAAAAAAGCCGCTATCCTGGTGACCGATGACAAGGGCGCGGTTTTGTTTTCCCAAAACCCTTATATCCCCATGGTGCCGGCATCCATTCTCAAAATTTTAACCAGCCTGGCCGCACTGACCCATCTGGGGCCGGATTTTCATTTTACCACCCTGGCAGCGTATGATCCTGACACCCATATCCTGTATGTGCGGGGTCAGGGTGATCCATTGTTTGTGTCGGAAGCCATTTTATCTTTCTGCCGCCGGGTGAAGGAAAAAACCGGGGTAAAACAGATCAGAAAAATTGTGGTGGACCAGTCTTTTTTTGCCGCAGACATCCAGATTCCCGGCACCGGGCGGTCCTTGAATCCCTATGATGCCACCATCGGGGCGCTGTGTGCCAATTTCAACACCATGCATTTTACCTGGGATGCTGCAGCACAGACCTATGTGAGTGCCGAACCCCAAACCCCGCTGCTGGATATTTTCAAAAGACAGATCAGAAAAACCGGGCTGAAACAGGGGCGGATCCTGGTGGAAAAACAGATACGCCCCCTGTATCCCGGGCTGCTCATGGCCCATTTTTTCACCACTTTGGGCCTGGATGTGACAGGACCTGTGGAAACAGGGCCGTTTCCGTCTCACGCCCGAACAATCAACACAGCACTGATGCCTGATACCCCCGATAAAACCGTTGATGATACCCCCGACGATACCCTTGATATCTCTGATACCCCTGATACCCCTGATACCCCTGATAACCCTGATAACCCTGATAACCCTGATAACCTGGATAACCTGGATAACCTGGATAACCGTGCAAGCAAGACCCTGACCCTGTCTTCTCCTTACACCCTTGAACAGGTGGTGGAAAAACTGCTCACCCACTCCAATAATTTCATTGCCAATCAGGTGATGCTGGCCATGGGGGCGCAGGCGTTCGGGGAGCCGGCCATCCTGGACAAGGGGGTACGGGTGCTCACCGATTTTGCAGGAAAGGAGCTGGGCTGGCAGCAGATACAGCTTGCGGAAGGCTCGGGCCTGTCCCGGAAAAACCGGGTAACCGCGGCACAGATGGAACAGCTTCTCCAGGCATTCATGCCCCATCACCGGCTGTTGAAGCGCAGCAGCACCCAGTACTACAAGACCGGCACCCTGTCGGATGTCAGGAGCCGTGCCGGCTATTTTATAGGAACAGACAACCGCCTCTATCCCTTTGTCATCATACTCAACTATTTTTCTATGTAGGCGTAGGCGCTGTGGTTGTGGATGGATTCAAAGTTTTCCGCGCTCACGGAAAACCAGGTGATGTTTTCATCAGCCTTCAGAACCTTGGCCACGTCCCGGGCAAGGTCTTCCACAAATTTGGGGTTGTTGTAGGCTTTTTCCGTGACAAATTTTTCATCTTCGCGCTTGAGCACGGAATAGATATCGCAGGAGGCCGCGGTTTCCACAATTTCCACCACGTCTTCAATCCAGATCAGTTTTTTGAACCGGGCACTTACCAGAACTTCGCCCCGCTGGTTGTGGGCACCGCAGTCGCTGATCTCCTTGGAACAGGGGCACACCGATGTCACCGGTACCGCCACCTTCAAAACAATGTCGGTGGCATTGTCTGCATTGCAGGACCCGAAAATGGAACAGGTATAGTCCATCAAACCGCTGACACTGGTACTGGGGGCCTGTTTTCTGATAAAATAGGGAAAGGTGATCTCGATATGAGAGGATTTGGCACCCAGGATCTGTTTCATGTCCACCAGAACACTGGTCAACGATTCCAGGGAGATCCGTGTCCGGGACTGGTGCAGGATCTCCACAAACCGGCTCATATGGGTCCCCTTGCACTGATGGGGCAGATCCACATACATGCTGATGTCCGCCACCGTGGACTGGGTGCCCCGGTTTTTGTCCAGCACTTTTACCGGATACTTCAGCCCTTTGATACCAACCTTGTCAATGGGAATTTTCCTGAAATCAGGCTGGTTCTGCGTATCAATCATCTGTCCTGGTCGTCGGTTCTGGGCTTGGAAACGATGCGGTTGGCAGCAATTTCCCGCAGCACCGTTACCACATCCCCGTTTTTGGTCCGCTGGACCAGCAGTTCCGCCCCTTCCCTGACCTGGCGGACCCGCTTGGCTGCCAGGTGCACCAGGGTGAACCGGTTATCAACGTTTTTCAGGCAGTCTTCTATGGTAACTCTTGCCACGGCTGTTCTCCTTATATTTTTATGCTATATCGTTTTCTTCTATAGGATATCGATTATTTCATAGGTTCTTTTGCCCCCGGGTGCCTGGAGGGTTGCTTCATCTCCGGCGCGTTTGCCGATCAGGGCCCGGCCCAGGGGAGATGATACGGAAATCCTGCCTTCTTTTATATCTGCCTCGTCCGGACCCACAATCAAATATTCCATCTGCTCTTCAGAGTCCAGATTTTCCACCACCACCCGGCTGGCAAAACGGACAATGTCCCTGGGAACCGATGCCGGATCGATTACCTTGGCAACCCCCAGTTTATAGCTGATCTCGCCTATACGGCCCTCCAGAAACGACTGGCGTTCCTTGGCAGCATGGTATTCTGCATTTTCAGACAGGTCCCCGTGGGCACGGGCGGTTTCAATGGCCTTGATATTTTGCGGCCGCTCAACTTTTTTCAGCCTTGCCAGTTCCTCTTTCAAGGTCTGGTAGCCTTGCGTTGTAAAGGGTATTTGCTCCAAAATGCTTCAATTGCTCCGGTTTGTGACGGTTAAAGGTTATGGTGTGTCCGGCATCCAGCCGATGATGGTGGTGCCGGCAAGGGTTTTATCCCCTTTTTTGACCTGCACCTGAAACCCCATGGGCAGGTACAAATCCAGGCGGGAACCGAACTGGATCATGCCGAACCGGTCCCCGCGCATGACGCGGTGCCCTGCTGCTGCATGGTTGACAATCCTTCTGGCCACAAGGCCGGCAATCTGGACCATCACAAACCGTTTTCCGCCGGGGGTCCTGATGGTCAGGGCATTGCGTTCGTTGTGACTGGAGGCTTTGTCAAAGGAGGCATTGACAAATTTGCCCGGGGTGTATTCCACCTTTTCCACCACCCCGTCAAAAGGCATTCTGTTCACATGAATATTGAAAACATTCATGAAAATACTCACCTTCTGGCAGGCCCCATCCAGATATTCGCTCTTGGCCAGGCGTTCTGCAAGGATGACCCTGCCGTCAGCCGGGGACACCAGATTACTGCTGCCTTCGGGCACGGTTCTGTCCGGATCACGGAAAAACCAGCACACAAACACCCCGACCCCGGCAGCCACCCAGGCAATTACCATCCACCCAAAATAAAAAAACACCCCTGTTACAAGGATGGCCAATATGATATATTTGATTCCCGGAACCGCTACAGGCAGCACTGAGCGGGCCGGCCATTTTTTTTTATTCATCAATATTTTATAACACCTTGAAAATCATATCCTTATAAAGATACCAAAAACCCCGCTGCCCTGTCAATACAAAAGCTGGGGGTCAGAAGTTAACTTTTTTACCTTTTTCCAAACAGCGCTGTCAATTGCTTTACCCCTGTCGGAGGTAGGTGGGGGTGAGGGTGTTTTCAGGGGCGGCAAAAAATTCAGGTGACAGGCGTACGGGCCGGGCCAGGGCGGCAGCGCTGATGTGGTGCATGTCCGGGGGCGCGAAAACGGCCCGGCTGCCGGTGTGTTTCCGGATCATCTCCTGGTAGGCACAGGCGCCGGAGCCTGCAAACAGGGTATCAGGGGATTGGGCCATGGATACGGCCTCTTCCGGAGGGCACACCTTTTCAGGGGTTTTGCGTTTCAGACATCCGTTTTCAAAGTGGTAGACCGCACAATAGACCTGGCTGCGCCGGGCATCCATCATGACACACACCGGCACACCGGCATGGGCAAACCGAAAACCGATGCCGTCCAGGCTGGAGGCGCCCGCTGCCGGCCGGGAGAAGGCAAAGGCCAGGCCCAGCACCGTGGATATGCCAATGCGCAGGCCGGTGAAACTGCCCGGTCCCTTTGCTGCCACAAACCCGTCCACAAGGGACAGATCAAATCCTGCCCGGTCCGGAAACACTGCCGTGATCATGGACAACAGCCGCCTGGAATGGGTCAGGCGGCTGTGCCAGAATGCTTCGTAAGCAAGTTCTCCTTTGTGAAAAACCGCCAGGCTGCACCCGGGTTCGGCCGTACTCAGGGCCAGAATGTTCACGCCTTTTGTGTCTCCCGATCCTGTGTATCACGCGCATGCATCGCTTCCAATGCGATCTCGAGCACCTGGTTCACATCCCTGACACAGGTGAACTTCAGCCTGGTTTTGATGTTTTTGGGAATGTCATACAGGTCTTTTTTGTTTTTTTCCGGTATGATCACATGCTTGATCCCGGCCCGCACAGCACCCAGGGCTTTTTCCTTCAACCCCCCGATGGGCAAAACCCGGCCCCGCAAAGAGACCTCGCCTGTCATGCCCACCTTGTTGTTTACCTTGCACCCGGTAAATGCCGACACCAGGGCCGTGACCATGGCAATGCCGGCAGAGGGACCGTCCTTGGGAATGGCGCCTGCCGGCACATGGATGTGGATGTCCTGGTTGTCAAAGGCATCCTTGTCAATCTCCAGCCGTTCCTGGTTGGCTTTGGTATAGGTCAGGGCGGCCCGGGCCGATTCCTGCATGATCTCACCGATCTGGCCGGTGACCATGAGCTCGCCCTTGCCCGGAAACAAAGACACTTCAATATACAGGGTTTCTCCCCCCACCTCGGTCCAGGCAAGCCCTGTGGCAAGTCCCACCTGGCTTTCCTCCTGGTCCAGCTCGGTGAGGTGCCGGGGCGGTCCCAGGTACTGGGTCAGATTCTGGCGGGTGATGGTGAACTTTCCTTTCTGCCCTTCTGCAATTTTCCGGGCGATTTTCCGGCAGATGGTGTCCAGTTTGCGCTCCAGCTCCCGCAGACCTGCCTCCAGGGTGTGTTCTGTGACAATGGATTCCATGGCCTTGGGACTGATGGTGATGGACCGCCGGATCAACCCGTTGTCCCGCAGTTTTCTGGGCAGAAGATGGGTCCGGGCGATCTCCATTTTTTCCTGGTGGGTATACCCCGGAATCCGGATCACCTCCATTCGGTCCAGCAGGGCCGACGGGATGGTATCGGCAATATTGGCCGTCAGGATGAACATCACGTTTGACAGGTCAAAGGGAATGTTCAGGTAATGGTCGGAAAATGCGTAGTTCTGTTCCGGGTCCAGGGCCTCCAGCAGGGCGGAAGACGGGTCTCCCCTGAAATCGTTGCCCAGCTTGTCGATTTCATCCAGCATGAACACCGGGTTGTTGGTGCTGCACTGGCGCAGTCCCTGGAGGATCCGGCCGGGCATGGCACCGATATAGGTCCGTCGGTGGCCCCGGATTTCCGCCTCATCCCTGATGCCGCCCAGAGAGAGCCGGTGGAATTTGCGCTTCATGGATTTGGCAATGGCCTGGCCAAGGGAGGTTTTTCCCACGCCGGGAGGCCCCACAAAACAGATGATCTGCCCCTTTTTTTTAGGATTGAGCTTGCGCACGCTCAGGTATTCCAGAATACGTTCCTTGATCTTTTCCAGACCGAAATGGTTGCGGTCCAGCACAGTCTTGGCCCGGGAAATGTCCAGCACATCTTTTGTGGAACGGCTCCAGGGCAGTTCCACAATGGTATCCAGGTAGGTTCTGACAACTGATGCTTCTGATGAATCAGCATGCATCTGTTCCAGGCGCTTGAGCTGTTTGGCCGCCTCTTCCTCGCCGGATTTGGGCAGCTTGCACCGTTTTATCTTGGCCTTGAACTCCTTGATCTCCGCCAGTTTTTCATCACTTTCCCCCAGCTCCCTGTGAATGGCCTTGACCTGTTCCCGCAGAAAATAATCCCGCTGGTTTTTGGAGATTTCATCTTTGACATCGGTCTGGATTTTGGCCTGCACCGTTGACAAAGCCAGCTCTTTTGACAGCAGGTCATTGACTTTTTTCAACCGTTCCGCTGTTTCGGTGATCTCCAGCAGGACCTGGGCCTCCTCCACCCGCAGGTTCAGGTTGGATGCCACAAGATCCGCCAGTTTTCCCGGTGATTCAATATGGGACAACAGGTCCCCGATATCCCCGGAAAGTTCCCCTTTCAATGCCAGCAGCTTTTCACTGTTCTCTTTGACATTGCGCATCAGGGCCTCAACCGCAATATCCATCTCATCGGGATCATGATCGGCAACCACCTGGATTTCCACCTTGAAAAATCCGCGTTTTTTCACATAGTTCACCGCCCTGGCCGTGACAATCCCCTGGACCAGGGCCTTGATGCGGCCGTCAGGCAGCTTGATCATCTTCTGAACACGGCCCACGGTCCCGGTCTCATACACATCGTCGATCCCGGGTTTTTCCACCTCTGCGTCCTTCTGGGCCGTCAGAAAAATGTACCGGTCGTAGTCCACACATTTTTCCATGGCTTTGATGGACTTTTCCCGGCCCACAAACAGGGGCAGCAACATATCGGTAAACACCACAATATCCCTTACCGGCATCATGGGAAGGGCCTGGGGTATATTTTCTATGTTGCTCTCTTTTTCTATCACCTCGATGAGATCATCCATGTCCGCTTCCGCCATGCTTACTCCTTATATAGTCTTCAACCGGCCCCCCCCTTTTTTTCACGGCAGGCAGTCATCCGGTTGTAACAATTGTTTAAATCAGGTATTTATGTGATGCTACAATAAAACAGATTTCGGCTTTTACAATATCCCGGCTGAAAAATTTTATTATGTAAGGATTGCTGCCATGACAAGCCAGCTTATGTGGACCCTGATACCGGCATTTATTTTCGGCGCATGCGTGGGCAGTTTTTTGAATGTCTGCATCCACAGAATCCCCCGCAACACCTCCATTGTATCCCCTGGATCCGCCTGTCCGGCCTGCGGCACCCCTATTCCCTTTTATGCCAATATCCCTGTGATCAGCTTTCTTGCCCTGGGGGGACGCTGCCTTTTCTGCGGCACCGCCATTTCCCGGCGCTACCCGCTGGTGGAAGTATTGACAGGTACGGTCGGTGTGCTGGTCTGCATGCGCTTCGGCCTGACACCCGATGCTGTGGTGTGGTTTGCCTTTGCGGCCACCCTTTTACTGGTATCTTTCATTGACCTGGACTTTCACATCATACCCGACCGCATCAGCATCCCGGGCATTGCCATATTTGCCCTGCTGGCCCATGTTGTTCTGGACATGCCTGTATCTGCCATTGGATACGGCATTCTGGCCGGCGGCGGCATCCTGTACTTCGTGGCCCTGGTATATTATCTGATCCGCAGGCAGGAGGGCATGGGCGGCGGAGATATCAAGCTGCTGGCCATGATCGGGGCTGCCACCGGGGTTCCCGGTGTGTTGTTCACCCTGTTTGCCGGATCACTCCTGGGCACGGCCGCCGGCATTGCCGGCATGGTGATAAACCCGAAAAACGGCGGACAGATGCGGATCCCCTTCGGCCCGTTTCTGTCGGCAGGTGCGCTACTCTATGTTTTTTTTGGAAATTTTTTGATCCGCTGGTACCTGTATTAGCCGCTGTAACAGACCTCGATCACCACCTTTCCCAGGGTGGTCTTAAAGGGAACCGCCAGCACAGGACTTTGGGACTCGGTGTGCGCGATGGGCTGGTCCGGGCCTGTGCACACCCGGACAAACTTTACTTTCACTTTTTTGCCCTGTTCCGCAAGTTTGGTGGTCACATGGCCGGCCACCATATTGGTGATCTCTCCCACTGCATCAAAAATTTCCTCATCGATCTGTGTCATCTCTTCTCCGAACATGGCGGAAACAATGCCCAGAATGCTGTATTCGGTGAAGGAAACAGCAGCTGAACCCGCAAGGTCGCCTGTAATCTCCAGCATCCCTGAAATATCTCCCAAAGGACTGGTGTCGGTCTTTAAAAACGGGGAATCCGGCTGCACTTTGACCCCGGCAGTGGTGTCAAGGATATGCAACGTACCTTCAACAAACGGATTAACAAGGGCTGCGTCCATAATTTTCTCCTTTTTCGGCTAATTTTATGTCTTTTGTGCACCAAGGACAATGAAATTTTCAAAAAAAGTCAATAAACACTTGACACGCACTTCTCAACGACGTAACGTACGCTCAAAAGCTGCTTAAAGTGAGTTTAACCCCATGTAACGCGGTTTTGAAAAGCAAATTCTAGATTTTGCCCTTAACAGAAACCAAAAAAAAAGGAGTGATCAAGATGAACAAAGGCGATTTAATCAACAAAGTAGCAGAAGTACTGGACAGCAAGAAAGATGCCCAAACAGCCGTCGACTGTATGGTTAAATCCATTACAGATGCGCTCTCGAAAAATGATTCTGTGACCCTGGTTGGTTTTGGCACATTCAAGACTGCAGAAAGAAAAGCCAGAAAAGGCAGAAACCCCCAGACCGGGAAAGAGATCGATATCCCTTCCAGAAATGTCCCCAAATTCATCCCTGGAAAAGCCCTGAAAGAAGCCGTAAAATAGTGCCTTGCCCTTTTTTGATTTCGGTTCAGGCAGTATGGTAACCACATACATACTGCCTGAACGGTTTTTGCCCCATGACTTTTGATCTGCAATTTGACCTGCAAAAAATATTTGCACCCTCCACAGGTGTGGACCTGGTGTTCAATATGCAGTCTTCTGCGCCGACATCCCGATCCAGTATCATTTTTGATGCTGATGTCAATGACCATACCATCACTGTTGCACAGCCCTTTGTACCGGTGTCGCCTGAAACACAATTCGACACCCTGCATGTGACCACCACCGTGCCGGGCAGACAGAAACGGATCCGTGTGGGAATGGCGTGTCAGCCGGTCCGGTTCATCGACCAATATCCCCTTGCAGGCAACGCCGTATCTAAAGCCCTTGTTTTGCGCTATGACCCCCCGGTGGCTGAAACCAATATCAGAACCGCGTTCCGCCTGCCCCTGGGCAGCCGTCACATTGTCAGGGGCAAACTGGTTTTCCGGGAAACCGAATTCTACACAGCCGCAGATTTCAAAATCCGGGACATATCATTTTCCGGTATGGGGATCCTGATTCCCCAAAAGGTCAAAACCCGGCCCCATCTTCTCTGCCGCCTGGCATACCACGATATCCTGCCCATGGGCCTGGTGCTCATGGATACCGGCAAAGCGGCGCCTTTCGGCACCCTTCCGCTGAAAACACAAGTAAAACGGATCAACACAGATTTTTCCCAAACCCATATTTTGGCAGGACTGAAAGTCATTCGTATCACCAGGGATAATGAAAGCCTGCTCAACAAATTTATCCACGATGCCCAGGTTGCCGAACTGAAACGCCTCAGTGCTTTGCGCTGATTCCCCGGGTCACCGGTTTCCCCGTCAGGTTTCCCCGTCAGGTTTCCCCGTCAGGTTCTCTTCATCAGGTTCTCTCCCCAAGGTATACAGATAGGCCCTTACCTGTGCCAGGACGGCCTGCTGCCGGGCATCCAATCTGCCGGCATCCGTCTGCAGCTGGTCTGCATGGTTTCTGGCCAGCGCCAGGGGATATTTTTCATCGCTGCGATATCCTTTGACCCCCCCGTTCTCTGTCACCAAACGCTGCATATGATCTGCCAGTTCCGGGGGAACCGGGGCATTGAAGTTGCGGGCCATGATTCTGGCACCAAGGGTTTTGATCCGGGCAGACTGCAGGGTCTCCAGGACAGCCAGGCATTTATCAGGCCTGGTACCAAAATATGGGCGGGCTGCATGGAACCGGGCGATATCTTTTTTTTCCGCCGGCGAAAAAAACCCATCCTGGTACAGGGCCGCATCCGGGTCGATATCCGGTATCTCCGGGTATGCATAGGACAGGTGGGTTTTTACCGTGGCGAAAAACAGGGCTGGATCGGATTGGAAGGTGTGGATCACCGCATTGGCGATGTCCCGGGATTCAGGGAAAAGACGCTGCCGGAAACGGTCCAGGCAAGGCAGCACCAGCCACTGATCTGCCGGCTTTTTGCGGATGGGCGCCCAGTCATACTGCCCGGTGTCCGGATCGATACGGGCAGACCCGGGCCGGTCCAGCCGGATCCACAGGTGCTGGTTCCCATAGGGGATGGAACCGCCGATATGGAGCACCGGTGCCATGTAATTGGCTTGCCCCCCGAATACAGAAGCGACCATGAGGGCTGTGGGAAAGGATTGGTTTCCTATTCTGCAGGTGTCGGAAATGGCTGCGGTTCTGGACAGGTCTGTGTGTTTGTCAAAAAACCCCAGGGCATATGCCCAGATATCCGACCGGTCTGAAAAAACCCGGGCAAGGGCCAAAAGGGCCTCCACATCCGCCATGGCTTCATGGGCACGGCCCGGGGTGTCGAACCTGTTTTCCCGGGCGATCAACTCCAGCTTGAGGCTGGGTCGGCCGTCTTCCCCACAGGGCCAGGTGAGCACCTGGTTACAAAAATTTTTGAACAATGCTGCCACCGGCAGGATATCCGCCCTGGAACAGCCGTTGGCATACTGGTGGGAATAGGGATCCAGCAGGTTCCGGTAAAACAGAAACCGTAAGAATTCATCATCAAATCCCAAAGAGTTGTACCCTATACTGATGGTATCCGGGGTATTGAAAAGCGCATGCAGCTTTCTGGCGGCCTCGTATTCACATACTCCGCCGGAAAGGGCATCCAGGGGCAGGCAATGGGTGACAAAGGCATGGGGGGACGGCACAATATCTTTGCGCAACCTTATGGTGATACCGGTTCTGTCGATCTCACGCAATCGGGTGTCGGTGCGGATGCCTGCAAAGGTCAGCACCTGGTCGAAGGCAGGATGAAGCCCTGTGGTTTCCAGGTCATAGAACAGATAGGTTTTCATTGGTAGCTGTTAGCTTTTAGCGTTTAGCGTTTAGCTGTTAGCTTTTGGCTTTTGGCGGTTAGCTTTTGGCTGTTTTGTGAAGCTGTTCAACATTTGCTTTGCCTCATTGGCCAAGTGATTACATGCATGGTTCAGGAATTTACGTCAATTCTTGAAAAAAAGACAAAAGACAATTGGGTTAAAGTCTTCCCGCCTAAAGCTTTAAGCTAACCGCTAACCGCTAAAAGCTAACCGCTAAAAAAAAGGGAACAAAACCACTATCTGTTCCCTTCTGCAAGAAAAAACAAGGCAGCTTATCTTTTTGAAAACTGGAAGCTGGCCCTTGCGCCTTTTTTACCGTATTTTTTGCGCTCTTTCTGCCGGGAGTCCCGGGTCAGAAAGCCGGCGGTTTTCAACACGCCTCTCAGATCCGGATCAACAGTTGCCAGGGCTTTGGACAATCCCTGTCGGATGGCACCGGCCTGGCCTGTCTGACCGCCGCCCAACACCCGGACATTGATGTCAAATGCATCATCCAGCTGGGTCAGTACCAGGGGGGATATCAGGGCATCACGGTTCACACCGATGTCAAAATAGTCATCCACTGCCCGGTTGTTCACCTTGATTTTACCGGTACCAGGAACAAGCCATACTTTGGCCACCGCATTTTTGCGTTTTCCTGTTGCATAAAACTGGTTTCCGCTTTCCATTGGTATAATCGCGTCCTTTTCCTTAAATTTGCACTGGTTCAGGCTTCTGGGCAGCATGCGGATGCTGGTCACCTGCATACACAAACAGTTTTTTGTTCAATTTTCTGCCCAGTCTGTTTTTGGGCAGCATACCCCGGACCGCTTGTTTGAGCACCTGTTCCGGCTTTTTCTCCAGCAGTTCACCGGCGGTGTTGGATTTCACGCTCCCCACATATCCGGAATGGCGGTAATAGGTTTTGTCTGTCAGTTTGTTGCCTGTCAGGCGGATTTTGTCCGCATTGATTACCACCACCCAGTCACCCATATCCACATGGGGGGTAAACAAAGGGGAGTGCTTTCCGCGAATCCGGTATGCCACTTGTGAGGCAAGCCTTCCCAAAACCTGATCGGCTGCGTCAATCACGCACCAGTTCTCTTTGTTGTCCATCCGTTTTGCACTGTACGTATATTTTTTCATGGTTCCCTATGCTCCTGATTCATAAATACAATCCAAAAACTTTTATACACAATTGCATCGCATGTCAAGCAAAATCTACAAATCAATCTGTTTTTCCGCTTTTACATCAGACAGCGAAGACAAGCCCTGTTTACTGTTTGAGAGTGTTGCAGCATTTTTACAGCTGACTTCCGCATTCAGGATGCCGCCGTTTTCCACGATCAGGTCCTGGCATTCCACTTTTCCGGCACAATTGCCGGTACTCAGGATGATCAGTTCCTTTGCGGCGGACAGCTCCCCCTGGAAATGGCCGCCTATGGTAATGGAAGATACCGTGGTGGCACTGGAGTTCACCTGGCCCTCCTTGGCAATGATCACCACATCTCCGTCAATGGTGCCTGTGACCCGGCCCCGGATGATCAGCTTGCCGCTGCTGGATATGGAACCCTCAATTTTCAGCTCCTGGTCGATGATGGATAAATTTTTTGTATTTTTCTTTGCCACTGCCTTGTCTCCTTGCCTGCTGATAATTGCCTAAAACCGGATATCGATATAGAGTTTGCCCACTTCCCGGTCTTCCAGTGTGGTCAGCACATGGTAGTGCCTGCCTTTTTTATCCCGGGAATATCGGGGCATCAACACCCCGTCACCCCCTGTATCAATGGGGTATCCCCTGTCCTCTCCGGAATTGAAACTCTTGTTCCCCACAAATCCCTTGAAATTCACCACATAGCCGGCAGGATCCTTCGGGGTGTGCAGCAGATCTTCGATCACCAGGATATCGCCATAATCCAGGGTGATACGGCTGTAATTGTCAACGACCTGCTGTTTTCCATTGACCAGAAGTTTGTACTGGATCTCTTTTTTGGTCTCTGCACTGTCTGTTACCGCCAGTTGGTCCGTTACAGCCGTTCCTGGTGCATCTATATCCAAAAACACACTGCCGCAGGTATAAAAATCTTTTTTGGCTTCTATGCGGGTGGATGCATGGATCGAAATTTTTTTGTTCATATCATTGAAATCGCTGCCCACCCCCAGGATGTTCACGCTCAATCCCCGTTCATAATTGGCCACCACATCGACCACCTGGACGGTATCCCCTTTCTGGATCTTGAGCCGCTGCATTTTTCCCACCACAACAGGAATGGCGTCATTCACCGATATGATCATGTACTGCATCAGCGGCTTTTCCAGATCGATGCCCGGGGTTTCCGGAACAATATCCAGAACCGCCATAAACCCGTTGATGGCATCTATCATCTGGCGAAGCTTCTGCTCCAGGGGAAGGGATTTTGCCGATTCAATACCAAAGGCCGGTATCCTGCAGATCTCTGCGGCATAAAATGTGGCGGAACGACGCTGCTCCCGGTGACGGGTATCTGTCTGGCCGGTTCTGTGGTTGTTGAAATGAAAATGGTAAAACGGGTCATCGATGTTCCGGTTGATTTTTTTGATCACCGCATCTGCCATGGCAGCCAGGTCCACTGGTGTGCCGTTTTTGGACGGATCCAAAAGGTTGTTGTCGGCAATAATGGACTGCCCGTATCTTTCGGGATTTTTCAGCTTGCTTTCCCAGACAGGTGAATACACCCCTGATCCTTCGTGGAGATTTAAAAAGCAGTCACTTTCACTGATCAGTTTCTTCAACACATGCACCACCCGGGTTTCGTAATTCACCACATGGTCGTCTGAAAACTTTCTGTTCATGTCCTGGTTGATCTGTCTTTCCCTTTTGAGGATGGAAGGGAAATTGGCCCTGGGCACCACGATGAGATTGCCTTTTTCCAGGGAAAAATCAACATAGGAATCCGCTGCCAGAAAACCGCTGGGTTCATCCCCCTGGATGCCGCCGATGATGAGCAGGGTCTTGCCGGGCCGTGAGCCTGATATCCGGTATACGTGCAGCTCATTTTCCTGCCCCTCGAAATACACGGTGTGGGTACGCCGGCCAGCCCGGGCCGGCTGGCAGACAAGCACCCCCGCCAGGGCCAGGATGAAAACTGTTTTTCCTGCAAACCGTATCACCCCAGATCCTCCTCTCCGATATCAATATCACTTTGAAACATCAATTCTCCCTGGTCATTGAAAACAAAAATCGATGCCATGGTAAAAAATGCCTGGCCCGGGACATTCTTTATCCGGAACTTTACCGGTTTGAAATGGGCTATGGAAAAATACTGGCCTTTTTTGGTGTTGGTGGGTATACCGTTTTCCAGCGGAGAGTTCGGGACCACCAGCCACTGATCTGAATCATTTTTTGTGGACCGGTTTTCCGGTTTGAGAATGGTAAAAATGCGGCCGGTCACCTCACCCGGCTTATCAGATACATTGCGGATATCAAAGCGGACCATCAGGTCCCCCTTGGCCTTGTCTCTGGTTACGGAAAACTTTTCAATATCCACCTTTCCCGCCTCTTCTGCAGTAATGGGGATCTCAGAATCTTCCTGCTGCTGCGCTGCTGATGGTTTTTCTGTCTGCGGCATGCCGGCATCTTCTTTCTCCGTGGCTTTGTCCGAAGGCTCTTTTGTGTCCCCGGAGGTTTGTGCCCGGGTATGTGATGCCGTCTGTTCCTGTTCATCCTTTTTTTTTCCGGATTTTTCCCCGGTATCCGGACCAATATCTGCCGAAGCCGGGTCTGACAGATCTGAAGCGGTATCCGGATCCCGGCCTGACATGACCAGCCGTGCCATAAGGGTTTCTTTGTCACGGGACAAGGCTGCCACACGGCTTTCCAGGGTGTCTGCCCGGGATGCCAGTTCCCTGTTTTCCCTGGACAACCTGTCAAAAAGGGTGAAAAATCCCCCGGCTGCCGCCAGACTGACCAGTGTGGTACACAGCAGCAGCACCAGAAGATATTTCAGGTATCCCCCGGACTTCACCCCGCCCATGGCATCCACGATGAGCACGCGTTTTTTTTTGCTCTTCTTATGGGGAGCCGGTCTTGACCGGGCTATTTCTCTTTCCAGTTCTCTCGAAATATCTTCCATGCCCCATCCTTTTTCACAAGTGTCAACTGTTTTGTGCCCGTGGTTGAAAATCCGCTGGATTCATAGGTTTGAAAAAAACGGATCTTTAGCCCGTTTTTTTTTTGTACAATCTTGAAATCTTTGCCTGTCACCTTGATATAGCTGTACTTCCCGGAAAGCTGTTTTTTGCGTTTCACCCACTGGGTCTTGTTCATGCCGTCGCTGTAAAACCCATCGGCATAAAATGCGGCATAGGCCTCCATATCTTCGGCTGACCAGGCAGCCAGCCACTGCTCCACCATCTCCAAAGCAGATGCGTGGTCATGTCCGGGTGCTGTTTTACCGGCAGATGCCAGCAGCACGGAAGCCCCGGCCACCAAGGGCGCCGGGCTTTTTTCATGGGCTTTTTCCAGCACCTGAAAGGTATCACCTGTAATCTGCAGTCCAGGGGAGTTGGTCTGCCGGACAAACAGCTTGCGTTTGCCCAGAAACTGCCGGACATCCTTGCGGACAAGCCAGAAATCCATCAGCACCACCACCATGTCCTGGTACTGATAAATCCCCGTGTCAGATGTCTGGATCTGGATATTTTCTGCAGGATCTGCAGATGCTTTCCGCAGTTTCACCCAATCGTCCCACCAGGATATATCCGGCAGGTACCCGGGGCTGTAATATGAGAGATACTGGTGGTAACTGCCGGTGATGTGGGCCTGTATCCAGTTGTTCACAAAAGTCAGCACCCGGTTTTTTGTCTGCTGCTGTTCCGCCGGGGGAATATATGCAAGCTTTTCCACAACAATCAGCGGGGTGGCATGTAACGTGATATAATCGGAAAGCTTGAGCACATCCGCATTTTCAACGGCGATACACCCGTTGGTATCCATGGATTTCAGGGCCTTGTCCGTGCCGTGTATCCAGATCGCGGAACCGTTTTTGCCCTGGCGGACGTCCATAAAATTGGGGTAGTCAATGGGAAAGGCCTTTTTCCCGTAGATGGGTGTCAGGTATCTGTCTTCATATTCATCAATGAGAAAATAGATGCCTTCCGGTGTTTTTTTATCCCCGGCCTGTTGTTTGGGACCGGACACCTCTCCTGTGGAACAGGCGGTTTCAAATATCTGTTTCAGATTCCCGTCCGCCGGGTCTGCCCTGTAGATATAAAATTTCTGGGTCTGTTTTTCCACCAGAATGGCGTTTTCCTTTTCCGGCAGCGCAATGATGGCAGCCGGCACAGACCGGGCCGATACCGGGGAGGAAAAAAAACACACCATCCATACTGCCGTCACCACTGCTGCCGGCACAACCGCCAACCATCTGCATCTTTTTGCATGCGCTTTCATGGGCTATACATCACATCATTTTTTCTGGAAGATGCACTGTCATCCCCCAGGGATCAGGTTAAGGTGTCGGTACGCTGTATCAGCGGCTTTCCTGCCGCTGGAGGTACGCAGAACAAGGCCGATTTTCAGCAAAAAAGGCTCCACCACATCCACCAGGGTATCGGTTTCTTCCTGCAGGGTTGCAGCAATGGCCTCGATCCCCACAGGACCGCCTTTGTAAAAATCAATAATGGTGGTAAGATAATGTCTGTCCAGCCGGGTGAGTCCCAGCCGGTCAATCCCTTCAAGGGCCAGGGCCGCCTGGACCGTGTCTTTGGTCACCCGGCCGTCGGATCTGACCTGGGAAAAATCCCTTACGCGCTTGAGCAGGCGGTTGGCGATTCTCGGGGTTCCCCTGGACCGCCGGGCCAGTGACAGGGCGCCGTCTTCAGATATCCGCGTGTTTAAAAGCTGGGCAGACCGCTTGATAATCACCACCAGCTCTTCAATGGCGTAAAAATCCAGGGTCCGGAAAAGACCGAACCGGTCCCGCAAAGGAGAAGACAACAGCCCCACCCGGGTGGTGGCCCCCACCAGCACAAATCTGCGCAGCCGATACCGGTGGCTTCTGGCATGGATCCCCTTGTCAAACACAAAATCCACGGCAAAATCTTCCATGGCCGGGTATAAAAACTCTTCCACCACCTTGGGAATCCGGTGGATCTCATCGATGAACAAAAATTCCCCGTCCGACAGGTTGGTCAATATGCCCATGAGATCCCCTCCCTTTTCAAGGGTGGGGCCGGAGGTAACGGTCAACTCCTTTCCCATTTCACTGGCAATGATATGGCAGATGGTGGTCTTGCCCAGGCCCGGAGGGCCGTGGAGCAGAATATGGTCCAATGGTTCGTTCCGCAGCCGGGCGGCCTGGATGGCGATCTTAAGGGTCTCCACCGTATCGGCCTGCCCCACATAATCTTCAAACCGCACCGGCCGCAGCGACACCATGTCCGGCATCTTGTCTTCCGGGGTGGCGGCAGGATTCACCACCCCTTTTGTTTCTGAAGAAAATGTCAGGATATCATCCGCCATATTTACAATCCTTCCTGATAAATGGCATCAAGCAGGCTTTCCGGGGTGTGAATGTCCGGATGCTTCTCAAAAGCAGCCTGTATCATGCGCCGGGCAGAGGCGGCAGAATGCCCCAGCTGCTCCACCAGCACACCTGTCACCTGGAGGGCGATCTCCTGTTTGTCCGGCGCCAGGGCCACGCCCTGTTCACAGGCGCTGCCGGCAGCATGGTCCATGAACATCATGGCTTTTCCATGCAGGGTGGCGATGATCTTTTCCGCGGTGCGCTTTCCAATACCCGGCAGCTGTCCCAGAAAGGTGACATCCTTCTGCTCAATGGCCCGGGCGATTTCCCCCACAGGCCGGACCAGGGCCCTTACCGCTTTCATGGGTCCGATAGCGGCAACAGAGATGAACAACTGGAAAAAGGCCTTTTCCTCCAGGGAAGCAAACCCGATCAGCACCGGTTTGGGCTGCCGTTCACTCACATGGTAATAAATATACAGACTGACAATATCATCCGTGCCGGTGCCGGTGGTTACCCGGGTCATGGTAAAGGAATTCACCAGCACCTCGTAGCCCACACCGCCTGCCAAAAGCAGAACCGCATCGGTTTCACAATGGATGATATGTCCCTCAAGATACCCGATCATGCGCTTTCCTGTGCCGGTAATACCCGGTAATGGCCAGTGCCAGTGCATCTGATGCATGAAAAGGGCGGATGGGGTCCGGATGGTTCAGCAGGTGCCGCACCGCCTGCTCCATCTGAATTTTGTCTGCCTTTCCGTTTCCACAGATGATTTTCTTGGCCTCCCGTACAGCAATTTCCTCGACCGGTATACCGGCCCTGCATGCCGCAACCTGCAGCACCCCTGACACTCTGCCCAGCATGATACCGGATTTTGGATATTTTTCAAGGGAGTACATATCCTCGATCACCACAAAATCTGGCACCTGTTCTGTGAGAAAGTCATATATCCGTGTGTAAATGGTGGTGAGCCGGAAGGGTGTGGGCTGGTCCGACCTGGTGGCGATACTGCCGAAGGAATACCGGATGATCTGGACAGGATCACCCTCCAGGACCCCTATTCCTGTACCGGCAAGCCCGGGGTCGATACCGACAATTTTTATCATCTTTTTACCCGACCTGATCGTTTCTGCAGCACTATCAGTCCAGGTGTTTGAGTTTTTCCCCGGCAAAGCCTGCTTCCCTGGAATCGGGGTACCGGTTCACCAGTTCATGTAAAATCAGCCGGGCATTGGCTTTTTCCCCGAGCTCGGCAAAGGCGTACCCCTGCTTTAACCGGGCCGCCGCCGCTTTGTTTGAATCCGGATACTGCTCGAGCACCTTCTGGTATTCCAGAATGGCCTTTTCATACCACTTGTCCACATAGTAGCTGTCAGCAATCCAGAACCGTGCATTGTCGGCATTGTCTGAATCCGGGTATTTGTTGATAAAGTTCTCAAACTGGATCCGGGCCTTTTCCATGTCGCCGTCATCAAACAGTTTTTTGGCATACGTGTACAATCCCTGTTCTGAATCGGTCTTTTGCTGCACAGTCTGCACCGTGTCCGGTGCATCACTGCCGGGCTCCGGCCGGGCTGTCGCATCCGGAGCCGCAATGGTCGGTTCAAACCCCAGATAGTTTTCCAGGGTGAGGATTTTTGTATAATTGCGGGAAATAGCATTGTCCAGCCGGTCCAGCCGTTTTTCCATATCCTGCCGGCCTACCCGGCTGTCACTGCCGAAGCGGTGGGTGACCTCTTCGATCATCCCTTGGAGCTGGCCATATTTTTCCTTGAGCTGGGTGAGTTCATACTTGATTTCCGCTGTGGTTTCCTGGTTTATGGTTTCATTTTGTGCAATTTTCTGCTCAATCGCATCCAGGCTTGTTTTCAGATCCGCTTCTTTTCCAAAAAATTTTTCCTGCAAAGCCATCTGCCGGTTGTTTTCCATTTCCAGCGCTGTGATGCGGTTTTCCAGAACCTGGTGCTGTTCCGGGGTTACACACCCTGAAACCACCCAGAAAATTCCCAGCACACACCCCCACAAAATCCTATGTTTCATTGCAAAACCCCGCTGCCGTCAAAAAAGATAATAAAATCAGACAGTATAAGATTTACCTGATCTGGTTTATATGAAAGCCGTCAGTACGAAGCTATCAGCTTCCCGTAATAAATTACACATTTTCCCTGCTGGTTACTACCGCAGCTAACAGCTTTTGGTACCGCCAGGGCATGGGTGTTATTCAAAAAGAAAACACAGGATCGATGCCGGCAGCGTACCGGTACCGATCCTGTGCAGGCCGGATTATTTCAATACAAACTGGGCCCGGCGGTTTTTGGCATAGGCAGCTTCTGTCTGTCCCGGATCCAGGGGGCGTTCCTCCCCAAAGCTGACGGTATCCAGGCGAAAGCCGCCGATACCCAGGTCCTGGAGATATTTTTCCACTGCACTGGCACGGCGTTCCCCCAGGGCCAGGTTATATTCCGTGGTGCCCCTTTCATCACAATGGCCTTCAATGGTCACACTTACATTGGCATTTTGTTTGAGCCATTGCGCTTTTTTCTTTAACAGCTCCTTTGCCTCAGATGACAACGCTGCGCTGTCAAATGCAAAATGGATGTTCTGGTGCAGAAACCGGGTCTTGGCAGCCTGTTGCCTGGCCTGTTCCAGGGCTGCTTCACTTGCCTGCTGCGCTTCGAGCTCCTGCTGTCTGATCCGTTCAGCCTCGGCTTTTTTCCGGGCTTCCGCTTCAGCTGCTGCTTCCGCTTCTGTCATGGCGGCCTGATCCTCAATAGTGGTGGCATCTGACACCACGGTTTTCTTGGCACAGGATACCGTCAAAAAAAGTCCTGCCACAAGCATCGCCATTACTACATTGATCCACAGTTTTTTGTTCATCTTGCTGCCTCCTTGGTTAAGAAATTATGTTCTTTGTGTTCTGTTCATGTATATCAGTCTTCCTGGACCATGGGACCGGACCAGGCAGGCTGGGTCTGTCTGCCGGTCATGTGCATGAGTCTTCGCTGGTCCGTACCGGCTGCCGTCATCACATACAGGGCCGGGGAATTGTTTTCACGGCTGGAGGTGAAAACAATCAGATTGCCGTCAGGGGACCAGGACGGATCTTCGTTATCCCCCTGGTTTTTTGTCAGCTGCACCGGCATCCCCGGGCCTGATGCCAGGTTGATCATATAAATATCAATCTTGTTTTTGTCAATCCCCACATAGGCCATCCTTTTCCCATCCGGAGACCAGGCAGGGGAGGTGTTGTACCGTCCCTGAAAGGTCACCCGCCGGACATCTTCTGTGTTCAGATCTTTTATGTAAATCTGAGGGGTACCGGACCGGTTGGAAACAAAGGCCAGTTTCCGACCGTCCGGTGAAAACCGCGGCGACACATTGATGCCCCAGCTGCCGGTTACCTTTTTAATAATTTCTCCGTCCCGGGTCAACAGATATATTTGCTGGTTTCCGGAAAAACTCAGGGCTGCTGCCAGTTTTGCCTGTCCCGGCATCCATGCGGGGGAGATATTCATGCCCTCCCGGCTGACAATGGTGCCCCGGTTTTGTTCCAGGTGTTTGATGTAGATATCCGGCTTGCCTTTGGCATAGGACACATAGGCCAGCCACTGGCTGTCCGATGACCAGGCCGGTGACAGGCTGATACTTTTGTGGTGGGTCACCTGCCTGGGGTTGTGCCCGTCAAAATCACTGACAAACACCTCTTTGTTGCCATTGACCCTTGAAACAAAGGTGAGCCGGCTGTTGAACACCCCCCATTTGCCGGTAAGGACATGGGAAACCTCGGCACAAAACAGATGAACCATTCGCCGGACCTGGCTTTCAGAACCGGTGTAGATTTTGCCCTTGAGCAGTTTGGTGTTAAAGGTATCAAACAGCCGCAGCTTGAGTGTCACCTGGCCCTGGTCCGCTTCAACACCGCCGGTGATAAGCAGTTCCGCACCGATGCCGGTCCAGTCCCTGAAATTGATCTGCCCCAGCTGGATGCCGGTTCGGGCGGGATTGGCCAGAAACGCATCCGGGTTCACCAGCTTCAGATACCCGGTGAATGCCAGGCCCTCATTCAATATCCGGCGGGCTTTTTCACCGATGTCCGTTTCTGCCTGCTTTGCGGCCAAGGCCTTGAATGCAGGCACAGCCACAGGGGTTTTGTGCAAAAACGGGTTGCTGACATTGATGGTATCATAAGATCGTGCCCACCCGGCTGCCGGCTGCCAGAATACAACCGCCAGCGCCAGGATCAGGTACATGTATAATTGTATGCATAATTTCGGCAGCAGGGGTTTTGTGCTTTGTGCGTCAGCGTGCAATGCCATGCAGGTGTCTGTAGGTGAACCCGCATGGAACCTGAAATGGCGGATACCTTGCAGCAGCCCTGTGTGTACCTCAAGCAAAACCATACCTATTTTAATCCTTTTGGTGTAAAGATGACAACCACATCATAGGAGGCCATCCCCGGGGGCAGCGCCGGCAGGGGGCTGGCCTTCTGAAGCGCCCGTTTGGCACTCTGGTCCAAATAGCGGTTGCCGGATCTTGTTTCATACACTATATCTCTTATTTCCCCGTTTTTCAAAATTTTTATCAACATCCGGACTTCAATGTTCTGGTCCATGCCGGCCAAAATTTCATTGAACACCCAGTTCTGCTCAATGGCGCTTTGCAATACCATTTTGTACCTGTCAATGGCAGTGCCCCCTTTTCTGCCCGCACCGGCGGCACTGCCCGATCCCACACTGGGGCCGCTGTTGTCTCCATCAGACAGGGAACGGGTATCTGTGTTCTTTTGTTTTACTTCCCGGGCCAGCCGCTCCATGGCCCGGGCCAGCTGTTCATTTTTTTCTGCTTTTTTTTCATCAGCCAGTTTCTGCCGGGCTTTTTCCAGCGCTTCCCGGGGATCTGGTTCAGGTTTCGGTTCTGGCTTTGGCTTTGGCTTTGATTCCGGTTTTTTTTCTTTTTTTTCCGAAAGCTTGTTGCTTTGTTCCGCCATCAGTTCCTGGAGGTTTTTCGGCTTGGCCTTGAGGCTGATATCCGGTTTCACCATGGGCAAGGGTTCCGGCTCAGCCGGTTTTTCCATAACCTCGGGTGCGGGTTGTTTTTCCGGTACCACCACGGCACTATCCGCATCAGGTGCCCCTTCCTGCTGCACTGTTTCCGGCGCAGACACGGGTTCTTCAAAAGACTGATCACCACCGCCCGGTTCACCGGGTGCAAAGGAAACCAGATCCACCTGCACCACCTCTGTTACAGGGGAATACATCTCAAACTGCACCAGCCAGATGCTGACAATGAAAAACAGCACATGGGCGAAAAAGGAAAGTGCCAGATACACCGCCATCTGACGGCTGTCGTGGCCCGGACCGGCAAATCCGTATTTTTTTTTGCCGGCACTGTGAGACATATTATCCATTTAGGGCATCAGGAGGCATCGGTATCATCGGGAAGGGTGATCATGCCCAGGCTCTGGACCCCGGCGCGCTTGATCTGGGACATGACATTGACAACCACACCGTAAGGGACTTTTTTATCGGCTTTGAGATACACCGCACCGGTGTCCATGTTTTCCAGGACAGCCCCGAGTTTTTCGGCAAGAAAAGCAACGGAAACCTCCTGGTTGTTGATATACACTTTCAGGTCATTGTCTATGGAGATGATCAGGTTGTCTTCACTGGCAGGCAGCGGGGATGCAGTTGCCACAGGCAGATCCACATCCACCCCCTGGACCATCATGGGTGCTGTTACCATGAAAATGATCAGCAGCACCAGCATCACATCCACAAAAGGGGTGACATTGATATCTGACATCAGTTGATCATTGCCGGATCCTGTATGCATTATGCCCCCGTCTGTTTTTGCATGTCACGTTCAATAATGTTCAAAAGGTCGGAAGAAAAACTTTCCAGTTCTGAATCCAGAACCCGTATACGGTCTGTGAAATAGTTGTAGGCGATCACCGCCGGGATGGCTGCGGCAAGACCTGCAGCCGTGGCGATCAAAGCCTCGGAAATACCCGGCGCCACCACGGCCAGACTGGCGGACCCGCTCAACCCGATGCCCTGGAACGTGTGCATGATCCCCCACACCGTTCCGAAAAGCCCGATAAACGGGGCCGTGTTTCCCACCGTGGCTAAAAATGGCACCAGCTGCCGGAATCTTCTGATCTCCACACCGATGGACCGGCGCAATGTCCGCTGAATACTGCCCATTGTCTGCAGATAGGAGGCTTCGTTTTGAAAGGTTTTACCGGTTTTGCTGTCCCGTTTCCCGGTTCTGGCCATTTCCATATAAGTGGTAATAAAAATTCTGGCAACAGGGCTTGTACGCAGCGCCTTGGCCTTGGCAAAGGCATCTGCCAGGGTCCGGCACTGCCAGAAAATTTCCGTAAAATCGGCAGATTCCCGGAATGCTTTGCGCATATAGCGGAACTTGATAAACACAATGGCCCAGGTGATGATGGAAAAAAACAGCAGCAGGAGCATGACAAATTTTACAACAGGCCCGGCATCCGTGAGCATGTAAAGCAATCCGATTGTTTCTGTGGTCATAAAACCTCTCTTCGATTACATCAGCACATGATTTTACCAGTTAATTATATGAGACAGGATATCCTGTCAAGGGCCAATTTCCAATGAAAAAGCCCCTTTAACCAATGTCAAAGGGGCTTGTATCAAAAGTTTATCAACAAAATAAACATATTTGGAAATCAGGCTACATCATACCGCCCATGCCGCCCATGCCGCCCATGCCGCCGCCGCCGGGAGGCATCGGAGGTGCGGGGTTCTCTTCTGGTTTTTCCGCAACCATGGCCTCGGTGGTAAGCATGACGGAAGCCACAGAGGCTGCGTTCTGCAGGGCAAACCGCACCACTTTCTTGGGATCGATAACACCGGCTTCAATCAGATCTTCATAAACATCTGTTCTGGCATTGTACCCGAACGCGTCTTTGCCTTCCTTGACCTTGTTGATGACAACTGCGCCTTCCACACCGGCATTGTCGGCAATTTTTCGCAGCGGTTCTTCAATGGCCCGTGCCACAACGGCAATGCCCAGTTTTTCCTCGTGATCCGCTTCAATATCTGCAAGGGCAGGGATGCAGCGTACCAGGGCCACACCGCCGCCGGGCACAATGCCCTCTTCCACTGCTGCGCGGGTTGCGTTCAGGGCATCTTCCACCCGGGCTTTCTTTTCTTTCATTTCCGTTTCAGTGGCAGCACCCACGTTGATGACGGCCACACCGCCCACCAGCTTGGCCAGCCGTTCCTGGAGTTTTTCTCTGTCATAGTCGGAAGAGGTTTCATCGACCTGGGCGCGGATCATTTTCACTCTGCCCTCCAGTGCTTCTCTGGAACCGGCACCGTCAACAATGGTGGTGTTGTCCTTGTCAATGGTGATGGATTTGGCCTGGCCAAGATCCTGGATGGAAACATTTTCCAGCTTGATGCCGATATCT
>DATFJY010000006.1:0-2589 GCA_035268905.1 Desulfotignum sp.
AACTGAAGATCAGCAGGCCCCATGCATCATCAATAGCAACGATACCCAGCAAAATTTTTGTAAAGTGTGATTTTTTTCCGGTTTCCTTCACAACGTCGAAAATGGCTGCCGGTGCACTGGCCGGAGCAATTCCGGCCAGTATCAGAACGAACGCCGGGGCCGTCCCCCATAGGAACAATACCATACCCACCAGCAGGCTGGCCCCCATTGCCTGACCGACGGACATCCACAACACGGATTTCCCCCTTTCACGGATGGCGGAAACCGTGATCTTTTCACCTAGAAGAAATCCCACCATACACAGCGCAATATGGGTCAGCAGGGGAAACCATTCATCGATAAACCGGTGGGGCAGCAGGTCAAGTCCAGCGGGTCCGAAAAGCAGCCCGCAGAGCAGCAGAAGTGTTACCCGGGGCAGCGGTGTGTAGCGGCCGGCCAGATCCGCGGCAAACCCCAATAAAAAAATACTGCCGATAGAGAGCAGCGTGCTTGACATCTGGGTAATTTCAATCTGCATCCCGTTTCACCCCTTATACGTTCAAGGCAACAAATGCGTATCCCTGAGAACTGATTTTTGTTTTTGCTGTCCGTTTTTTTTGCTGTCCGTTTTTCGCTGTCTGACAGATCACATCTCTGCTGTCTGGTGATCTGAAATTCTGCCTGCCCTGCCGCCTCCTATCCTACCCAGGATTTTGATCCAGGGCTTCAAATCCTGAAACAATATCCAGCAGCTCTTCTGTAATGGACATCTGGCGCAGCTGGTTATACTGACTTTCAAGGTCCTCCATCAATTCTTCAATGTTTTTCTGGGCTCCCTGCATGGCTGCCAGGCGGGCGGCATTTTCACTGGCCAGAGATCCCACATAAGCCCTGAATATCGAAATAAACAGATATTCACGGATCAGACAGGACAGCAGGCGGTCGGGTTCCATGGTGAACATGGGCAGGCTTGTGGAATCCCAGGTGCGGTATCGGTGCTGTTCCAGCCACCGGGTATCAATGGGCAGCAGGTGAACCGTATGGGGGGTGTATCCGGCAGCGGATGTCGGCCGGGCATGAAACAACAGCACATGGTCCACAGCTGTTTTGGCCTGCCAGGTGTCAATGGCCATCAAAATTTCGCCCACATGGGGGGTGATGTTATGCACGGAACCGGGCACCTCCCTGGTGTCACTGCAATTGATGCCGGCATCTTCCAGCAACCCCGCTGCGCGCATTCCCACACATATCACCGGCATCTGCGCGGTATCCCGGTCGGGCTGCTTCAGCTGCTCCAGGGCATGGGAGGTCACCTGTTCGTTGAGGGATCCGCACATGCCCTGGTCTGATCCGAATATGACGGCCCCTGGGGTTTTTCTGGTAGACCGCCGGGTATACAGCCGGGTATCCGGATCATGGCGCAGCACAATACCCAGGGCCATGTCAAGGGTATGGGCATATGCCACAAGGGATTGGGATGCCGCTTCATACTGGCGAATACTCACCGCTGCCAGCGACTTCATGGTCCGCACCACCGAGTGCAGGTCACCGGTGGTGTCTATTCTGCGCTTAAGCTGTTCCAGGGTCTGCATCAGCGCCTTCTTTTTTGAGGGGTTTTACGGCATCTTGCGCGGCTTTAACAAGGGTGTCAATGGCTTTTTCATCAATTTTTTCCCCGGCGGTGATTTTTTCCATCACCCCCTGGTGGTCGGTGTTGGCAGCCTTTCGTATGTTCTTCTGGGCATCAGAAATATCAGCCAGTTCAATATCATCCAATACCCCGTGGGTCAAGGCAATCAATACGGCAATCTGGTCCGCTGCCGGCAGCGGGGAATACCGGTACTGCTTCAAGATTTCGCGTATCCTGCGTCCCCTGGACAGTTTTTTACGGGTAGCTTCATCCAGGCGGGCACCGAACCTTGAAAATGATTCCAGTTCTTCAAACTGGGAATAGGTCAGGCGCAGGTCTCCGGCAACGGTCCGGTAGGCCGGCAACTGGGCTTTGCCTCCGACACGGGACACCGATTTCCCCACATCCACGGCCGGTAGTATGCCTTCTCTGAAAAACAGCGGGGATAGATAAATCTGCCCGTCGGTGATGGAAATCAGGTTTGTGGGAATGTATGCGGAAATATTTTGTGCTTCGGTTTCAATGATGGGCAGGGCAGTCAAAGAGCCCCCGCCCTTGTCTGCAATCAGATGCGTGGAGCGTTCGAGCAGCCGGGCATGGATATAAAAGATATCACCGGGATAGGCTTCTCTGCCGGGGGGGCGGCGCAGCAGCAGGGACAACTCGCGATAGGCCCGGGCATGGCGGGTCAGATCATCATATACAATCAGGACATCTTTTCCCTGGTGCATGAAATGCTCTGCCATGGCCGTGGCCGTATAAGGGGCCATAAACTGCAGGCCCGGCGGATCTTCTTCCGTGGAAACCACGGCAAAGGAATAAGACATGGCATCTTTTTTCTTGAGTTCGGCAATGACCTTGGCAAGTGCGGATCCCCGCTTGCCGATACCGCAGTAGATGCAGATCACATCCTTTCCCTTCTGGTTGGCAATGGTATCCAGCGCAATGGCGGTTTTTCCGGTCTGCCGGTCCCCCAGTAT
>DATFJY010000007.1:0-3362 GCA_035268905.1 Desulfotignum sp.
GGGGTGCTGTCATCTGCCTATGCGGTGTGTGATGCGGCATTCATTGGCGGTTCCCTGCTTCCTTTTGGCGGTCACAATCCCCTGGAGCCGGCCATGTTCAAAAAACCGGTATTGTTTGGCCCCCATATGGATGATTTTTCAGGGATTGCAGCCCTGCTTCTGGCTGAAAAAGCTGCCTGTCAGGTGGCAGACAGGGATGGTCTTGCCCGTGCCCTTCAGATGCTGCTCACACAGCCTGATCAGGCCGCAGATATGGGGAACCGGGCATTTCAGGTGTGTGAGAAAAATACGGGAGCAGTGGACCGCACCCTGGACAGATTCTGCCTTCTGGGTCTAAAGGAGAGCCATGTTTAAGGCCCTTGAAAAAAAAATTATCCAGGTTTCCGGGCAGCAGTATCAGCCAGCAATATTGTCGTTTGAAGGGCTGCTGGTGGCGGCTTCATATCTTTATGGTACAGGCACAGGTTTCAGAAACCGGTTATACCGATCCGGCTGCCTTGAACAGAAAAGCCTGCCATGCCCGGTGATATCCCTGGGCAATATCACTGCCGGCGGAACCGGAAAAACCCCCATGGCAATATATATGGCAGATCTGCTCACACGGCTTGGCAGAAAACCGGTGGTCATCAGCCGCGGATACAAAGGCGGTCTGAAAGAAACTGCCGCTGTTGTGGGCAATGGATGCGATCTGTTCCTGGGGGCGGATCAGGCCGGAGATGAACCCCATATGATGGCCCGGATGAAACGGTTTCCCGTGGTGGTGGGGAAAAACAGATACCAGGCCGGCCTCCTGGCCCTGGAACATCTCTCCATGGATATCATGGTGCTGGATGACGGATTCCAGCATATCCGGTTGAAAAGAGATATTGACCTTTTGCTCCTGGACCATGACCAGCCTTTTGGCAACGGCCGGATGCTGCCGGCCGGCCGCCTTCGGGAGCCTGCTGCCCGGGCCCTTGCCCGGGCCCATGCCCTAATCCTGACCCGGTGCCAAAACATCAGCTCCCGAAAACCCCACCCGGTTTCCCGTCTGGCACCGCACCTTCCTGTGTTTTATACCATCCATCAGCCGTTTTTGTACACCTGGATATCCGGGGCGGACAGGAATCCGCATGCACGGTTGGACAGCCTCAAAGGCCTTCGCGTCCTGTTGTTTTCCGGCATCAGCGATAACCCATCCTTTTATCGGACAATCCAGAACCTGGGCGCCAGAATTTGTGACCACCTTGAATTTGCAGATCATTACCGGTATAAGGGGTCAGATCTTTGCAGGATTCAGGATCGGGCCGTATCTCTGGGAGCAGATTTGCTGGTTACCACCCAGAAGGACTGGGCAAAACTGGATCCTTGGAATAAATGGGCAAAAGATCTGGCAGTGGTGGGGGTGCACCTGGTTTTTACAGAGGAAAAAAGCTTTCAATCCTTTATCACAGACCAGCTGCATATATGACACCGCCTGTATGTAAATACGCATGGAAAGTGCGGTATATACAAATATAGTGGAGGGATTAGCATTTGGCTGTTGGTTTTTCAGCTACCAGCTAACAGCTAACAACTAACAGCTAACAGCTAATAGCTAATAGCTAATAGCTAAATACCAAAAGCCCGCGCAACAGCGTGCTGAGTTCATGGTGACTGTGTAAAAAATGACAGCCAAAGATACCATTGTATACCAGTTGATCAGGCAACTATTTTTTTTGCTTGGCATGCTGCCCAGAGGTGTGATGCATTTTTTTTCAGATATCCTGGGGCTGGTCTGGTACAAAATTGACAAACGTCACAGAACCGTTGCCCTTGAAAACATTCAAACAGCATATCCGGAAAAATTCAGCCCTTTTGGGTCAGAAAGGGTGGTAAAAACCATATTTAAAAATATTGCCGGCATCCCGTTTGAGGTGCTCTGGTTCTATGGGAAGCCGTGGAAAACCCTGGTCCCCTGTTTTTTGATAAAAGGCCGCAGACATTATGAAAAAACCCAAAAAAAAGGCAGGGGTATTATTTTGCTCACCTGTCATCTGGGAAATTTTGAATTGCTTGCAGCTGCCCAGAAGGCAGCCGGGATAAAAAATCTTCATGCCATATACCGCAAATTTGACTTTTTGCCCCTGGAACGTCTCATGCTGGAGATGCGGCAGCGCTTCGGGGTAATCATGATTCCAACAGGAGGGGCAGCCAGAAAAATTGACAGGATTTTGCATCATGGGGGTGTTGTGGCCACCTTGTTCGACCAGAATGCGGGGTGGTATAATGGGGTTGTCACCGATTTTTTCGGCAGACCGGCCTGTTCCAAAAACAGCCTGGCCAAACTGGTTTTAAAATCCAGCGCTTCTGTGGTCCCGGTATTCATGGTGAAAAAAAATGCCTGCTATGTTGTTGAATTTCTTCCGGAAATTCCTCTGATCAGGACAGGTTGCCCCATCAAGGACATTGAGGTCAATACCCAGAATTATGTAACAGCCGTTGAAACCATGGTCAGACAATGCCCGGAACAATATTTCTGGGTACACAACCGGTGGAAGACCAAACCCTTCTCCCCCATTTGATGAAGATATAAAATGCAGAAGATGAAAAAATAAGGATATTGTTTTTGCAAAACCAGTCTCCATTGTGCATCACCGCCTTTTATGATACCCGGCCGGGCCATATAAAACAGACCCGGGGCCTGATTCAGGCGTTGAAAGAATTCACCCGGATTCAGGTAGCAGATGTGTTTTTGTCCGATTACAACCTGTTCTGCATTTTTTATGACTGGCTGCGTTTTATGGGGGGTATCCCGGAGAAAAACCTTACAGATATGTCGAAACCGGATCTGATTCTGGGGACGGGCACCCACACCCATATCCCCATGCTGCTGCATCGCCGCAGCAACGGGGGAAGGGCTGTTACCTGCATGACACCGGAATGGCCTTTGGCAAAATATATGGATCTGTGTTTTATTCCGGAACATGATGCCCCGAAAACAGCAGACAATATCGCTACCACCATGGGGCCGCCCAATACAGCTGTGAACCGGCATATCCATGATCCCCTCCAGGGACTGGTTGTCATTGGCGGCATAGACAGCAAAACCCATCACTGGCATAATGAAAAAATGGCAGATCAGGTCCGCCGGATGCTTGATGCCCAGCCCCATATTTCCTGGACCCTGTCCACCTCTCCTCGCACCCCTCACACAATGGCCCAACTGCTGGCTGATATGGCACAAACAGATCCCAACACAAGGTTTTTTCCCTTTGAACAAACCGATTCCGGCTGGATTGAAGACCGGTACGCAGCATCCAGTGTTGTATGGGTGAGCGCAGATTCTGTTTCCATGGTGTATGAGGCGCTTTCAGCCGGCTGCCGGGTGGGCATCCTGCCGG
>DATFJY010000008.1:0-18715 GCA_035268905.1 Desulfotignum sp.
GGTTCCAGGCCCTCGGCCTTCATCAAAGCGGACCCGGCCAGAGAAGACATGCGCACCACTGCGGTCTGGTTGTCGGTCATGTTGACGCAGTCCACATTGCCCTTGAGATAGGCAAATTTTTTCTTTAGATGGTCTGCGTTAGCGCCCTTGGGGGGACCGCATTCTCCGGTAAAGGCAAAATGACCGGCTGTCAGGACTTTTTCAAGATTGCTGCCTGATTTGTATTCTGTCATGGCATCTGTCTCCTTTTATATGTTTCCCTTGACCAGTTCTTCCCTGATACTGCGCCGGGGTCCGCCGTCCCTGGCGGTACGCCAGTCCTTGAAGGGCTTCACCCCCACGATATCCTCCAGGTGGCCGGTTTCCATCTTCTTTTTCACAATGGCATCCCAGATGCACGCCGTATCCTTGTGCACCTCGCAGATACCGTTGGAGGAGCCGCCGCAGGGACCATGGAGCAGGCTTTTGGCGCACCTGGCAATGGGACACAGCCCGCCGAACAGGTGAATGCCGCAGGTACCGCACCCGGCGCAGCGCTCCTCCCACACCCCGTGCTGGACCGCCCCGCCGAAAAAGGTGGTGTTCACGCCCGGAAAAAACACCTGGTCCGGGTACATCTCCGACAGAAACTGGGGCCCCACGCCGCAGGCCATGGACACCACCGCCTGGTAGTCAGCCACATGGTCAGCCAGCTGGGACACATATTCATTGTCACACTGACGTTCCAGGGCCTTTGTATCGATTTCAAGGGGCTGTCCCGCTTTTTTCCTTGCGATCTTCATGGAAGCGGCCAGGATCTCCGCCTCCTTGAGCCCGCCCACGTTACACACCGTCACGCATCCTTTGCACCCGAGAACCAGGATCTTGTCCTTGTCCGCCACCATCCCCAGTATTTCATCCAGAGACTTGCGATCTGCAACTATCATGTGTCACCTCTCATTTTCGAGTCAGGCGGGGTCAGGCTTGCGTTATTGTCGTTATTTATGACCGGTGGAAAAAATCTGTACTGCCTTTCCAATAACGACAATAACGCAAGCCTGACCCCACTATTTGTTACTGGACCGGGGTGGGGCCCAGGTCTGTTATCTGCTGCACCATCTCATTGGCGATTTCGGCAAACCGCGCCCCCTGGGCGGATGACATGTTGTACATGGCCACCCGCTCCGGCTCTATGCCCAGTTCTTTCAGGGTTTTTTTCACGTATTCCACCTTGCGCCTTGCCTTGTAATTGCCCTCCAGGTAATGGCATTCCCCTTCGAGGCATCCTGCCACATATACCCCGTCCGCCCCGTCCGCCAGGGCGTTGAGCAGGTGGATGATATCCACCCGTCCGGTGCACGGCAACTGGATGATCTTGACATCAGCCGGATAGGACAGTCTCATGGAACCTGCCAGGTCCCCTGCGGCGTACGCTCAGTACTGGCAGCAGAATGCAACGATTTTCGGTTCAAAGGTCTGGCTGTTCATGGCGCTCCTTTCCCGCTCCTGGCCGGTGTTGTCAACGGCTTGCTGGTCTGTTTTCATGATACCGCCTCCTCGGTCTCCAGGGTTTTTTCGAACAGGGCATCGGTTTTGGCAATGAGCTGTTGGTCGGTAAAATGGTTCAAGGTGATGGCCTTGCCCGGACATTCCGCCACACACGCACCGCAGCCATGGCATTCAAACGCTTCGATCTGTGCATACCCGTCCTCATGGATAAACGGAATGCCATAGGGACAGGTGCGCACACAGGTGAGGCACACCGCGCATTTTTCCTTTTCCACTGTGGCCACGATGCCCCCCACCATGAGGGAGTCTTTGGACAGAATGGTCATGGACCGGGCCACCGCAGCCCTGGCCTGGGCAATGCTTTCCTCCAGGGGTTTGGGATAGTGGGCCAGTCCCGCCACAAACAGGCCGTCCGAGGGAAAATCCACGGGCCGCAGCTTGGCATGGGCCTCCACCAGGAAGCCGTCGCTGTTGACCGGCACCTTGAATTTTTCAAACAACGCCTTGTTGTCACCCGGCACCACGCCCGAAGCCAGCACCACCAGATCCGGATCGATCTTCACCGCCATCTGGAGCACCGGGTCCATGACTTCCAGCTCCAGGCCGCCGGCCCCGTTTTTCTTCACCTTTGGCATTTCTTCCAGGTCATACCGGATGAACAGCACCCCCAGTTCCCTGGCTTCCTTGTACAAATCCTCCCGGAACCCATAGGACCGGATATCCCGGTAAAGGATGAACACCCGTTTGCGCCGGTCCATTTTCTTCAATGCAATGGCCGACTTGATGCTGTGGGTGCAGCAGACTTTGGAACAGTAGGGATTTTCTTCGTTTCTGGACCCCACACACTGGATGAACACAAAAGACCGGCCCTTTGCAATGCGGTCATCGTTTTCTCTGAAGGCCGCATCCATGTCCAGGTGCGTCAGGACATCCGGGTGATCACCGTACAGGTATTCGGTGGGGGTATATTCCCTGCCGCCGGTGGCGATGACAGCTGCCCCGTGTGCAATCACGGTTTCCTGGCCCGGGGCGTTTCCATCTGCCGGATCTGCATCTGTCAAACCTTCATCTGCCCGGCCTGAAGACACAGAACTGTCCGCATCCCCCCCCTGCGCCAGGGTGGTGACAAAATTGCCCATGGACCCTGTGGTATGTTTCACCTCGGTGTTCATGTACAGGGTAATGGCCGGATTTTCCCGAATTTTTCTGTCCAGGGTTTCCAGGTAATCAGATATGGATTCCCCCTGCCAGGTGGTGTTCAGGTGCCGGGCAATGCCGCCAAGCGCCCCGGTTTTTTCCACCAGGTGGACATCCACGCCCTGGAAAGCCGCCATCAGGGCGGCTTCCATGCCGGCTGCACCGCCCCCCACCACCAGCAGGGATTTTTTAATGGGCAGGCTCACCTGGTGCAACGGTTCCACGAACGCGGCCTTGGCCGCAGCCATGCGCACCAGGTCTTTGGCTTTTTCTGTGGCTTTCTCCGGTGCATTCATGTGGACCCAGGTGTTCTGGTCCCGGATATTGGCCATTTCAAACAAATATTTGTTCAACCCGGCATCCCGGATGGTCTCCTGGAACAGCGGCTCATGGGTCCGGGGAGAGCAGGATGCCACCACCACCCGGTTGATGTCATTTTCCACGATCACCTGCTTCATATGGTCCTGGGCATCCTGGGAACAGGTGAACAGGTTGTCCTCCACATGCACCACAAAGGGCAGGGTTCTGGCATAGTCCCGCACAGCCGGCACATCCGCCACCCCGCCGATATTGATGCCGCAGTTGCACACAAACACCCCGATGCGGGGGGATGCCCCGGCCACCTCGGTTTCCGGGGGCAGGTCTTTGGTCCGGGTAAGGGACCACCTTTCCCCTGACATGGCCATGGAGGCGGTGGCTGCTGCTGCAGATGCTTCCATGACCGATGCCGGGATATCCTTGGGTTCCTGAAAGGTGCCGCACACATAAATCCCCTCCCGGGATGTGGCCACAGGCGTCAGATCCGAAGTTTGTGCAAATCCATGGGCGTTCAGGTCAATACCGGTTTTCTGCGCCAGCACCAGGGCATCTGTGTTGGGAGAAAGCCCTATGGACAATACCACCATGTCAAAGATCTCCTCTGCCAGGTTCCCGGCTTCGGTGGCATACACCAGCCGGTACCGGTCCCCTGGTTCCGGAAACACCGAATGGATACGCGATCGCACATACCGGACCCCGGCATCATCTTCGGCCCGCATCTGGTATTTATCAAACTCCTTGCCATGGGTGCGCATGTCCATATAGAAGATGGCGCAGTCCAGGTCATAATCTGCATGTTCCTTGGCGATCACCGCCTGCTTGGAGGCATACATGCAGCACACCCCGGAGCAGTAGGCATTGTCCCCTTTGTTGATATCCCTGGAACCCACGCACTGGAGCCAGGCGATCTTTTTGGGGTCTTTTTTGTCCGACGGCCGGACCAGATGGCCGGCAAATGGCCCGGAGGCAGACAGGATCCGTTCAAATTCCAGGGAGGTCATGACATTGGGGCTATGGCCGTAGCAGTAGGTGACCATTTCTTTGGGTGCAAAGGGGGTGAACCCCGGTGCCATGATAATGGCCCCCACCTGGACCCTGCGGGTGTGACCGGTCATAAAATGGTCCACCGCATTGGCCAGACAGGCATCCACGCACTGCATGCACTCGGAGCAGTACCCGCAGTTCAGGCACCTTGCCGCTTCTTTCTGCCCGTCCTCCACCCCATATCCCAGCTCCACTTCATCAAAATTGCCGGCCCGTTTGTCAACGGCCAGTTCCGGCATTTTATACCGGTTTTCTTTTGGCATTTCTTCATCCACCGGCCGGTAAACTGGTTCTTCTATTACCGGCACATCCCGGCCCGCTGCCATATCTTTGCCGGTGAGATACCGGAAGATGGATTCCGCCGCCTCCATGCCGGCGGCCACCGCGCCGATGGCAACCCCGGGTCCTGTCTGGAGATCCCCGCCGGCAAACACGCCGGGTTTGTCCGTCTCCAGGGTGACCGGATCCACCTCGGTGGTGTTCCACCGGGAGATCTTCACATCCGCCAGATCTTCCAGAACCGATATATCCGGCTGCTGGCCGATGGCACAAACGAGCTGGTCAATGGAAAGGTCATATTCACTGCCCGGAACGGGCACGGGCCGGCGCCGGCCCGAGGAATCGGGTTCCCCCAGTGCCATTTTGATGACCCGCAGGCCCGCCACTTGTCCATCCTTTTCCAGGACCTTCTGGGGGGCTGCCAGATAAGTGATATCTACCCCTTCGACTTCCGCCGCACATATCTCCTCTTCCCAGGCCGGCATCTCCTTTCTGGTACGGCGGTAGATGATGGTGACATTGTCCGCTCCCATGCGGACAGCCGACCGGGCCACATCGATGGCCACATTGCCGCCGCCGATGATGCCGACATTTTTCCCCACCTGTGTTTTGCCGGTGAGGTTGAGCTCCCGCAAAAAGTCCACGCCCTGGCGCACCCCTGTCAGGTCTTCGCCGGGAATGCCCAGGTCTATGCCTTTATGGGCACCCAGGGCCAGGAACACGGCATCGCACCCGTCCGCCAGCAGGCTGTCCACGGTAAAATCCGCTCCCAGGCGGGTGCTGCACTTTATTTCCACCCCCAGGTTGGTGACCACTTCAATATCCTTGTCCAGCACAGAAGGGGGCAGGCGGTGGTCCGGGATGCCCACCCGCAGCATGCCGCCGGGTTTGGGCATCGCCTCGAAAATCACGGCATCCACCCCTTTTTTTGCCAGGTGAAAGGCGGCGGACAGCCCGGCAGGGCCTGCGCCCACAATGGCGGCCTTCTTATTGATTTTCGGATCACAGGGAATCTCCACCTCCCTGGGATCGAAACTGTCCGCTGCCAGGCGCTTGAGGTCTCTTATGGCCACGGGCGCATCCTTCTGGCATCTGCGGCAGGCATCCTCACATTCATGGGGGCAGACCCGGCCGAGCACCCCGGGCAAAGGCAGCTGTTCCATGATGATCTCCAGGCTCTCCTTGAACTTGCCTTCCTTGACCATCTGCACATAGCCCTGAACATTGAGCCCGGCCGGACAGGTCAGACGACAGGGGGCGGTGTCGGTTTTTTCGATGGCCCAGGCAGAGGGCATGGCCTGGGGATACAATTTAAACGCAGCCTTTCGGTCCTGGAGATTTTCATCAAACCGGTTGGGCAGGTCCACCGGGCACACCTTGGCACATTCCCCGCAGGAGGTGCATTTTTCCATGTCAATGTACCGGGGATTTTCCTGTAAGGTCACGGTGAAATTACCGGCCTCTCCTTCCACAGACGTAATGTCACTCATGGTGAGCAGCTCCACATTCAAATGGCGCCCGGCTTCCACCAGTTTCGGAGAAATGATGCACATGGAGCAGTCATTTGTGGGAAAGGTTTTGTCCAGCTGGGCCATGGTGCCGCCGATGGCGGTATTTTTGTCCACCAGATACACCAGGTGCCCGGAATCCGCCAGATCCAGGGACGCCTGGATACCGGCAATACCGGCACCAACCACCATTACCGATCCTTTTTCTATTTCGGTCATGTCATCCCTCCTCTATTAAAGTCCCACTTCGGCCAGGTCCGGCCCGAGATAGGTCCGTTCGGTTTCCGCCAAAACCCCCAGGGCCAGGCAGATGATGGTCCACAGATGGACCACATGGTAATTGCCCCCGTAATGGTGGCCGATATCCTCGATCTGGCCGTGGCAGTTGTGGCAGGGGGCAATGACGTAATCCGCCCCTGTGGCCATGATCTGGTTGTACTTGATCCGGCCGTAGGCCCGCCGCTGTTCCGGGAAGCCTGCCTGCAGGGCCCCGCCCCCGCCCCCGCAGCAGAAATTGTTCATGCGGCTGGGCACGGTATCGATGAAATTTTCTTCGCCCACAACGGTTTTCACCACAAACCGCAGGTCATCCACGATTTTGTTGGACCCGCTTTTTCTGGCGATGTTGCAGGGGTCCTGGACCGTGAATTTCGCACCGATATCTTTGTTCCAGTCGGCATTGACCTTGAGTTTGCCTTCCCTGATCCACTGGGCGTAGAGTTCAATAATGGTGGTCAGCTCGAATTTGTGGGGTATCTTGTATTTGCGCAATCCCTCCAGGATTGCAAAATAGGAGTGCCCTCACTCGGTGTTGACCACCAGGGGACTTTTCAGGTTGTTGTCCACATGCAGGACAAACTCCTCGATGATATACCGCCAGCCTTCATCGTCGGCCAGAAACATGCAGTAGTTTTCCCCGGCCCACATTACCGACGGATAGGTCCAGTCCGCCCCGACCGTGTGCAGGACCTTCCACAAAGGTCCCATCTCCTCGGGTTCTGTCACCGGTTCCCTGGAATTCTGGTTGAGCACCATCTGGGCCCCCACCCGGTCCACGGTCACCTCCAGGTCTTCAAACCCGGGGTGCTCTTCTCTGATCTCTTCGGCCACATCCAGCACCGTGAATGTAAAGTCTTCCTTGGCCGCGCCCATGGCGGAGCCGGTTCTGATATGCTGGTCGCAGGAACCCAGAATGCCCTTGGGGCGTTTTTCCCTGGCCATTTTTGCCCTGATGCTGTAAATGAGCTTGGGGATATTGATGTTCATGGGACAAGCCAGCTGGCACCGCCCACACATGGAACATACCCATTTCCAGTCCGATTTGAGGATCTCCTCGTCCATGCCGAAATTGAGCATGCGGATCAATTTTCTGGGATCCATGCCGAACTGTTCCGATGCCGGACACCCGCCGGTGCAGGTGCCGCAGGTCAGGCACAGGTCAAAATTTGCATCCGGTATTTTGTCCAGCACCGCCTCTTTGAGTTCACAATCCAGGGTGTCGATCTTGATTGCCTCTGCCATGTTTTTCGCCCCCCTGTCTAAATCGTATTTATCTTAGTTTGGCTGCATTCAGATATTGGGCCAGTTTGTCCTCCCCGCCGATGGTGACGATATGCACCCCCTGGCAGATATCTTTCAAACTGTTGACCGTATCTGCAAACAGCTCGATGCTGGCACGGGTTTTGTCCGGCGCATCCAGCAGCTTCTGGATCACCCATTCCGGCACCAGCCCGGATTTGAAGTGGCGGTTTAAAAATTTGCCCATGCCGGCGGTGCGCAGGATCATCACCTCGGCGATCACCGGCACCCGGAAGGGCTGCACCTGTTTCATGAACTTTTCAAACTGGTCCACGTCAAAGATGGGGGTGGTGAGAAAATAGCCTGCCCCCACGTTGAGCATATCCTCCATCTCCTCCATGCCCCGTTTGGCCATCTGCTTACCCCAGGGGGTTTCCACGCCGGATCCCAGGGTGAAGTCCACTTGTTTATCCAGTTCATTGCCCTCGATGGTCACGCCCTGGCGCAGATGATCCAGCACTGATCCCAGCTTGCCGGAATCCACATGAAAAAACATGGATTCCTGGAGGCTGTCCCCGGAAATCCGGTAGTCTTCTGTAAATACCAGCAGGTTGTCCACGCCGATATCATATGCATTGGTCAAATCCTTCTGCAGCTGGTACCGGTTCTTGTCCCTGGTGGTGGTCTGGTAGATGGCATTGAACCGGTTTTTTTTCAATAAATCACAGGTCAGAATGCTGTCTCCCACCACGCCTTCCAGCTCCACATCTGAGACAGACACACCGTCCACTCTCCCCCTGATCTTGCTCAGGTTCGTCACCAGCGCTTCGGGCTCATCATCGCCAAGGGGTGCCTGAACCTCAGAGGTCACAACAAATCTCTTTTTTTCCAAAGATTCTTTTAAATTCATGATCCGCCTCCTTGTTATTTTAGTCCAAGCAATTTTGCGACTTCTTCCTTGAGCTGGTGCAGGGGCAGCGGCTTGGAAAAGCAGATATCTGCACCATTTTCCTTCATCTGGGCGAATTTTTCATCATCCAGATAGGCTGACAGCACAATGATTTTTGTGTCTTTTGTTTCCGCACCGGTCTTGATTTTTTTACAGACCTCATACCCTTTGATGTCCGGCATCATGATATCCAGGATCAGGAGGTCCGGCTTGAAATGATTGACCTGAAGCCCGGCTTCGAATCCGTCGGAAGCGGAAATGACCTCATAATCATATTCATCTTCCTCCAGGGACTGAACAATGGACTCCACAATGATCATGTCATCGTCAACCACCAGAATCTTTTTCCGGGTGGTCTCCTCTTTTTCTTCGGGAATGGGGATCCCCTGCTCCCGCATAAAAGATTCCAGATCCGTTTTTTTGATGCGGCGATGCCCGCCCACGGTTTTGTAGGCCTTGATGTGACCGGCTTCCACCCAGTTGATAATGGTTTTTGACGAAACATTGCAGTACTTGCTGGCCGTGAATACAGTCAATGTGTTTTCCATAATGCCTCCTTTGCATTGATGGTTTATAGTTTTTACTATTATTATATTAAATTCCATCTGTCAATAGAAAAATAATAAATAAAATAAATAAAATAACTGTAGCAACATCAGGTACTGATTTTTCTGCCTTTTGCCAAAGCATACAAGGGAATACACCTGAACCCAAAGCGGCAAGCGTTCTGTCAGGATGCCGTCAATGTCATGGATCTGCTGAATTTTACCACGAAGCCCGGGAAGGACAAGATATAGGGCATGTGATGACTGCCTACTAACGGCTGACGGCTGACGGCTTCCATATAAACGCCCATGCCCTGGCGGGCACAACAAAGTTTGAAAGCGCTAGCCGGTGGTAACAGCAGGGAAAATTTTGTTTGCTGGAAGCGAATAATTGCCTACTAACAACTAAAAGCTAACAGCTAACACCTTTCATCTAAACTACATGAGTGGGAGTTTTATGGTGAACCGGGTCCACTCCCCGTATTTGGAATCCACGGTAATGTCTCCGTCATGGTCCTTGATGTATCCATAGCAGACAGAAAGTCCCAGTCCCACCCCTTTGACACTGTCGGTTTTGGTGGTGAAGAAGGAATCAAAAATTATTTTCAGGTGCTCGGGCTTGATGCCAGTGCCGGTATCCACAATCACGATGTGGAGCATTTTTTGGTTCATTTGGGTGGTGATTGTCAGATTCCCGCCATCAGGCATGGCATACATGGCATTGGAAAACATGTTAATGAACACCTGGCGCAGCTGGTCCCGGGAGGCCATAATCAGGCCAGGGTCCGGAACCAGGTCCAGGGTCACCTTGATGCTGTTTTCCCGGAACTGTTTTTCATAAAGCACCATTAACTCTTCGATAATTGTATTGATATCCAGTGCCGACCGTTCCGCCTCGTCCGGTGTTGAAAAGGACAGCATTTTTTTGAGCATGTCTGCCAGTCGGATGGTTTCTGACAGGGACATGTCCAGCAGTTTCCGCCGTTTGTTGGAAGGCGGGATCTCGGTTTTCATCAGCTCAAGGGTATTCATGATACCGAACAGCGGGTTGTTGAGCTCATGGGCGACCTGGGAGGTGAGCCGTCCCATGGCTGCCAGTTTTTCCGACTGGAGCAGGTGCTGACGGGCTTCGGACAGTTCCCGCTCGGTTTCGAGACGTTCCCGCAGATCCACAAAAAGCGCCACTGAAGCGGTTTCTTTTCCTTTTTCATCATACAGAAAAGAGGCGGACAAATTGCCGTCCACCACCTGGCCGTCCCGGCGTTCAAAGGTCAATGGATAGGAATTCAACCGGCCCACTCCCCCGTATTTGGGGTCCCGCATCATCTGTGTGACCTCTGCAGCCACCGCTTTGGAATAGATCTGCTGAACAGTCATGCGGCCCAGGACATCTTCGGCAGGCAGGTCAAACAACTCTTCCGCCCCCTGGTTCCAGAGAATGATTTTCCCGGTCATGTCCATGGCCATGATGGCATTGGGCGAGCAGGAGATAATATTGTCCAGAAAATCATGGGCCGCCCTGATTTGGTTTTCGCTTTTCCTGCGCTCGGTGACATCCACCACAATGCCTTCGTACCCCAAAATTTTGCCTTCTGCGTTATACCGTACATTGGACGTCAACAGAATATCGATGATATGACCGTCCCTGCGCCGCCATTTCACCTCATAATCCACCACCCGGCCTTTTTTTTCGATAATCCGCTGAAATTTCTTCCTGTCCTCCGGCTTGAGAAATACATCCCTGGCCAGATCCAGCGCCAGAAACTCATCTTTGTCATGGTATCCCAGAATTTTGAGCAGGGCCGGATTGACATCCAGAAAACGGCCCTGTTTGCTGGAGATATAAACCCCGCACCCCACATGTTTGAACAGGCGCTGGTAACTTTCCATGGATGATTTGAGCCGGGCCGCCTGTTCTTTGCGCAGGGTAATATCCCTGTAGATGGAAAGCTTGGACCGGGTGCCGTCCCGGTTGGTCACCGGTATCTCGGACAGGGCAAAGTTTTTCCCCACAGACTCCAGAAAAATTTCAGAATGGCGGGTCTCGTTTTTGTCAAATATCTTTTTGTAATTGCACCATTCACAAGGGGTGTCCAGATTCAGCAGCACCTTATGACATTTTTCCCCCATCCCTTCCCCGAACAGGTCTTTCATGAACCGGTTCATGTACTCCACCGTAAAGTCTTCGCTGACGATATAGATACCGTCTTCAAACGCATCCAACGCATCCAGCAGCCTGGGGGTATGGTCTTTCATGGGATGTCTCCTTGGTAATCTCTGAAACTTTTTATCTTATGTAAATGTACCGTCCAAGATTGCTTTTGTCAATCAAACATATAATGCAAAATATCCTGTTTCCACAATGATTTTACGCCTTACTCTGCGCGGTTCATTATAAAAAAACAAAAAAACAGCTGCAATTATACAAAAACCATGGTATGGAAAGTTTGGGTAAGCTGCGTATATACGAAAATATATTTGAACGATTAGATCCTTAAAGTGTTGGCAGTATATTCCGGTCTTTGTAACTGCCATGCAAAAGCCTATGGAAGCCTGACTTTTGTCACGGAGATGTGCAGAATGTTATGAAGCGGACAACTGAAACTATTTCTGTACTCATTGTAGATGACCACCGCCTGGTGCGGGATGGTCTGAAATCCAGTCTTGAAAAAGACAAAACAATATCTCCTGTCTATGAAGCGGAAAATGGTCATACAGCCATCCTTCTTGCAGAAAGACACCATCCTGATATTGTCCTGATGGACATCAGTCTGCCTGACTGCAGCGGCATGGATGCTACCCGTCAGATTCTTGACAACAATCCGGCCGTAAAGGTGCTCTGCCTTTCCATGTACAAAGACAAAATTTACGTGGCAGGCATGATGCAAGCCGGGGCTGCCGGGTATCTGACAAAGACCTGTTCAGCCGGGGAACTCATTGATGCCATCCACAAAATATTTTCTGGAAAACCCTGCTTTTGCGATGAGGTGCTGGAGTATGTTATGCACATGGCACGGCATCCTTTTTTCTGTCAAGGGATTTCGCCTGAAAATCCCCTGACAAGGAGAGAATCCCAGATTTTACGATGTATTGCCGACGGACTCACCAGCAGGAAAATCGCCGAAACATTGAGAATCAGTACACGGACCGTGGAGCAGCACAGAAAAAATATCATGAACAAACTGGACATCAGAACAACCGCCAGGCTCACCAAATTTGCCATACGGCAGGGTCTGGCATTTCTTGAATAGCGGTCATGCCCTTTCGGGCACAACAAAAAATGGGAAAAAGATTGGGAAAAACCCCAAAAAAAAAGCCCAGACTGAAATATACCGTATTTTATTTTCAAAAATAGGTATAAATCGGTATTGCTGCATGGATATTTTCCTGATATCAAGCAGGCCAAAGACAATTTCATGCCATGATTGACGGGCACCTCCACCTGAAATTGTCTTTATGTAAGTTCCTTTCCAAAATCAAGGGCCTGTTTGACCTCCGGGCCCTTGATTTATTTTTGACTCCGATCCAGGCTTGCGTTTGTTTTATCTTTTATCTATTATCTATTTTTTTTGGATTGATAAAAAACCCAAAGCAGCAGCACGGCGAAAGCAACAGGAAAAAGCCCTATGCCCCAGCCAGATCCCCATATTTTCAAGGCACGGATCTATTATGAAGACACCGACCATTCCGGTGTGGTCTACCATGCCAATTACCTGAAATTCTTTGAAAGGGCCAGAGAAGACATCATCGGCATACAGCGGTTGTCTGACATGTGGCACAGGGACGGGGTCGGATTTGCCGTGTACACGGCTGATCTGCGGTATCAGGATGGTGCGGTTTTCGGGGATCTGCTGGAAATCAGGACCACATGGGAAAAACAGGGTGACTACCGGGTGGTCTTTTTCCATGAAGCCTGGCGGCCACAGGGCAGAAAGCCTGCGGTTACCTGCACCCTGGAACTGGTCTGCCTGGGGCCTGAAAAACGGCTGATGCCCATTCCGGACCTGGAAATTTTTTATTGACAAATTTCTGCGATGTCTTCAAATTGATATTTTCTATTTTTTCATTGACAAGTCCGGGGTTACATTATACCTATTTACCCTTATATAAGATTGTACCCAATTTATATCCATACAGGATAATTTGATAGCGCACTTGTCGGGGCAATGCCCAGCGCCAAACGGAACTAAACCGACCACTGGTCCAAATGCGTTATTTAACAGTTTTTTTACTGCAGCAAAGGTTTTTGGCCCTGCCGGAAACCTGAAAACAGGTAAAAGCGTCAACCATGTTTTTAACAGCATCAAGGAGGTGCCCGTGAAAGACAAACAAGTGTTGCCGGATGTGCAACCGGAAAAAACAGGAATTTCCAGGCGGAATTTTCTAAAGACCCTTACAGGAACCGCCGCTGGTATCGGTATTTCCCAAATGTTCAATCCGGCCCTGATCCAGGCCCTGGAAAAAGGCCTGCAACGCCACCCGGTGATCTGGATCCAGGGACAGGGATGCACCGGCTGTTCCGTGTCTCTGTTGAACAGTGTGGATCCGTCCATTGCCGATATCCTGCTCAAGGTAATCAGTCTTCAGTTCCACCCCACAGTGGGGGTAGCTGAAGGAGAAAATGCCATGAAACATGTATATGACGTTGCCAACGAATACAATGGCAGATTTTCTCTGGTGATAGAAGGCGCCATTCCTGTAGCGCATAACGGCAAATACTGCATTTTAGGCGAAATCGAACACAGAGAAATCACCATGACGGGCCTGGTCCAGGAACTGGGCCCCATGGCCAGTTCTATTCTGGCCATCGGTACCTGTGCTACATACGGCGGAATTCCTGCGGCAAAAGGCAATGTGACAGGCGCCACCGGTGTCATGGCTTTTTTAAAGACAAAAAACATCACCACCCCTGTGGTGAATATCCCGGGATGCCCACCCCATCCGGACTGGATTGTAGGTTCCATTGTTCACCTGCTGGAAAGCGGAATTCCGGAGCTGGATTATGACGGCCGGCCCAAACTGTTTTTCGGCAACAATATTCATGACAACTGCCCCAGACTGGAAGACTATGACGAAGCCTTCATGTCCATGAGCCTGTCCGATCCAATGGGGTGCAGAATGGATGTGGGATGTAAAGGTCCGGATACCTATGCAGACTGCTACAAGCGGAAATGGAACTCAGGCATGAACTGGTGTGTGGACAATGCCGTGTGCATCGGCTGCGTGGAACCGGGCTTTCCCGATGCAATGTCACCGTTTTATGAACCCGCTTATTAATCAAATGGAATGGATGCGCATTGTATTCTATATACTGAAACCAAGGAGGTTTTAACATGGCAGGCTGTAAACCACAAACTGAACCAGCCCAGGCTGATAAAAAAATAAAAATCGCCATCGATCCGATCAGCCGGATCGAAGGGCACCTGAAAGCAGAAGTTGAAGTCGCCGGCGGCCGGGTGGTGGACGCCCATATCACCGGCGGCATGTACCGGGGATTTGAACAGATCCTCATCGGCAGGGATCCCAGGGATGCCACCCAGATCACCCAGAGAATCTGCGGGGTATGCCCCACAGCCCATGCCACGGCATCGGCCCTGGCTTTGGATGATGCATTCGGCGTGGAACTGACGGACAACGGGCGGATCGCCAGAAACCTGATCCTGGGCGCCAACTATCTGCAGTCCCATATCCTGCACTTTTACCACCTGGCTGCCCTGGATTATGTCAATGGCCCTGACACGGCCCCGTTTGTTCCCAGATATACCCAAAATGATGTACGGCTGCCCAAGGAATTGAATGACGTGGCCGTGGGCCAGTACCTGGAGGCCCTGGAGATCCGTAAAATATTACATGAAATGGTGGCCCTTCTGGGCGGCAAAATGCCCCATGTCCAGGGTATCGTGGTGGGCGGTTCCACCGAGATACCCACCAGGGAAGCTTTGAATGCCTATGCAGAACGGTTCAAAAAGGTCAAACAATTTGTCCTGGAAAAATATATTCCCCTTGTCTACCTGTTGGCCGGCCCATACGGCGACCTGCTCAAGACAGGGGTGGGCCATAAGAACATGGTTTCCTGGGGGGTGTTCCCCCTGGACAACAACGGCAATACCCTTCTCAAATCCGGGGTGTATACTGACGGAAAGGACTATGAAGTCAACCCGGCAATGATTCGGGAATTTGTAAAATACTCATGGTTTGAAGACTCCACCACAGGGCTGAACCCCACCCAGGGCAAGACCTTGCCTGATCCAAACAAACGGGGTGCATACAGCTTTATCAAATCACCCCGGTACAACGGCAAACCCCATGAAGGCGGACCGCTTGCCAGAATGTGGGCCACCAATCCTGCGCTGTCCAAAACCGGCCGGGAAAAACTTGGTGTTACACACCTGCGGGATATCGGGGATGCCTGTTTCTCCATTCTGGGCCGCCATGTGGCCCGGGCCGAAGAAACCGCTCTGGTTGCCATGGCTGTGGAAGAATGGCTCTCCCAGGCCCAGCCCGGCAAAGAAACCTTTGTACCGGCAGATATTCCCCAGTCTGCGGAAGGCCTTGGCATGACAGAAGCCCCCAGGGGGGCCCTGCTCCACTACATTGACATCAAAGACCGGAAAATTGCCAACTACCAGGTGACATCCGCCACCATCTGGAACGCCAACCCCAGGGATGACATGGGACAGAGAGGCCCCATTGAAGAGGCCCTCATCGGTGTACCAGTACCGGATGCGGCAAACCCGGTGAATGTGGGGCGGCTCATCCGCTCCTTCGACCCCTGACTGGGTTGCGCCGTCCACGTGCTGGACGCAGACACCGGTCGGACCGTTAAAGTAGAAGTTCCTCTGTAACCCTTTATTCTCTTGGGGTCAGAAGTTAACTTCTGACCCCGTCTTATTAAACCTATGAAAAAACTGCTGGTACTGGGTGTGGGCAATATCCTTCTCATGGATGAGGGCATCGGCGTGCATGCCGTGCATGCTTTCTTAAAAGAAAACCCATACCCTGACCAGGTGGATTTCATAGACGGCGGCACCTTTACCCAGGATATCTTTTACCTGTTTGAAAACTATGAAAACATACTGGTACTGGACATTGTCAGGGCCGGTCATGCGCCGGGCACCATCTTCTGCCTGGAGGAAAGCGATCTGCGCAAAGATGAAAAACAGATGCTGTCTTTGCATGACATTGATCTGCTGGATTCTCTGGGCATGGCCCAGATGCGGGGACACCGCCCCTATCTGCGGGTCATCGGAATTCAGCCTGAAAAGATCGACTGGGGCACGGCACTTACCCCGACCCTTGCCAGGGCCTTACCCGCCTTCATGGATACGGCCAGAAAGCACATAACAGACATTCTCAATACGCGATAGTGAATGATTTGGCAGGCAGTACAATCCCGTGTTGCCTGGAACCCCGTCTGAAAATACCCCTATCCCGGGCTGCGCTGATCAAGGCGCAACCCGGGGATGCATCGCACTAACAGATACGGGGCAGCTGCTCGCCAGTGAGCATGTCCACCATGCGCCGGCCGCCGATGGCGGTTTCCAGAAACACCTTTCCCGGAAGATGGTCAGTCACCTCTCCGATAATGGCAGCATCTGTGCCGAAGGGATCGGCCTGAATAATGTCCAGCACCCTGCCGGCATCATGTTCCGGCACAATGGCAATCAGTTTGCCCTCATTGGCAATATACAGCGGATCAAATCCCAGCAGCTCACACATCCCCTTGACCTGCCCTTTTACAGGCAAAGCAGACTCAAAAAGGGTGATACCCACCCGGGAACCGGCCGCGATCTCGTTGAGGGTGGTGCCCAGCCCTCCCCGGGTGGGATCACGCAGCACATGAATCTCACAGCCTGCATCCAGAAGGGATTTCACCATGCCGTGTAACGGGGCGGAATCGGTTTTCAAATCTGATTCAAATGCCAGGCCCTCTCTGGCATTGAGAATCGCCATGCCGTGATCAGCTATGGTGCCGCTGATAATGATTTTGTCTTTTGGCAACGCCCTGGTTCCCGAGACATTCACCCCTTCCGGAATAATACCGATCCCGGATGTGTTGATAAAAATTTTGTCTGCCTTGCCCCGGGGCACCACCTTGGTGTCCCCTGTGACAATTTTGACCCCTGCCTGGTCTGCGGCCCGGGCCATGGTTTTTAGAATTTTCTGCAGATCTTTTTTGGGCAGGCCCTCTTCAATGATCAGGCCCACACTGATGAACAGGGGCTGGGCCCCGCACATGGCAATATCATTCACTGTCCCGTTGACGGCCAGATCCCCGATATTGCCGCCGTTGAAAAAAATGGGGTCCACCACATAGGAATCGGTGGAAAACGCCAGGCGGCCTGCCGGCACCTCACATACGGCCCCGTCATCCTGCTGTGCCAGCTGGTCATTGTGAAACAGCGGCAGAATTATCTCAGAAAACAGGGCATGGGAAGCTTTGCCGCCGGCACCATGGTCCAGTGAAACAGTATCATCAGAAGTCATATTGTCTGTCCTTTTATGTGAAAGCTGTTAGTTGTTAGCTGTTAGCTATTAGCTGTTAGTACGCAAGTATTCGCTTCCAGTAAATAGAATTTCCACTGCTGTTACCACCGGCCAACGCTTCATACTTTGTCGAGCCCGCCAGGGCATAAGTGTTTTTATATGAAAGCGGTCAGTACTCAGTCATCAGCTAAACGCTAACGGCTAAACACTAACAGCTAACAGCTAAACGCTAACAGCTGTATTTGTAATAGGCGGCGCAGGCCCCTTCGCTGGATACCATGCAGGGACCCACCGGGGTCATGGGGGTGCAGGTACGTTTGTACAGGGCGCAGGCATCCGGGGTTTTCAATCCCATGAGGATATCACCGCAGGCACATCCTCTGGGCTCGGAAACCGCAGGCAGGTCCAGGTTGAATCTGGCACCTGCATCAAATTTTTTGTAACCGGCATTCAGTTGCATGCCGCTGTCGGCAATAGTGCCGATGCCCCGCCAGACAGCATCACAAAGGGTGAACACCTGATGCATGACCGCCTTTGCCTTAGGATTTCCCTGGTCTGTAACCGCACGGGTATAGGCGTTTTCCAGAGCCGGCCTGCCTGTCTCATTCTGCAGCACCAGCATGCGGATGGCCTGTAAAATATCAACAGGCTCAAACCCGGCGATGACCGAAGGGATCTGGTAGGCTTCAACCACAGGCCGGTATGCATCTGTACCAGTGATCACGGACACATGGCCGGGAAGCATAAACCCGTCAATATCCACGCCCTCGGTTTCCATGAGGGCGGCCAGGGCCGGCGGGGTGAGTTTGTTGGCAGAATGGATGCAAAAATTGTCCAGATGCTGTGCTTCTGCCATGAGGATGCCTGCGGCAATGGTGGGGATGGTGGTTTCAAACCCCACCGCACAGAACACCACCTGTTTTTCGGGGTTCTGCTTTGCGATGGTCACGGCGTCAAACACAGAGTACACAATCCGCACATCCGCGCCTGCAGCTTTCTGCCCGGACAGGGTGGTGCCGGATCCCGGCACTTTCATCAGGTCCCCGAAGGTGGTGACAATCACATCGTCCAGCCGGGAAAATGCCACAAACGCATCAATATCCTTCTGAGCCGTGACACAGACAGGGCACCCCGGCCCGGACAACAGGGTGATGCTGTCCGGCAGCACACTTCTGATGCCATGGCGGAAAACAGCCATGGTATGGGTGCCGCACACCTCCATGAGGCGCAACGGTTTTTCACTCTCCTGGCAGATAGATGTTATCAAAGATTTTGCCAGATCTGCATCCCGGAATGCTTCCATATATGTCAGCCCCATGGGCCTGCTCCTTTTTTCTGTTGCAACATTTTTTTATATGAAAGTAGTGAGATATGAGGTTTGA
>DATFJY010000009.1:0-3097 GCA_035268905.1 Desulfotignum sp.
CCCGCCGATGGAAGAGCTGATTAAGATGCTGCAGCAGATGGAAGCAGATCATTCGGAGATCCTCTGCGCCGGTCTGTCAGGCGGACATCCTTTTTCAGACATTGCACCGAATGGTATGACCGCTGTATGCGTTACAGACAACAATCCTGAAAAAGGGGCTGCAGCAGCTGAAAAACTGCTGAAAGCGGCATGGAACAGCCGGTATGATCTGATCTATCAGATAGAACCCATCCGGAAATCTCTTGCATATGCCAAAAGTCTGGATCAGGGACCGGTCATCATGGCGGATTCGGGTGACATTCCCTCATCCGGCGGATACGGTGCCGACATGACGGTTCTCAAAGAGGCGCTATCCATGGGTTTCGAGGATATGGCCGTGGGACCGGTCTTTGACCCGGCATCTGCCCGGGCCATGTTTGCGGCCGGGGTCGGCAGCAGGGTGACGCTGGCCCTGGGGGGAAAAACCCAGGTGCCGCTCCTCAACTATGTGAGCGACCCCCTGCAGATCAGCGGGACGGTAAAGGCGGTTTCCGATGAACCGATCACCCTGACCGGGCCCATGCTCAAGGGGCTGACCATCTCCCTGGGCCGCATGGCCGTGCTGTCCACAGGATCCATGGAGATTATGGTAACGGAAAAAAGAGGGGAAGCCATCGATCTTGGCATCCTGACCCACATGGGTATCAACCCGGCAGAAAAAAAATATATGCTGATCAAATCCAGGCAGCATTTCCGGGCCGCGTTCGGTCCCATAGCCAGACACATGTTATGGGTCTGCGGTCCGGGACCGACCCATGCCGATGTTACCCGGTTTCCATTTGTGCATATTGAAAGGCCTGTGTTCCCCCTGGACGAAGATGTCCGGTTACGTTTGGACAGGCTTGGAAAATGGTAAAATTTCCGGTTCTTTGTGGCCTGGTACGCAGTGCATTGCTAACAGTAGTATGGAGGAGGTATGGTTCAGCAGTCGTTTATGCCGTTTTTCGCACCCTTTGGATGGCTTGCCGTGATGTTGCTGGCAGGCGTGATTCTCAGGGCAAAGGTCGGCTTTTTCCAGCGGTTTTTATTTCCGGCAGCCCTTATTGGCGGACTGATCGGATTTATCGGTAAAAGTGCCGGATGGTGTGACATCCCCCATGAGACCTTTGTCAGCTTTGCTATTCACCTGTTCACCATCAGTTTTATTTCCATCGGATTGACGGGAACAGATGAGGCAGCAGCCGGCCACAGCGGGTCGATGCGCAAAAGTATTGTCCGCGGCATGCTCTGGATGGCCTGTATTTACGTTGCGATTATTGCAATCCAGGGCCTTGTGGGCGGGGCTGCCATCTTTCTGAGCAACCTCATGACCGGGAAACCGATCTGGCCGGGCCTGGGTATGCTGGTTGGCACCGGCTTTGCCCAGGGACCCGGACAAACCGTTGCACTGGCTGCTGTATGGGAACATTCTTACCACATAAAGGATGCGGTCTCCATTGGACTCTGCTTTGTTGCCATCGGTTTTTTCATCGCCAGCCTGGTGGGGGTGCCGCTGGCCAACTGGGGGGTTCGCAAAGGACTGACCACGGCAAAGACCGGAGCGCTTTCCCGGGATATCCTCAAAGGGTTGAATCCCAGAAAGATGGGAGAACCGGCTGGAAAGCTGACCACCCACTCCAGCAGTGCGGACGGCCTTGCCTTTCAACTGTCTGTTGTGCTGGCCGTCTATTTGCTGACCTATTTTGAGTGTCTGCTCATGGAATTCCTGCTGCCGGAATCGGTCAAGGCACTGGCATTCGGGTTGATGTTTTTGTGGGGGATGTTCACCGCCATCATCATCCGCTGGATTCTCGGGAAAATGGATTTGACAGATTATCTTGACAACAATGTTCAGCGGCGTATAACCAGCGTTTCCGTGGATTTTATGATTATTGCCACGCTGACCGGTGTCAAGGTCACTGCCATCTGGGGAAACATCGTCCCGATTCTGCTGGTGTCTTTGACTGCAGGCCTGATCACCGTCAGTTTTGTTCTCTATTTCGGGCGGAGACTGGACGAATATGGGTTTGAGCGGATGCTGGCCATCTTTGGTACGGCCACCGGTACCGGTGCCAGCGGGCTGATGCTGCTCAGGATCGTGGATCCGGATTTCACTTCCCCGGCCGCAGCCGAACTGGGGTTGTACAATGCGTTTGCCCTGGTGCTGCTGCCGCTGACCCTGGTGATTTTTCCCCTGCCGCAGATGAATGTCAGTATCCTGTTTGTCGTGCTGACAGGGTATGCGCTGGCAGCTGTGGCCGGGCTCAAACTGTTCGGGTTCTGGAAGGCAAGGTGCTGGTAACTGACCGGCAACATCTGCCGGACGCCGGGAAGATCCGGGATCAACCTGTTCATGCTGTATGGGGTATAGCGAGCGGCACAAAAAAGCCAAAGGAAAATGCCTGTGAATGATTTTAATGTGTTTATGGATGAACTGCCCCTGTGGTCGGCACCGTTCGGCCTGAAACTGCTGGATATGCTGCATTTCAGAAAGCATGTCACGGTGCTGGATATCGGGTGCGGGGAAGGGTTTCCCATCATCGAAATCGCATCCAGGTTCGGGGAAACCAGTCGGTGTATCGGTCTGGACCCGCTGGCCGGACCGCTGAAGCGGCTGGCATATAAAAAACAGGAGTACAATCTGCCCATAGTGTCTGCTGTGCAGGGGATGGCAGAGGTCCTGCCCTTTGCGGACCGGTCGGTGGACCTGGTGGTATCCAACAACGGGACCAACAATGTGGCGGATGTGCACCAGACCTTCAGGGAATGCCGCAGGGTCATGAAGCCGGAAGGACAGCTGGTGATTGCCGTGAATACTGAGCAGACCATGTCCGAGTTCTACCAGGTGTTTGAAGCGGTTCTCCTGGAGCAGGGCCTGGCGGATGCCATGGCAAAAATAAAAGACCAGATCCGCAGTAAGCGGCTGTCAGGAAAGGAGTTGGAGTCTGTGCTGCAGGCCTGTGGATTTGCCGTCCGGCAGGTTATAGAAGACCAATTTTCCATGCGGTTTGCTGACGGCACCACCCTTTTCCGGCATTACCTGATCCGCAATTTTTTCCTGGACGGCTGGAAAAGCCTG
>DATFJY010000010.1:0-6854 GCA_035268905.1 Desulfotignum sp.
GGCCGGGGAATTCGCATCCATTGATCTGGGCCGGCATCTGGCTGACCTGGGCTTTGACACGGGCCGCATGAAAACCGGAACCCCGCCGAGGCTGCATGCAGACAGCATTGACTTCACCGCTTTCAAACGCCACGAATCCGACGAAGCCCCCACCCCGTTTTCCTTTACCACCAAAGAGATCACCACCCCCATGCTGCCCAGTTTCATGGGGGCAACCACCCCGGCCACCCATGATATTGTCCGGGAAAATCTCAAATACTCGGCATTGTACGGGGGCCACATCAAAGGGCAGTCTGCCCGGTACTGCCCCTCTTTTGAAGACAAAATCGTCAAATTCCCCGGCCGGGACAGCCACCATATCATCCTGGAATACGAAGGGATCAATACCAAAGAGATCTATGCATCAGGCCTGGGAAACAGCCTGCCCCTGGAAATCCAGTACCAGATGGTCCGGTCGGTAAAGGGCCTGGAACAGGCACAGATCATGCGGCCGGCATATGCCATTGAATATGATTATGTCAATCCTTTGGAACTGACCCCTTCCCTGGAAACCAAACGTATTTCCGGCCTTTTTCTGGCCGGCCAGATCAACGGGACCTCCGGTTATGAAGAAGCCGGTGCACAGGGGCTGCTCGCCGGTGCCAACGCGGGCTGCAAAATCCAGGGGCGCCCGGCCCTTATCCTGGACCGGTCCCAGGCTTACCTGGGTGTGATGGTGGATGACCTGGTCACCCGGGGTACCTCCGAGCCCTACCGCATGTTCACCTCCCGGGCGGAATACCGGCTATTGCTCAGAGAAGACAATGCCGACCTGCGCCTGGCGGAAATTGCCCGTGACTACGGTCTCATTGCGGCTGACCGCCTGGCCGTGTGCAGGGATATTGCGGCCCAGACAAAAAAAGAACTCCAGCGGGTCAGGACTGCGGTGGCCAAACCTGATGAAAAAACCAACCACCTGCTTGTTTCCCTGGGCAGCACCCCCATCACCACCGGTGTCAAACTGGAACAGCTTTTGAAACGCGCAGAACTCAGCTATGCCGGCTTGACCGCCATATCCCCCCCTGTGAAACCGGTACTCGTGCGGGCTGCACAACAGGTGGAGATTGAAATCAAATACGAGGGATATATCAAACGCCAGCTCAACGAAATCAAAAAATTCAAGGACCTGGAACAGATCAGAATCCCGGACCATTTTGACTATGCCCGGGCCCACGGCCTGTCCAATGAGATCAAGGAAAAACTGACAAAGATTCAGCCCAAATCCCTTGGACAGGCATCCAGAACCGACGGCATGACCCCTGCTGCCATCTCTGTGCTCATGGTGGCCATTGCTGCCTGTGGCAAACATAAATCCGCTTGACTTGCACCGGTTGGCACTTATCATTTAACGTAAAAAAATTATATGCAATAATTACCGTAACACTTTTGCGAGGGAAAAAATGGCTGATGATTATTACAAAATTCTGGGCATCGAAAAATCTGCAAGTGCGGCAGAAATAAAAAAAGCCTACCGCAAACTTGCCATGAAGTACCACCCCGACAAAACCAAAGGGGATAAAGCCCTGGAAGACAGGTTCAAAAAAATCAGCGAGGCCTATGCCGTACTCAGTGATCCTGAAAAGCGGAAACAATACGATACATACGGTTCTGCTGATTTTCAGCAGCGGTATTCCCAGGAAGACATTTTCAGAAATTTCGACCTGGGAGATATTCTCAAGGAGTTTGGATTTGGTGGCGGCAGGGGGGGATTTTCCGCCTCATTCGGCCAGGCAGGTCCGAGAGGCCGCAGTGGATTTTCCTCCGGGGGCAATCCCTTTTTTCAGAACATGGGAGGGGGATTCGGCCAGCAGAGGGCCCAGCCCAGGACCCCGGGCAATGATCTGGAATATGAGATCCCCCTGACCCTGGAAGAGCTGATCAACGGCACCAAAAAAACCATCACCATCAGTCAGGGCGGTACTGCCAATGCCATCGAAGTCACCATACCCAAAGGGTTGACAAAGGGAAAAAAAATCCGGCTGCCGGGCAAGGGCGAGGCTTCCCCCAATGGCGGACCTGCAGGGAATCTGTACATCAAATCCAACCCTGTTCCTTCCACTGACTACAGCATTGAGGGCAATGATGTGTTTTTGGAAAAAACCGTCCGCCTGACCCAGGCCCTTTTAGGGGACAAGCTGGAGGTGACGACCCCGTCCGGAAAAACCATGAACCTCACCCTTCCGGCAGGCACCAGCAACAAGGCCAAAATGCGCCTTCCCAACCATGGCATTCCCCATATGAAAGGAAATGGTTGCGGAGATCTGTTTGTTGTGATTAATATAGAGATGCCGAAAAAACTGACGGACAAACAAAAAAAACTGATACAGGAACTGAAAGCCACAGGGTTGTAAACTGACATGCCCAACTTTATCCCCTTGATTTCCCGGGAATCCATTCACTCACGTATCCGGGAAATCGGAAAACAGATCTCCATGGACTATGAGGGCAAAGACCTGATACTGGTGGGGATTTTAAAAGGTGCTTTTATTTTCATGGCTGATTTGTCCCGGCAGATCAGCCTGGACCATGACATCGATTTTATCGGTGCATCTTCCTATGATGGCACCTCTTCCACCGGCCAGATTGTATTCACCAAACAGCCTGACCTGGAGTTCAAAAACCGGGATATCCTGCTGGTGGAAGATATTGTTGACACCGGCACCACCCTGTGTAAAATTGTCGAATTTGTGACGCTGCTCAGCCCTGCATCTGTGAATATCTGTACCCTTATTGACAAACATGAACGCAGAAAACGCAAAATAGATGTAAAATATGCCTGTTTTTCACTTGAAAAAGGGTTTATTGTCGGTTATGGACTTGATTATAATGAAAAATACAGAAACAAGCCTGCAATATATGATCTAAAAATATAGGGGGATGCACCATGATTATCACCTGTGACGAGTGCGCAACAAGCTTCCGACTCGATGAATCCTTACTGAAGGAGGAAGGTTCCAAGGTCCGTTGCAGCCTGTGCAGACATGTCTTTACCGCATTTCCCCCGGCTTCTGATGCCATCCTGGACCTGGAAACCCCGGCACACCCCGCCATGGACACCCGGGCCGATGCTTCCGAGCAAACCGGTCAGACACCCGAAGCGCTGGAATTCGGGGACCAGGAATCAGACAGCCCCGACTCCGATCTCCTTGACTTTGATGATACCGACTTTGACGATGACCTGGATCAGGACAAAGCACAGGCAGATATAGAGATCAGTTTTGAGGATTCTGACAATGATTTTGATCTGGAAACCGGTCTCTCCTTTGAAGAAGACGAAACATCCGAATCTCCTGATTTGAGCTTTGATGAAAAAGAGATCACCTTTGATGAAGCAGACATTGCGTTTGATGAAGCAGACCTGGAACCGGTAGAAACCCAGAGCCGGCAGGACATCCCGGCAGAAAACGGTGAACAGACCGAAGAATCCGGTGAAATCGATTTTCAAACCCTGGATTCGGATTCCCGGCAGGAACCAGCTGATGATGAGCCGTTTTCCGGTTCTGATGAAGATCTGGATGTCACAGATGATCTGGATCTCGGGCTGGCGATGGAAACAGACGGAGAGGAGAAAACAGAGGATCTGGATCTGGAGCAGGCGGATGCCTCCCGGGAAGATCTGGCACCCGAGGCGCTGGACTTTGACCTGGAAAAAGAGTTTTCCGCCTATGATGAGGTGCTGGACCAGGACACAGAACCCCGGGAAGAAACACCGCCGCCAGATGAAATACCGGACACCTCCCTGGAAGAAAAAGCCCTGGAAGCGGATGATTTTCAGCCCGAAGATGGTATTGCTCTGGAAAATTATGACGAGACCGACCTGGATGACCAGGACAGGGAGATTCCCGACAGTGATGCCCAGCGTCAGGAAGAACCCCCACCCCGGCGGCCTGCCCGGGCCCCCCTGATCCAGCCCCTGGACGCTGACGACGAGATGACAGAAACCGCAAAAAGAACCAGAAAAAAAGCCAGGTCCGCCCTGAGTGCCCCGGTCCTTGTCCTGCTGCTGCTCTTTTTGCTGACAGCAGGCGGGTATGTCGCCGCCACCAGCCTGGGATATAAAATTCCGTTTCTATCGGAAATAAAAATCCCGTTTATCCAGCAGTACCTGCCCCAAAAAACCCAGGAACCGGTCCCGGCTCCTGATCCGATCCCGGACCAGAAAAGTGTGACCGGCCGTTTTGTAACCAATGACGCAGCAGGGGAAATATTTATCATCAGCGGTAAAATTGAAAATCCGGCCCAGATTCCCTACACCAATATTCAGGTGAAAGGCACCCTGTTCCAGAAGGATAAGATTCCGGCCATGACCCAGACCGCCTTTTGCGGCAATATCGTTTCTGAAGAGGTCCTGAAATCCGGAAATGTTGCCGATATCACCGCCCGGCTGAAAGCACCGAAAGGCAATGAAGACACCCCGGAAAAACTGCATCCAGGGGATACCATGCCGTTCATGCTGGTATTTTCAGATCTGCCCAAAAACCTTCAGAATTTTACCGTGGAAGTCCTGGGATTTGAAGAAGCGGTAAAATAAAAAATGTTTGACAATACATACACTATCATGTTATTATTTTTGGGTTTTTTGGCGACGTAGCTCAGCTGGTCAGAGCATGCGGCTCATATCCGCAGAGTCCGGGGTTCAAGTCCCTGCGTCGCTACCAGATATTACAATGCCCCCGTTCATCGGGGGTTTTGTGTTTCCGGGGGGCTTCAAAAGGGATTTTGGTACAAATTCCTGTTACAAAATGGTGGCCACATGGACTACATTTTGTACATTAATAAATTCCAAGGTCACATCCTGCAGCAATTGTTTGTCCCATTTCAAAACACTGCTGAAGTATGCTTTCAGTAATTTCACCTCTGGATATGATGGGCTCATGGACTTTTTTAAAAGAAAAACCCAAGCAGATTCGTTCAACTTGGACACAGGTGTTTTGGCCATCGTTGCCAGCACTGACAAACAAAACATAAGGTTTACCAAATTCTTTGATGTTGCTGGATGCAATTTCATAAGTCCTATCAAAAAAATCCTTTATCATACCAGACATATAACCGAAGTATTCCGGAGATCCAATGGCAATACCATCACAGTGCCGGAGATCCTTTATTGTTGCTTCACCGGCAGCTTTAAGGTTGGCAATAACATTATCCACTGTGTTTATGCCACTTGAAACCGATTCAGCCATTTTTTTTGTATTCCCGCTTTGGGAATGGTAAATCACAAGAATTGTTGTCATAACTTCAATTCCTAAGAATAAAAATGAGAATCACTTCAAAAACGTCTGATATCATAATCTCAGTGTATTTCAGCCTTGGGTCATCTTTATGATGAAGCCAAACTTCAAAAGCCCGTATATTGGATATCTCCAAAGTGAATTGTTCACCCATGATGATTGACAGGGATGGTCTGAACACATTTCTTACCTGAAACACAAGCCCTGACAGATAGAAGCCAACATCTTTTTAAACAGTGATTCGGCTCGATAAAATCAGGTAAGGTCAAACCCTTCAGGCGACCAGCACCAGGCCAGCCATCCAGCTTGCGTCATCGGGATCACCATTATTCTGCTTTGTCTTTAAAACCGGCCATCCTGACGTATTCATCAACTGGATGACATCAATACCAAATCCGGACATGGAAGGCCTTGCCTCGTTCATATGGCGGCACGGGAGCTTGTCTGCGATGACACAGCATGTTTTGTTTTCTTCACAGAATAATTGCTTGCATGATCCCCCGGCAAAGGCTCTGGACTGGCTGAATCCAGATTCAATGGCCTTTTTTTCGACTCCGGCCACAACTTGGTGGAGCAGGCGCATGACCTCTTTGCGCGCATCGGAAAACATCACGGATGCCGGCAGTTCAATTTTTACTGTAATAGAATACCGGCTTTTTTTCTGCCATTTTCTGAACTGCCCAGGTCCTCCCACATGGGGCGGGCAACTCGCAGCAAGGCCGTAATTCGGGCAGGTGTATTCTCCATTGCACAAGGCCGCCAGATCATCGTCCACCCGGATATCACTGGAAGAAATGACAGCAGAATCTGTGGCCCCAAAACGGATGGCTTCCTGCGTTAAATGTGTGAACCTTGCTTTTGATTCATTTGGCTCTTTGTCAGGAATCATGAATCACCAAAGAAATCCACCCCCCTTTTTTCTGATATTTAATCCTGCGGATGAGGAAGTATCCCATTATATGTCTGGGCCAGATAGTTGCAGATGGATAGGGCATCGTCAATAAATGACTTGCCGGTGGTCATGTTTTTTTAACACCGTCAAAGGAAACGGAATCATCCGGTAGTAAAAGCACGGGGGAATCCTGGTTCTCTTCTCCCAGTTGTTCAATGATTTCAGGCCGGGGCCGCTGGAAATCCACATGGATGATGTCCACCTGCTCCCTGATTTCCGGGTTGTAAATAAAAAATCCTTCTACCACACCGCAGTCCGGGCAGTAAAAAGGTCCTTGATCCGGTGTGTCATACCAGGGGTTGAGCATATACAGGACTGGTTTTTTCATAATTACCTGATGAAATTAGTTCGGGTTTTGGCCACTGTTTCCGGCGGGGGAAATTTCTTTTCCGCAAACCTGATCACCTTCATGATCCATGCCATGTTTCTGCCTAAAATTTCCATGATCTGTTTGCCCTCGGCATCCTGCTCCATTTCTCCGGGGGTATGCCCATGGGCCACGTTCCAGTAGTTTGAAGAAGGCATGATCATTTCAGAGTAGTTGATATAATGATTAAGCGTCTCAAGCGTGGAGATTCCTCCGGACCGCCTCACGGCAGCAACAGCGGCACCAACTTTATGCCGGAACAGGC
>DATFJY010000011.1:0-23700 GCA_035268905.1 Desulfotignum sp.
TCCCGCTCGATGCGCAGAAACCCTGAGCGTTTGGCATTGGGGCCGGGATTTTTCAGGTCGATCTCGTTGTGGGCGGTGTTGAAATCGCCGGTGACGATCAGGCCTTTTCCGGCATCCCGCAGCTTTTTGGCATAGGAAAGAAACCAGTCATAAAAATCCAGCTTGTACTGCAGGCGCTCGTCACTCATCTGGCCGTTGGGAAAATAGATATTGAACAGGGTGAAGTTATCAAAATCCATCTGGATTATCCGGCCTTCCCCGTCGTACTCCGGCCGGCCGAAATCTGTGATCACCTGGTTGGGAGCAACCCGGGAATAGGCAGCCACCCCGGAGTAGCCTTTTTTCACCGTGGCATAGGACCAGAATGACTGGTACGAAGAAAAATCGACCATCTCCGGGGTACGCTGATCCGCCTGGAGTTTGGTTTCCTGGAGCAGCAGGATGTCCGGGTCCAGCGCACGCACCGATGCAAAGAAATCTTTTTTGAGCACAGCCCGGAATCCGTTGACATTCCAGGACACCAGCCGCAATTTCGTGTTACGGGCATCAAAATTTTTGGTCATCACAGCCTTCTTTATTTTTTCAAGAGCATGATGCGGGCATCCGTCACCACACATTGGTCCAGGGTGCAGATCACCGGGTTCAGGTCAATGGATTCAAAACAGGGCTCCAGATCCATTACAAGATGAGAAAAGGTCACCAGCATTTGGGTGAGGGCTTCGATGTTCACCCCGGGTCGGCCCCGAAACCCTTCAAAAACCGGTTTTGCCCCCAACGTATCCACCATGGAACAGACATCAGCCGGGGTCACCGGAGCCAGTCGGATGGCGGTGTCATTGTAGAGTTCCACCCCGGTGCCACCTGGTCCCAGCACCACCACCGGTCCGAACTGGGAATCGTTTTTGGCCCCCACCAGGATCTCGATGCCGGACACCATCTCCTCCACCAGCACCTGATCGCACCCTTTCAGGGCCAGCAGGCGCTGCATATGGGAGGCCAGGACTTCTGGGTCCTGTATGCCGGTAACCACCGCCTGCATCTCGGTTTTGTGCACAATGTCGGCGGATACAGCCTTAATCACCACGGGGTGTGCGGCACCAGCCAGAAATGTGCGGGCCGTATCCAGGGAATCGGTCAAAATTCCTGTGGGAATGGTGAGTTCACTATGGGCCAGCAGTTCTTTGGCAAACGGCTCCAGGACCCATCCCATGGGTTGTGCATCGGCAATGATCTGCTGCATGCGCTGGTTCACCATGGTCTGCACCTCTTCAAAGCCTTGGCCATGAGCACAGCCCCTTCCACCGATGAGGCTACGGGGATCCGGTTGAGTTCAAATCCCTCGGTGATAATCTTGTACTTGTCCTCTTTGGGCACATAGGCAATCAGGGGTTTGCCCTCGTTTCTGGCCACCTGGCTCAGTTTGGCCCCGATGTCGGCGGAAATCCCCGGAGAATAGGGCAGCAGCAGGGCCAGGATGCAGTCGATATTCTGGTCCCGGGACAGGTGGCGGACGGATGTAAGGATGTCGGCATCCACACACGACCCTGTCAAATCCACGGGATTATCCAACGCAACGATCTGCTGGATTTCCGGGGACAGTCGTGCAAGGATGGTATCGGCCGTGGCTGCGGCAATCTTCGGGATGTGCAGGCCGTGGTGGCCGCACGCATCTGCCGCCACCACACCGTGCCCGCCGGAAACAGACACAATGCCCACATTGCCGAAGATGCCCTTGGGATAGCAGCTCAATGCCTCACAGAACGAGGTGAGTTCATACTCGGTGTCCGCCTCTGCCACACAATGCTGCTGCATGACCTGGGAAAACACCCGGTAATCTCCGGCCATGGATGCGGTGTGGCTGGAGGCGGCGGCAATGCCTGTTGTGGTTTTGCCTGCCTTGAGCACCACTATGGGCTTGGAACAGGCCTGGGCCCTTTGGATGAATTCCCTGCCCTCCCGGCAGTCAAATCCTTCTATGTAAAAGGCGATGACCCGGGTGCCCAGGTCTTGTTCAAACCAGTCGATCAAATGGGTTTCCCTGAGACAGGCTTTGTTGCCAATGCTCACCGCAGCAGACACCCCGATGCCTTCACCGGCAAATTTCACCATCTGATCCACCAGGACCCCGCCGCTCTGGGACACAAACCCGATGTTGCCTTTTTTGGGATGGATAATGCGCTCTCCCGGCAGAAAAAAGGTATCCACGGCATCAGGCGCATAAATGCCCAGGCAGTTGGGGCCCACAAAGGGAAAATCCGCGCCGGCCGCCATATCCGCCACCTGATCCTGGAGGTCTTTGTTGCCGGATTCCGCAAACCCGCCGGAAATGATTACCGCCCCTTTGATGCCTTTTGCAATGCACTGGGCCACCACATCCGGGACAAACCGGGAGCGCACCGCAATCACGGCCAGGTCCACGGGCATTTCAATGTCTGCCACAGACCGGTACAGCAATTCCCGGTTGAGGCGCCCGCCTTTGGGGTTGACCGCAAAGGTCTGCACCGGATACCGCAGGTGATTTTTGTTGTAAATCACATTGGCCGGGTGGCTGTCATGGGCGGTGGACACCCCGATCACCGCCATGGAAGAGGGTCTGAAAAGGCAGCTTACATCCATGGCGACCGGGTGTCCCTAATTGTCCTGGTCAGCCAGGTAATCATCATACATGGATTCCAGACCCAGTTTGTGCTTGGATTCCTCTTGAACCAGCATTGTGAACACCTTTTTACCGTCTGCATTATCGGTCTGGTCTGCCAGGGTCTGGTAGAGTTTCACCGCTTTTTCTTCTCTTTTCATGGCGATCTTGAGAATTTCGGGCATGGGCATGCCCTGTTCATACTCCTTTTCCACCATGTAGTCGCTGATTTTCAGATCAGGGATTTTCTTGAATTCATAGGATTCTATTTTTTCCTTGTTCCCGGAAATATCAGACAAAAGGGCGGCGTGTTTTTCTTCTTCTTTGGCAAAATTTTCAAAAATGCCCTTGAGGGAAGGCCTGGTGGCTTCAGCAGCCAGGTCGTTGTAAAATGCCACCGCCTCGTTTTCCTTGCCAATGGCAAAGGTCAGTATCTCATCAATGGATCCAAAATTCATGGGTATTTTTCCTCCTGTTTGGTATGTTTTTTTCAGCCAATAATATGTATATGACAATGTACAGACCTTAAAATAGCAGGTTACGGCCAGTTTGTATACCAGATTTCAAGGTTGTGGCAAGTAATTTTTCATTTGTCGGCTGGTGCGCCGAAAATGGCTTTCAAAGCGGCTTCAACCGATTTATGTTCAAAGGAAAATCCCAGATCTTCCAACCCCTTGGGATATGCTTTCTGGCTGTTGAGCAAAGAAGCCCCCAGCTCGCCCATGACCAGCTTCACCATAAATCCGGGGGCAGGCACCACAGCCGGCCGGTGCAGTGCACGGCCCAGGGATTTGGCAAAATCACGCTGCCGGACCGGTTCAGGTCCCACCAGATTATAGGTGCCGGAGACAGCTGCATTTTCTATCAAAAAGTCCGCAGCCCGGACCAGATCCTGAATATGAATCCAGGGAAACCAGTGCCGGCCACCGCCCAGGGGACCTCCGGCAAACCATTTGAATGCCGGGGACATGACCGACAACGCTCCGCCATCCCCCAAAACCACGCCAAACCGCATGATATGCACCGTTGCCCCGGTGCTTTTTGCCTTGCGGGCCTGCGCTTCCCATTCGATGCACACCCTGGCCAGAAAGTCTGATCCCGGCGGGGCATCTTCTGTGAGCAGTGTTTCTTTGCCATCACCATAGATACCCACTGCCGAGGTACTCAAAAGCGTGACCGGCTTGTTTTCCGCCATGGCCGCCACCAGGTTCCGGGTGGTGTGTATCCGGGAATCATAAATGGCCTGCTTGTATTTGTCTGTCCAGCGTTTAAAAATGCTTTGCCCGGCCAGGTTGACAATGGCATCTGCCATGGGTACCTGGTCTTGCCAGTCCCCTTTTTTGGTGGTATCGGCGGATATCCACACAAAATTGTCAAATTCTTCGGTAAACGGATGGTTGCTGGAAGTGCCCAGACCGGTCACATGCACGCCCTTTGACAGAAAATACCGGGACAGGTGCGTTCCCACAAAACCGGAAGCACCAGTAATCAACAGTCGTTCCATGGATTTTCTCCTGTTCCTTTGCGTTTATTTATATCACAATAACACCCATGCCCTGGCGGGCACAACAAAAAATGAAAGCGGAAAGATCCAGGATTGATGCTGCAGGCAGTGTACTGAAAATTTTTTTCTGGATATTTGCTATAAATATTCAGCGTGCAGGCTATGGGGGAACCCCTGGTGGTGTCCTGTGAACGGACCGTCAGGACCGGAGGGGGCCTGGTGAAATAAGCCGGGATGCTTCCAGTCAGAGAATGGATCGCTGGATTTCATTATTCACATGAGACCAGGCCCCCGCAGGATCTCGGGCCGGGCACAGGACACCACCAGGGGCGGGGCCGACGACAGAGAGCTACAGCAAACGGTCCAAAGCCCAAACTCCTTATAGCAAGTATCCAGGATTTTTCTTTTGGATTTGACAACACCGGCCAGGTTGACCTACAGTAAAGGCACTTATTTTGCATAAAAATTTATGATATAACCAAAACACCAGGGTAAATTCAATCTTACATCTTTATATCATTAATTATGGCTAATGTCGGATGGCCTTACATTGATTTGCGTTTTTTAAAACCACGAAGGTCACGAAGAACAAGAAGAAAGGGCTTCTTCGTGTTCTTCGTGATAAAATAATCTGACGGCCTTATACGAAAAGGAGGTTTTTATGATCGGAATCATCGGCAGCGGCAATGTCGGGGCCAACACCGCTTTTTTTCTGGCGGAAAAAGGGGTGGACCATGTCACCCTTTTTGATATCCAGGAGGGACTGGCGCAAGGCAAGGCCCTGGACATGATGGAAGCGGCCCCCATCCGGGGATACCGCACCGCTATTTCCGGCACAGACGAACCGGATGCGGTGCTTGACGCAGAGGTTGTCATTATTACAGCCGGGGCAGTACGCACCTCCGGCATGAACCGGGATGCCCTTTTCCAGCAAAACAGGGATATCATCACCAGGTATGCACAAAAAATCACCCGTGCCGACACAAAGGTCATTATTGTCTCAGAACCGGTGGACCTGCTCACCACCTTGTTTGTACGGCATTCTGCCTTGCCCCCTGCCCAGATCATGGGCCTTGGCGGTATTCTGGATGCCACAAGGCTGCGGTTTTTCATTGCAAGGGAACTGAAGGTCTCCATGGAAAATGTGGCGGCCCAGGTTATCGGCAGACATACCGATGACATGATCATCCTGCAGAATTACTGCTGCGTGTCCGGGGTGCCCATAGAAAATTTTTTGGGAGATGAAACCATTGCAGGCCTGTTTGACCAGACCCGGCAGGCCGGGGCCTTGATTGTAGACCTGGCCGGCCGGGCCAGTGCCTATTACGGACCTTCGGCTGTGGCGGCCGACCTGGCCGAAGCCATCTGCCGCAACACCGGCCGGATCATGTCTGTTTCCCAAATACTGACCGGCCAGTTCGGCATCACAGATGCGGCCCTGTCACTGCCGTGTGTGATAAACAGCAGCGGCGTTGCAAAAGTGCTGGAGCCCAGCCTGGATGCAGAACAGATACAGACCTTGAAAACAGGTGCCAGGACAATACAAGACGTCATCAAGGAGGATTCCCATGCCTAAAGTATCCATTATCGGTGCCGGGAACGTGGGCGCCACAGCAGTCTACTATATTGCGGAAAAAAACCTGGCAGACATTGTCATGGTGGATGTGGTAGAAGGCCTTCCCCAGGCAAAAGCCATGGATTACCTGCACGCCGCACCCATGCGGAACTACAATGTGCATATCTCGGGTACCGGTGATTACAAGGAAATTGCCGACTCGGACGTGGTGGTCCTCACCGCGGGTATTCCCAGAAAACCGGGCATGGACCGCATGGATCTGATGAAAATCAATGTGGACATTGCCAAAAAAGCCTCTCAGGCCATTGCCGAATACGCCCCCAATGCCGTTGTGGTGGTGGTCTCCAACCCGCTTGATGTCATTGCCATGGCCACGCTCCAGGAAACCGGATTTGCCCTCAAACGGGTCATGGGCATGGCCGGTGTGCTGGACTCCACCAGATTCCGGTATTTTATCGCGGAAAAACTCCATATCTGGCCCGGGGATGTCATGGCCATGGTGCTGGGCGGCCATGGAGACACCATGGTGCCCCTGCCCCGGTATACCCGGGTGAACGGCATTCCTGTCACCGAACTGATCCCACCGGATGAACTGGAAAAACTGATCGACCGTACCCGCACCGGCGGGGGGGAAATCGTTTCCCTGCTCAAACAGGGATCCGCTTTTTTTGCACCCGGTGCCTCTGCAGCCAAGATGGTGGAAGCCATTATAAAGGATGAAAAAAGGGTGGTGCCGGTGTCTGCCTATCTGCGGGGCGAATACGGATACCAGGACATATTTCTGGGGGTCCCGGCCCTTCTGGGGAAAAACGGGGTGGAAAAAATTCTGGAACTTACATTGACAGATGCGGAAAAAAACGCCCTGGATGCTTCTGCCAAGGCGGTAAAAGACGGGGTGGACACCCTGCGCTCCTTTTATTCTCCGGGATAATACCCAAGGTCTGCCGAGTTCACTGGCAATTCGGTTCCTGAACTTGGTGCTTGATCTTTTTTTTGTCTTTTTTGTGATAGATATCAAAAAAGATCACGCTGTTGTTGGGGATAGGTCCGCAGTGCAGGCGCCGGTTTTCTTTGAGACACCTGGCACACCAGTAATAAATGATGCGGTAATCCCGCCGGCCCACATATTTTTTGAGCCGGCCATGGTATACCCCTTTCATTTTGCCGTCAGCCCCGGATGGATCAACCAGCAACCGGTCTATGGTTTTTCTGATGCGCTGATACCCTTTGGGATCGGTTTTCTGTAACTGCAAAAGCTTGCTGGAAAACAGATCAGTGGGATAATATTGGTGATTCACAGCAAAGGGGGAGGCATACGCTTTGTTCATAATATTCTGTCTTTCATATCCCTGACACCCAATCCCCTCCTGTAAAGTGGTGTGGAATATCGCTCATACCGCATCGCACACCAATAATGGTATAACAATTATAGCGCCTCTGGTTTTCTGTCAAGACACAAATGGATGTGAAATTCAAGCCTATCTCATGGAAAGGGTCGGAACCCCCATTCCACAGTGGTCACCCCGGCTGATTTGCCATAAGAGAGCATTGCAGCACCGTCTAGGTCCCCATTGCACGGCGGGAGCCCCCGGAGGTGCCTTCCTGCAGGACTGTCAGACCCCCCAAGGATCTCAGGCCGGCAGGAAGGCACCTCCGGGGGCGGCATCCATGCCGGACAGTTCCATACTGTTACCGAAAATATCCATACTGTAAGAAAGAACGGCCCGTTGACCAGTTTTTTTATGGTTTATTCTGCCCCGCAGGGCATGGGTGTTACCCAAAAATGGGTGAATTCACCCATTGACCCGGCAAAAAGATATGCATACAATTGGCGTTGAAAGAGACACAGCGGTAAGTGTAGGCATCACTATTTTATCATTCTACATTCTACAGTTTTGGAGGTCATTATGAAACTTACCAGTTCCGCATTCGGCCAGGGAGAAAAAATTCCATCCATCTACACCTGTGACGGCGACAATGTCAACCCGCCCCTGGAGATCACCGGTGTGCCACATGAAGCCAAAAGCCTGGTGCTGATCATGGATGATCCGGATGTCCCCAAAAACCTGCGTGAAGACGGGATGTGGGACCACTGGGTGGTATTCAATATTCCGCCGGATACCCACACCATTGATGAAGCCACCGAGCCCCCTGGAAATGCCGGCATCGGCACCAACGGTGAAACCGGGTATTTCGGCCCCTGCCCCCCGGACAGGGAACACCGGTATTTTTTCAAACTGTTTGCCCTGGACACGCACCTGGATCTGCCTGAAAAAAGCACCAAGGCAGCGGTGGAAAACGCCATGGCCGGCCATGTGCTCTTACATGCCGAACTCATGGGCAGGTATGAAAGAACCTGATGCATATCTGTATGTTCACCAATACATACCTGCCCCATGTGGGCGGGGTGGCGCGATCGGTGCATAATTTTGCACAGGATCTGCAAAAAGCAGGACACCGGGTCCTCATTGTTGCCCCGACTTTTCCGGAAGCCGGCATAGATGATACAGAAGGTGATATGATTTTGCGGGTCCCTGCCTTCCAGAATTTCAACGGCAGTGATTTTTCCATGCGCATTCCCGTACCATTTTATATCAATGAAAAACTGGATGATTTCAAGGCTGATATCATCCACAGCCACCATCCCTATCTGCTTGGAGATGCTGCCTTCCGGGCGGCCCGGCGCCGCAGGCTTCCCCTGTTTTTCACCCACCATACCCTGTATGAGGAATACACCCATTATGTCACCGGAGACAATAAAAATTTCAAGCGGTTTGCCCGGAACCTGTCCACGATGTACGCCAATTTATGCGACCAGGTGGTGGCACCCAGCAAAAGCATTGCCGATCTGATCCAGGATCGGGGGGTCACCACCCCGGTTATGGAAATCCCCACAGGGGTGGATACCGCGTTTTTTGGTTCAGCAGACGGCCATGCTTTTAAAAAAACGCGGCAGATCCCTGAAAATGTCTTTGTCATAGGCCATGTGGGCAGACTGGCCCCGGAAAAAAACCTGGTGTTTCTGGCAAAAAGTGTCGCCCGGTCCATGAAGAGCCTTTCAGACACCTGGTTCTGTGTGGCCGGAGAAGGACCGGAAAAAGCACAAATACAAGACATTTTTGCGGCGCACAACCTGTTGGACCGGCTGGTTCTCACCGGCAATCTCACGGGAAATGACCTGGCCGATGCCTACCAGGCCATGGATATGTTTGTGTTTTCCTCCAAGTCCGAAACCCAGGGCATGGTGCTCACCGAGGCCATGGCAGCAGGCACACCAGTGATCGCCCTGGATGCCCCGGGTGCCAGAGAAGTGGTACGACACAACCGAAACGGTGTGTTACTGAATGGCGATGCAGACGAAAAAGCGTTCTCCCAAGCCCTTTGTGATGCGGTGTCACATCCGGAAAAAACAGCAGCATGGCAACAATGCGCCTTGCAGACAGCACAGGATTTCAGCCGAAAAGTGTGTGCACAAACACTGTCAGATCTCTATGCAAATGCCATATCACAGGAAAACAGTGATATGGAAAACAAAGAATCAGAAACGGAGCCGTGGGAAACGTTTTTGCTGGCGATTCAAACCGAATGGGACCTGATCAGTCAAAAAGCCCAGACCATTGCCAGAACCATCACCTAACCCTATATTTTTAAAAAAGAAAGGAGTGCCCCATGCTCAGAAGTGTACATGAAATAATCGGGTATAAACTGCATGCTGATAACCAGCATTTTGGAACCTGTGAAGATGTTTTGTTTGATGACCAGTTTTGGACCGTGCGCCACATCATTGCCAATACCGGAAACTGGCTGATAGGAAAAATGGTGCTGGTGTCTCCCATCATGATTGACCAGCCGGACTGGAACACCCGCAGTCTTTTTCTCACCGTATCCAAAGAAGCACTGGAAAACTGCCCGGCACCCTCAGCAGATGAACCGGTATCCCGGGAACACGAAAAAAAAATGTTTCAATATTATGGGTATCCCTATTACTGGGCCGGCGCCGGGCTGTGGGGCCCGGCAGCCTATCCTGCTGCTGTTGGAGCAATGACACCTGACATGTCCCCTTCTGCCGGGGATGATGACTTGGATGCATATGAAACAGACCCGTCACAGGAAAATCACCTTCGCTCTTTCAAGGAGGTCAAAGGATACTTTATCAAGGCATCCGACGGGGACATCGGCCATGTGGAGGATTTTATTTTGGATGACGAGACCTGGGCCCTTCGGTATGTGGTGGTGGATACCCGCAACTGGCTTCCCGGGGGCAAAAAGGTGCTGCTGTCTTTGGACTGGGTCAAATCCATCAACTGGGGGGAATCCACTTTTGATATGGACCTGACAACCGGGGCCATCAAGAACGGTCCTGAATTCGATCCGCAAAAACCGGTGAATCTGGAGACGGAAACTCGGTTGTATGACTATTACGGCAGGCCCTTTGAGAAAACCATCGACAAAAACATACAGCGGCATATTGCCAACCCCTTTGTCTAGCGAATTTATTTAGCGAAACCAAAGGTGCTTATGCTTTTCAAAAAATGGCTGCCATGGCGGTTTCTGATCAGGCGGATTACCGGGTTTTACGGGTTCATGGACCCTGTCACCCTTATGGCCCGGCTGCGCCAGTTCAGCAAACCCTCTGAAGTACAGGAACCCATTGAACTGCTCCGGGCCGGACTCATCTTCCATGCCCGGGGCCTGGTCAACACCCGGGCCATCCAGTACAACCTGGACTGGGTGTGGCCCTACTGGGTGGTCAAACAATTCTTTCCCAGGGATGCGTCTTTTATCCCCAGGGGATTTTCCTTTTCCCACATCAATGTCACCCACAGAAACTGGACCGCCGTCGGCCATCCAGACATCGCAGCCTACCCCATCATCGATCCCCGGGGCCTTGTGACCCCTTTTTTCGATGCCTGGTCCATCGATGTGTGGCTCCTGTCTGAAACAGGAAACCTGCTGGTGCCGTCCCGGCAGGTCCATGCAGACCAGTCTCTGGATCTGGCAGATGAACTTGCCGTCACCACCGCCACAGAAAAAGATATTCAGTCTAAAAATAAGCTGTCTCTGGTCTGTACAACCCTGGTAACAAGGGACAGCCATGCAAGGCCGGTGATGCAGATGCATGCCAGAGGCGGTATCCAAAAAGAGAATGGATGGCTGATTGTGTCCATACGGCCCTATAATCCGGAAGGCATTTATTTCATCGACCATATCGGTTATAAAGACAGCCTATTTACCATTAACCACTCCCATGAGGTATGCTTTACAACCGCGCCTGAAAAGGTGTTGTTTTCCACCTATGATCACGGGGATGTGGCCCTGGACCTGGACCGGCCCCAGTCGGAAAATCAGGCCGCCTGTCCCATCGGCATGGCCACGGCTGCCGCGTTTTTTCCCGTCAGGGCCCATGAAACCACCCATATTGACGTCCAGGTGCCCCTGGAACAGGACACGGCCACTGCATCATCATCAGACTCCGGCGGCAAGGGTAGGCCTGCGTCACAGATTGTTACACAAACTGCGGCACTGTCCATACCTGATGCAGGCTTCCAATTCCTCTATGATGCCGCGGTCAGGACCCTGTTGCTGTTAAGCGCGGATGAGGTGGTGCCCGGTCCCTATACCTACCGTCGGTTCTGGTTCCGGGATGCCTGTTTGATGATAAATGCCCTGCTGGGCCTGGGGCTGGCCCGAAAATGCGACCGCTTGATACACGGGTTTCCGGACCGCCAGAGCCTGACCGGGTATTTTCATTCCCAGGAAGGAGAGTGGGACTCCAACGGCCAGGTTTTGTGGATTGCCCACCGGTTCATGCAATGCACCGGCAAACCCCCTTCAAGCCATCTTTTCACCGCCCTGATGAAAGGGGCCCGGTGGATCATGCACAAACGCCGCAGCAAAAAAGACGGCAAACCCCATGACGGCCTGCTGCCGGCCGGGTTCAGCGCCGAACACTTAGGTCCCAACGACTATTATTATTGGGACGATTTCTGGGGAGTTGCCGGACTCAGGGCCGCAGCCGGGCTGGCAGAAAACCAGGGCAGCCATTCCGATCAGAACATATTTGCGGCAGAGGCACAGGATTTTGAAGCCGCCATTTTTGCCTCCCTTGCCCGAACCCCAGGATACAAAAAACACCAGGCCATTCCAGCCTCTCCCTATCGCCGGATGGATGCCGGTGCCATCGGATCCCTGGTGGCGGATTATCCCCTGCAGATCACACCGCCCAACGATGCCAGAATCATGAACACCATGTCCTATCTCATGTCCCATTGTTCCTATGGCAATGCCTTTTTCCAGGACATGATCCATTCCGGCATCAACATCTACCTGACCCTGGCCATGGCCCAGACCTTTTTGCGCAGCCGGGATGCCCGGTACCGGGATTTGATCACTGCTGTGGCGGACCTGGCATCCCCCACAGGCCAGTGGCCGGAAGCCATCAATCCCTTGACCGGGGGCGGGTGCATGGGAGATGGCCAGCACGGCTGGGCTGCCGCAGAATGGGTCATGATGATACGCAGCCTGTTCGTCAGGGAAGAAGGCGACACCTTGATGCTGGGCTCCGGTATTTTTCCCGAATGGCTGGATCAAAAGGGTCCCCTGTCATTCGGCCCCACCCTGGTGCCGGGAGGTGCCGTCACGGTGACATTCATGCCATTGGACAACGGCCTGGAGCTGGTTGTGGACGCTTGTGAGCAGAGCAGACCCATCGCCTGTACAGCAGCGGTTCCCGGGTATCGGCCCCAACATCTGGACACATCCCGGGGCGGGTGTTTTCTGGAACCGGTGTAGTCCCCCCAAATCCCCCAAGTCCCCCATGGCATCAGGCTACAATTTCATGATACCGCGGTACATGTCACGAATTTTGTGTTTAAACAGGAAAAGCACCAAGACAATGATGCCCACCACCGCCAGCAGCTTCATATCCCATTGGATCAAGGCTTTCCCCATGATCACAAACGGCACCCCCATAATGCCCTGGATCAGCCATCCACAGATCAGGTACGGAAAAAACCGGATACCGGATAACGGCAGCAGCAGGTTTTTTATACTGTAACTAAGACCGGGAATTACCATGAACAAAAACGCAAATCCCAGCTGGCGGTGTCCGGGCAGTTCCGGTATTGTCACCCCTGTTTTTTTTGCCAGTTTCCAGATCCAGGGGCTTGCTATCGCCCGGGTAAACCAGAAAGAAGCCACAAGGTGAATCGGCACAATGGCCATCATGAAAACAATCCCCCAGGCAGACCCGAATCTCAGGCCCAACAGCACCAGAAACGGCGTGACCGGAAACCCCACAATGGGCAGAAAAAGATACGGCAGCAGAACCATTGCCGGATGGGCCGCAGAATCCGGGGCTAATATCCAGAAAGCCTCCATATAGTTACCATCTTTTCAAAACTGGTGTGTCACCCATCTGCATCCCCCTCCCGGGTTTTTGGGCTTGCTAACCGGGAAACTGCATAAAAGGAACCGCTTCTTTGTACTCCCCTTCCGGCCCGGCATCTTGTTTGTCGGCAAACGCTTCTGATTCCGGTATCCACTGATAGGCCCTGATATCTTTTGTATCGGAGGTGGGTAAAGAACAGCTACGGGATTTGGGAAACGGGCCGTCAGAAGACTGAAATCGTGTCACCACGGCATCTTCCGGGCTTTCAGCAATTTCCACGATATCTTCCACATACACTGCCTGGATATGAGTAAAAAGCGGGTCCTGGATCTCTTCTTTTATGGTCTGAATCCGCTGCTTGAATTTTTGCAGGGCCAGTTCCGGGGTTGCGGCTCTCACCAGACAGGTAAAATATCCATGCCGCTCATTATCTGCTGTGTCTGTTTCATCAAATGAAAAATGTCCTGAATACAACATCGGGGAATTCTCCTTTCCTTTTTTGGAACCATTGTAAATCATAAATCCTGTTCAGGTCAAATTGTTGTTCATCTTTTGTTAAGGAACAAAGCCTGGCACAAAGTGCTGCAAAAAACGGTCAAAATCCTGGCATGCTTATGGCAAATATGCAGTGAAAGTTGAATGGTTTTGTAAAAAGTGGTATGAACTATATCAGTCGGGATGACCAAGCGCCTTTAATGTTGGATATGCTGTTGCTCACACCCGGATTAAAGGATATCTGAGAATCAAAAAAAATTGTGGCAGGCGCAAAATGTGGAAGAAATCAGCCGTCATGAGATGAAATCAAGGAAAAATAAACAAACACAATAAAAAAATCGAGGCTGAATTTTTGACAACAAACCATATCACCATATACGTAAAAACAGGCAGGGCCGATTCATGGAGCTGAAGGCCTTCACCAACATGGCCCGGTTAAAGGACATCGCTTTTATTCTGGCAAAGTATGGCTTCGGGGATCTGCTCCAGCGGCTGGATCTGCCGGTAAAAAAACTGGTGCACAGCGTCTCGCCACGAATCGATACGGACATGGATGTGTTTCACCGCATCCGGCTTGCTTTAGAAGAACTGGGACCTACCTTTGTGAAATTCGGACAGGTCTTGAGCATGCGGCCGGATATTCTGCCGCTGCCCATGATCCGGGAATTGACAAGGCTTCAGGATGCCGTAGGCCCGATTGCTTTTGGGGATGTCAAAGCGGTGCTGGAAAAGGAATTTGACACCTCCCTGGAAAGCCTGTTTCTGTCTTTTGATCCGGAACCTGTGGCAGCGGCTTCTCTTTCCCAAGTGCACAAGGCGGTTCTGCCCGGGGCAAAAAGGGTGGTGGCGGTGAAGGTCAGACGTCCCGGCATTGTCAAAACCGTTGAAACCGACCTGGATATCCTGGAAACCCTGGCCAGGCAAGCCCACAATAATATTGATACCCTGCAGTTGTATGACCTGCCGTCAATCGTGGAGACCTGCCGGCGGACACTGCTCCGGGAAATTGATTTTTCCAGGGAGGCCCGATACATTCAGATTGCCAAATCCAAGATTGAACCGGCATCTGATATACACATCCCCGAAGTGTTTACCGAATATGCTACCCCACGGGTGCTGGTAACAGCTTTTGTCAAAGGGAGAAAAATCACATCCGATATGGATCTGCCGGAAACCGACCGCAAAAACCTGGCTGGCGCCGGCCTGAAATCCGCGGTTCTCCAGATCCTGGACCATGGGTTTTATCATGCCGACCCGCATCCTGGGAATATGGTGATCACCGCTGACAACCGGCTTTGTCTCATGGACTGGGGCATGGTAGGCCGGCTCACACCGGATGAAAAAAACGACCTGCTGTTTTTGATCCGGGCAACCGTGGACAAAGACAGCAAAAAAGCCACCGAGGTGCTGCAAAATATTGCAACTGCACAAAAAAATGTGAACTTTCAGCAGCTGGAAAAGGACATAATGGAACTTATGGATGTCTATATGTCTCTGCCCTTGAAGGATATACAGATGGGGCAGCTGCTGGAGGACCTTGTCCAGGTATTGAAATCCCATGAGCTACGTCTGCCGCCGGATATGTCCATTGTCGTCAAAGCCCTGATTACCGTGGAGGGCACAGCCCGGATGCTGTATCCAAATCTGGATGTGATCTCCGAGGCTGAACCCCATGTGCGCAGACTGGTCTCCCGGCAGTATTCAAAGGGATATCTGTGGCAGCGGCTGCGCAACAATCTGGCGGCCATGTGGACCCTGCAGAAACATCTGCCGGACACCCTGTCGACCATCTTGAAAAAAATAACACATGACGAACTTATCATCGGGTTTGATCACAAAAATCTGGTCCCCCTGCAAAAAGCCCTGGAGAGCAGCTTCAACCGCCTGACCCTGGGCATTGTCCTGGGGGCCCTGATCATGGGATCTTCCATGATCATCACCACCGGGGTGGGACCCCTGCTGTTCGGCTATCCTGCCCTTGGCATGACCGGGTACCTGATTTCCGCCCTTTTGGGACTGTGGCTGATCATCACCATCATCCGTGGCCGGGATTATTGATGACCGCAGAAAAAAGCTAACCTCTTCTGCTTCTGCAAAAAAAATAGCCGGCCAAAGGGTCGGAACCCCTTGTCCGGCTTTTGGTGTAATAAAAATGTACCCGTCGGCTGTTACAAGTCAGATGCGGAAAGCGGGATCAAATTTTCAACCGCCTGGCGGAATTTTTTTCTTTCCGCTGCCGGCATGGGAATCAGGCCCTTGTCCGTCAGATACCCGTCATCTCCCCAGGCTTTTTCACTGGTGAACTCTGCCAGATACTCCTTGATACCGGGAATACTGCCCACATGGGCTTTTTTTACATAGAAGAACAAAGGCCGTGATACCGGATAGCTGCCGTCTGCAATGGCATCAAATTCCGGGGCAATTCCGTCGATGAGGGCACCCTGGAGTTTGTCCGAATTCTGGTCCAGAAAAGAAAACCCGAAAATCCCCAAAGCATCCTTGTTGGCATCCAGCTTCTGGACGATCAGGTTGTCGTTTTCACCAGCTTCAATATAGGCGCCGTCTTCCCGGATGGTATGGCAGAGGGCTTTATAGGCGCTTTTGTCTTTTTTCTTCAGATCTTTGATCCACCCGAATTTTTTGGCACCGCCTTCCATGGCCAGTTCCACGAATGCATCCCTGGTACCGGAGGTGGGGGGCGGCCCCAGGACTTCAATCTTTACATCCGGCAGTGCGGGGTTTACATCTTTCCAGGTTTTGTTGGGATTAGGAACAGTTTTGCCGGCCACGTTTCCGGACGGGACATCTTTGGCCAGGGCCAGAAAAATGTCCTTACGGCTCAGCTTGAACAGCGGGGCTTTTTTGGAATTGGCAATCACAATGCCGTCATATCCGATTTTCACTTCAACGATCTCTTTAACCCCGTTGGCTACGGCTTTTTCAAACTCCGATTTTTTGATCCGCCGGGAAGAGTTGGTGATATCCGGATATTCCACGCCCACACCGGCACCAAACAGTTTGTGGCCCCCGCCGGATCCGGTGGATTCGATGGTGGGGGTTTTAAACCCGGTGGTTTTCCCGAAATTTTCCGCAACAACCGTTGCAAACGGGTACACGGTGGAGGACCCGACAATGGAAATGTAATCCCTTGACGCTGCCCATCCGCTGCCAAGGCCCATGGTGAAAATCAGGGCCAGACTTGCAATCAACACTTTTTTCATTTTTTTTTCTCCTTACGCATTTTTGTTAAAAAACATTTAAAAAAAAACCTACCATCTTCGTTCAAATTTTTTCCGCAGAAAAACCGCCACCGCATTCATGGTCACCAAAAAAGCCAAAAGCACCATGATGGCGGCGGAAGTCCGCTCCAGAAAAGCACGTTCCGGACTGTCCGCCCACAAAAAAATCTGTACCGGCAGCACAGTGGAAGGATCGGTAAACCCGCCCGGGATGTCCACGATAAACGCCACCATGCCGATCATCAGCAGCGGTGCTGTCTCACCAAGGGCCTGGGCCATGCCGATGATGGTGCCGGTGAGCATGCCGGGCAGTGCCAGTGGCAGCACATGGTGCACCACCATCTGGGTTTTGGAGGCCCCCACGCCCAGGGCCGCCTCCCGAATGGAAGGGGGGACCGATTTCAAGGCGGCCCGGCTGGCGATAATGATGGTGGGCAGGGTCATCAGGGTCAGCACAAACCCGCCCACCAGGGGAACCGATCTGGGCAGTCCGAAAAAATTCAGAAACACCGCAAGTCCCAGCAGGCCGTATACAATGGACGGAACCGCTGCCAGGTTATTGATATTCACTTCAATGATGTCGGTCCACCGGTTTTTGGGGGCAAATTCCTCCAGGTAAACCGCTGTGGCCACACCAACGGGAAAAGACAGCATCAGGGTCACGATCAGGGTGTAAAAAGATCCGGAAACCGCACCGAGGATGCCTGCCAGTTCCGGTTCCCGGGAATCGCCTGCTGTAAAAAACGTGGTATTGAACCGTTTTTCGATACGCCCCTGGTCCTGGAGCCTGTCAATCCAGGCAAGCTGGTTATCCTTGATCCTGCGTTCAATCTCAGGCACATCCCGGGGAATATGGCCTTTTATGAGCATGTCCACATCATCATCCGCCGGCACCCAGAGCTGGATCACCGAGCCGATCTCCTGCTGGTTTTTCCTGACAAAATCCTGCAGCTGAAAAGCGGCACCGGAACTGATCATGGCATATAACCGGCGCTTATCACGCCTGGTTTTCACCTCGGGAAACATATCCCTGAGGGACTGTTTCACCATTCCCTGATAGTTGGCATCCTTCAGGGACTGGGCATCGATGGTGTCTGGATCCAGAAAAATATCCAGTTTAACAAAGGTCTGCTGGAAAGCGGTGTATCCGTTGCCGATGATGCTGATGAACAGCATGGCCAAAAACACCATGGAAAGGATGATGGCGGTTATGCCATACAGCCGGAACCGCTTTTCCGCATTATAGCGCCTGGACAGCCCCTGATTGACAATGTCCATTGTAGAGGCGGCCGCAGCTTTGGTGCTGGTATGGTTTTTGCCGGCAAGGGTATTTTTGCCTGTGGCATCATTCCGGGAATACTTATTCATATTGCTCCCTGTATTTGCGCACCACCACCAGGGCGATGACATTCAGGATCAAGGTAATGAGAAACAGCATTAGGCCCAGGGCAAATGCTGCCAGGGTCTTGGGGCTGTCAAATTCCTGGTCCCCCACCAGAAGGGTCACAATCTGGACCGTCACCGTGGTAACGGTATTCAGGGGGTTCATTGTCAAATTGGCAGCCAGGCCCGCTGCCATGACCACGATCATGGTCTCGCCAATGGCCCGGGAGACCGCCAGCAGCACACCGCCCACTATACCGGGCAGTGCCGCGGGCAAAACCACCAGGCGGATGGTTTCACTGTGGGTGGAACCCAGGCCCAGAGCACCGTCCCGCAGGGACTGGGGGACGGCATTGATCACATCATCGGACAGGGAAGACACAAAGGGAATAATCATGATTCCCATGACCAGGCCGGCAGCCAGGGCACTTTCCGAAGACACATCAAGCCCTAAGGACATCCCGGCGTTGCGAATCAGGGGGGCCACCACCAGTGCGGCAAAAAATCCATATACCACCGTGGGGATACCGGCCAGAATCTCCATCAGGGGCTTGGCAACGGCCCGAAATTTTTTGTTGGCATACTCAGACAGGTAAATGGCGGACATCAGGCCGATGGGAACCGCCACACACATGGCAATGGCGGATATGAGCAGGGTTCCCATGAAGACCGGAATGGCACCGAAAGCCCCGGAAGATCCCACCTGGTCCGCCCGGATGGCCATCTGGGGACTCCAGTCCAGACCAAACACAAATTCATGCAAAGGAACAATCTTGAAAAACCGGATGGCTTCGTACAAAACAGACAATACAATACCGATGGTGGTGAATATGGCAATGGTGGAACAGGCAATGAGCAGGAATTTGACCACGGTTTCCACATGGTTCCGGGCCCGCAGCCCAGGAGAAATAATTTTCTGCACCCACAAAAGCCCTGCAATGGCAATGGTGGTGACCAGCACGGCCAGGGTGGCGTGACTAATGGCCGTCAGCCGGGTGTAATGGTCGGCTGCCGCCTGGATGGCCGGGTTGATCTCTTGGGGAACAATGTTTGCCGAAACGATGTTGCGGATATCATTTATTATCAGACTGAGCCGGTCTGCCGGCAGGTTCTGTATATCAGGGGGGAGACCGGCAATCACCATCTGGGTGACCACACTGGATTCAAAGAACCGCCAGAAAGAAAAAACCGTCAGGGCCGGCAGGGCACACCAGAGCGCTGCCAGGGCACCGTAATAGGTGGGCCTGGAATGCAGTGTTTGCTGGCCTCGGCCGCTGGTACCGGCAAGGACAAAGGCCCGCCTGCGGCCCAGAAAATATCCGCCGGCAGTGAGCATCAGCAATACCAGAAGCAGGTTGGAAGAAGACATGGAAAACCTTATTATTAAAAGATTGTTCACTAAACTTGCTGTGAAGATACAGATCTTTTATAAGGTTTTGTTTAACAAAATATGAGCAAACCATTAGAAAATGGTTAGAAAGCTGTTAGCTGTTAGCTGTTAGCTGTTAGCTGTTAGTACGCAATTATTAGCTTCCAGTAAACAAAATTTTCCCTGTTGTTACCACCGGCTAACGCTTTCATACTTTAATGTGCCCGTCAGGGCATGGGGGTTATTGAAACGATAACGCTCTGGAATAACCAGGAAGGGTTTGTGTGAAGATAATTTTTTTATCGGCAAAAAAAAGGAACGGAACACAGACGGTCAAGAGCTGGAAGAAATCTTTTCTTCCAGTTGTTTGATCAGCACCTCAAAGGGATCGGAATCCAATACCCGGGCAAACTGTGACCGGTAATTTGCCACCAGACTCACCCCTTCCACCACCAAATCATACACCCGCCACTGGCCGTCCGCTACAGCATACATTCTGTAATCGATGGGTATCTCAATAGTATCACTCACAACGACCGTATTGATCTGGGCTTTGTCATTTCGGACCTGTTCCTTGACATAGCGCACTTTTTCATCATTATAGGCCTCGATTTTGCCCACATAAGTATCTTCCAGAAGCCGGGAAAACAACCGGACAAAGGTCTGGCGCTCTGCAGCAGTTTTGCCCCGCCAGTGCCGGGCCAGGCTGAGTTGTGCCATTTTTTCAAAATCAAACCGCGCGTAAATCACTTTTCTCAATGCTTTTCTTCGCAGGGCGGCATTGTCATCTGACTTGAGGGTATCATCTTCCAGGATCTGTATGATGCTGTCAATGGTGGCTTTGAGCTGATCCCGGGCCGGGGATGCCACAGCATGTGACGTCACAAAAAAGAACATACCGATTGTCATTGTCACTGCCAAAGATCGCACGATCACATGATGCATATCAGTCCTCTTCCATCTTTTCTCGGGTTACAGCTGCAAACGCCTTGTCTGCATTTTCATGAATGGTAAACACATTGTCCAGTTTGGTCAGGGAAAGGGCGTTGTACACCGTATCTCCCAGTCCGGCCAGAACAAAGGGCCGGTCCTGTTTTCTGCTCCACTGCAGCCCTTCCACCAGGGTGGCTATGCCGGAACTGTCCATGAAAGATACCTTGGCCAGGTCAACCACAACAGCGGCAACTTTTTTATTTTTAAAATACAGTTTCAGGGTATCCCGCAGGCTTGGGGAAGTAAACATGTCCACATCACCTGCCACCCTGATTATGGCAATATTTTTCTTTTCCGTGTTTTCTATGTGAAATCCCATGGACCATACCTTTTCTGTGTCTGGTTCTGTGTCTGGTTGGCGGTTATTGTTCAAACAGGTACTTGTTGATCAACTCCTCGATGCTGATGGCAGATTCGGTATCCATTATCACATCATTGTCTGCCAGGTATTGTTCCGACCAGCCGGGTGCCAGTTTGATGAATTTATCGCCGATAATGCCCTTGGTCCTCACCGAAGCAATGGTATCATCGGAGATTTGGGTGGTGTTTTTGATTTCCATAAAGACCCGGGCTTCATTTTCTTCCAGGCGGATCTGCGCAACCTTTCCCACAGGCACCCCTGCGACTTCCACAGATGCACCCGGTTCAAGGCCTTCCACCGACCTGAAACCGGCTTCAATGGTGTAGGTGTCAGATTTGAACAAAGAAACCCCGCCCAGGTTAACAGAAAGATACACCAGACAGACCAATCCCAGGACCATGAACAACCCCACCGATATTTCCGTTTTTCTGCCGTACATGAATAATATTACATCCTATAGCAATAAAGATGTCAAGATATAATCCACCACCAGGATGGACAGGGATGTCACCACCACCGTCTGGGTCGTGGCACGGCTCACCCCTTCGGTTGTAGCCCGGGCACTGAACCCCATGAAACAGGAAATCCAGGAGATCAACAGCCCAAAGCACAGCGATTTTATCAACCCGCCGTATATATCGGCAAACGTGACTGCTGAGATCATCTTGCTGAAATACACGCCCTGGTTGACCCCGAGCAGCTGCACCCCCACCAGGTATCCGCCAACAATTCCCACCAGATCAAAAAATGCGGTCAACAGGGGCAAAGAAATGATGCCGGCAATAATTTTCGGGCTGATCACGTATTTGACAGGCGAAATAGCCATCATTTCCAGGGCCGGGAACTGGTCGGTTATTTTCATGATGCCGATTTGTGCGGCTATGGCAGACCCGGCCCTTCCGGTCACCATAAGGGCACACAGCACAGGTCCCAGTTCCCGGATAATGGAAAGGGCCACCGCAGATCCCAAAAGGGCCTGGGCCCCGAACTGGGTCAGGGTATGGTAGCCCTGGAGTCCCAGCACCATACCGGTGAACAAAGCAGTGACAAATACGATCAAAAATGATTTTGATCCGATGAATTCAATTTCCTTGATGAGCCGGGATATCCGGTACGGCCGGCAAAAGGCCTGAAACAATGCAATGAACAGAAACACGCCGCTTCTGCCTGTAATCTGTATCCAGGACAGGGTACTCCGGCCAATGGCAGCGGCAATATCCAAATTCACAGCGGTTTCCTATGTTTTTTGGTCATTATCGGTCAAAAGTGCATCTATATAGCTGGTGTCAGAGCGGGTAAACGCAATGGGGCCCTCTGGGGACCCGGTAATAAACTGCACCACCCGTTCATCCGTACTGTTCTGAATCTGCTCCACCGTACCCTGGGCAATGATGTCTCCATAATAGAGAATAATGATTTTATCGGCGATGTTGAAACTGGATGCAATATCATGGGACACCACCACCGAAGTGACGCCCAGCTTGGTGTTCAGGTCCTTGATCAGTTTGCCGATAACGCCGGTGGAAATGGGATCAAGGCCGGATGTGGGCTCATCATAAAAAATCACCTTTGGGTCCATGACAATGGCCCGGGCCAGGCCCACCCGTTTCATCATTCCCCCGGACAGCTGGGATGGCATCAGGTGTTCAGTTCCCCGCAGGCCCACCATTTCCAGTTTCATGGTAACGATATTTTTAATGACACTGTCTGCGATTCTGGTGTGTTCCCGCAGGGGAAATGCAATGTTTTCATAAATATCCAGATAATTGAACAACGCAGATCCCTGAAAGAGCATGCCCATTTTCTTTCTTTTCTCATACACCGTTTTTCTGGTGGCACGCGTCAGGTCCACGCCGTCAAAGAACACCGATCCGCTGTCCGGTTTTTCAAGGCCGGTAACCTGGCGCAACAGCGTGCTTTTACCGGACCCGCTTCCCCCGAGGATCACTGTCACCTTTTTTTCTTCAAACCGGCAGTTCAGATTGCTGCAGGCAACAATGCTGCCATAGGTTTTGACAAGGTTTTCAACATGAATCATAGGGCATAAATAGCGTAACGGTTCCGGGGTGTCAACGATAATTCCCCATGGAACAACGCAACTGTGCGTACCGGGACGCGATTGACAAACATGGTCAGGGTGCATATACATTTACCATACAAATTTGCTGATTCGGCCAAATTTTTTGATCAGACCAGACAAAGGACAGCTCATGACAGATGCCATGCCCGCAAACCCTGAAAACCTTATTCTCAGCATGCCCTCCCGCCCAAAATACCTGCAGCTGACACGGGGAATGATCAAAGAAATTGCAGCCATCAACGGGCTGTCCAGGCAGGAGGCGGACCATATCATTCTGGCTGTTACCGAGGCATGCGCCAATATCATCAAACACGGGTACAGGAACCAGCCCGATGGCAGAATCAACCTTTATCTGGAAATTGTGCCGGAACAGCTGTATATCACCATTGAAGATTTCGGCCGCCAATGGGACCCGGGCAATTTGAAATCCCGAAACCTGGAAGAAATCAGGCCCGGCGGGATGGGCATCCACCTGATGACCTGTACCATGGATTGTGTGGAATTTGACTGTTCGGGCAGAAACAGAAACCGGTTGAGAATGGTCAAACAGCTTGGGGGTAATGCAAACCCATGACCCAGACATTTCGGGTCATGGATCGAATTATGTTCACAGGCTATGCATTTTTGTCTGTCAGAACTTTCTGGATCACTGCCCGGGAAAACGGCGGGGAAATA
>DATFJY010000012.1:0-14368 GCA_035268905.1 Desulfotignum sp.
ATTGGCCGTGGCCACCACATGGTTGGCTTCTTTCATCAATCCGTCGGCCGTGCCGGCATTTTCCGCATTTTTCTTGGTCATGGAGGCCATCTCTTCCATGGAAGAAGAGGATTCCTCAATGGAGGCGGCCTGCTGGGAGGCACCTTCAGCCATGGCCTGGGAAGAGGAAGATACCTGGCTGGAGGCGGAAGCCACCTGGCCGGAGCCTTCGTTCAATCCGGTTATGATACGGTTCACAGGACCTGTTATGCTTCTGGTGATGAAAAATGCTGCCAGTACACCGATTACCAGGGCTGCGACCAATCCGATTATCATTACAGTCGATGCAGTGGAAAGAGATGCCACTGCTGCCTGGGCAATCCGGTCGGTGGCGACCATGCCGGCATCTGCGGTTTCCTTGCAGGCATCAATTACGGCCTGGCCGGCTGCGCCGCGTTTATCGCTCAATTCCTGTAAAAAGTGCCATTCTTTGAGAAAATCGCCCATAGCCGTTTTGTAGCTATCGCCGCCGGTTTTTACCTCTTCAATGCGCCGCAGGTCTTCCGGCAGCCGGGTGATTTTTTTCAATGCTTCAAACAGGGGATCGATTTTTGAAAAGTTTTGTATGCCTTCTTCCATGACCGCAGGACTGCGCAAGGCCTGGGATCGAAAGGCAGCAATGCGGCTGGCGTTGCCCAGATCGATGATATCGTTGACCAGGGTTATCTTGGTCTGTCTTTCCAGCATATCCTGTGTCAGTTTTTCCTGCTGGCCCTGTAAATAGGCATCACAGTTTTTCACATATGCCCCGGCATTTTTGTCCATATCGCCACGGATATCGTTCAGCCGGATAACGCTGGCCATGCTTCCTTTGTTATACTCAGTCAGAAACCGGTTCATGGCATCCTGGTAGTTTTTGGCTGCAGCCTCTGTTGCGTCTATCCGTGCAATATCCTCTTTGTCACTGGAAATTTGGCGCAGCTGTATCAGAACAGGACTTGCTTTTTCAATGGTTTTAATGGCAGACAGCATGAGGGCGGGTTCATCCAGGGCCTGGGATTTGAAATTCAATACCCGGGTGGATGCGCCGATGTCAGTAAGTTCACTCACCAGCCGTATCTTTTCCTGGCGGGCGGCCAGGTCTTTTTTGAACTGTTCGTTCTGACCGGCCAGAAATGCATTGCTGTTGGTCATGTAGGCAGCTGCTGAGGTGTCCAGAGTGTTTCTTTCTTCTGCCAGTCTGGCATTGGTATCCACGGTCTGCTGTACCAGGCTTTTGTATTCTTCCACAGCCTTTGTCGCAATTTCCAGTTGGCCTTTGAGCTGTTTCAAGTTGGGTGATGCAGCGTCCAGTTTTCTGGCTTTTTCCAAGGCTTTATCCAATGCCGCCAGTTCTTTCATGCCGGCCTCATAAAATGCCGTATCTTCGGTGAACCCGTATCCCCGCATTTCATACATAACCCGGTTGGCAGCGCCCCGCATTTCCACTGCCACATCCACTTCAGGTACATACTCATTGGCCAGCATGGTGCTCTGGGTCTCCACCCGTCCCATGTTCCATATGGCCATGATGCCCAGCGCACTGGCAATGATGATCAATATGGCAAAGCCCAGTGAAATTTTTAATCCAAGACTCAAATTTTTCATTTTCAGCTCCTCATAAATATTTATGTTTGTTTGTGAACTATATACTTTTTTCCAACACCTGAATTTCCTTTGTACTCAAGACCCGGTCTATATCCAGAAGAATCTTCACCCCGGAATCGATCTTGGCCATCCCGAGGATATACGCCGTGTTCAGGCTGGTGCCGAAAGAGGGTGCATTCTCGATTTCCTCTTCTTTGATGTTGAGGACTTCAGACACTGAATCCACGACAATACCGATCTGGATGGTCATATCATTGGCATCGATTTCCACTACAATGATACAGGTCCGGTCCGTGTAGGAAATTGCATCCATCCCGAATTTCAGCCGCAGGTCGATGACCGGAATCACCTTGCCCCGCAGATTGATCACCCCTTTGACAAAATCCGGGGTCCTGGGCACCGATGTGATGGCCATCATGCCGATAATTTCCTTGACCTTGAGAATACCGATACCGTATTCTTCATCCGCCAGGGTAAATGTCAAATATTTGCCTGTTTTCATTGTTGTGGCCTTGATGGCCAGGTTCATTTCGGACAACTCATTTGTCATTTTTCTCCCTCCTTACTGAAATGGTTTGTGTGTAATTCATCATTTTATACAATACGGCACAAAGATCATCATAGGCGGTGGAAATGTAGGTGAAAAACCGCGGATAGAAATGGTGTGCCATGCTTACGGTTGTCTCTGCATCATCAGGAAGCACCAGAACAATCCGCCGGCCATCCAGCAGATCGAACAGGCAAAACAGTTCCTGTAATCGACCGGGTGATTCAGCCAGCAGAACATATATATCCTGATCGTAGTCACCCGGCTGTTTCAATATATGCTTCAATGCATTAAACGTATGCACCATCAGAATGATATTTTCACCAAAATACCGGATCATTTGTTCCCGCAATAACGCCCCCTGCCGGGAGGCATCCTGGTGTACAAAAAGGATAAGGTTCATAATGCTCCTTTGGACACGTTTATCCTGTCATCTTTTTGCCAGTGTACATGATAGGGATAGAGCAAAATGCATACCAACAATTAATGAACAAACAAATCCTATCATTTCAAATAGTTATAAAATAAATGGATGGCCGGAATTGTCGCATAACCGGGAATAAATCCCATGATTTTTGCCGGTTTTATATCATAACCAATTGAATTTAAGTGATAAATTATAATATTCTGTGATTTGTATTAAAAATGAGACAGTCGCAAAGATAGGACAAAATCCAACCGTTTTTCAGGCTTTCAGATTATACTGCTGCATCAGCCGATACATCTGGCTGCGGGAAAGACCTGACCGGCGGCAGCATTCAGCAATATTCCCTTTGGTGACTGGCAACAGGTCCTGCAGATATGCAAGCTTCATTTTTTCTATATACGCTTTGAATGGTCCGGGACAGATGGGCATGCACCAGTGCTGCTATATCACTTTTGCGCGATTTTAAAGGCGGCAGATGGATATGCATGGAAAAGAGCCTGAAATACAGGTCTTCTCTGAAACTGCTGTCTTTTACCATATCCTGTAAATTGCTGCAATGTCAGTGCAAAGGATGCTGCATGTCCCATGCGGCTGAACGCTGTAGTCAGGATATTACAGACCTGGGTATCATCGTCAATGATCAGTACCCCGGGCCTGGGGCGCGTATCTGTCACTCAGCATGCCTTGTCCAATACTCCCCGCAGTTTTTCCGCCAGATCCTTCATTGAAAACGGTTTCTGGATAAATGCCACCCCTTTATCCAGCACTCCTTGATGGGCGATCACATTGGCAGTGTACCCGGACATGAACAACAGTTTGATATCCGGATAAAGCGCTGTCAACTTTCCTGCCAGGTCCCGACCGTTCATTTCCGGCATGACCACATCCGTCATGAGAAGGTCTATTTTGCCGGCATGGCTTTTGGCCAGGTCTATCGCTTCACCAGGTGTGGCAGCCGGTACTACCGAATATCCCTTTCGTTCGAGCATCATCCGGGTCATTCGGAGAATAGCGGGTTCATCTTCCACCAGCAAAATGGTTTCATTACCAATCGGGTCCAATTTCTCCGCATGAACAACAGCAGGGGTTTCATCAGCAGCAACGTATTTGGGCAGATAGATCCTGAAAATGGACCCCTGATCCGGCTCACTGTACACATTGATGAAGCCGTTGTTCTGTTTGACAATGCCGAACACGGTAGCAAGCCCCAGACCGGTGCCTTTACCGATCTCCTTGGTGGTAAAAAAGGGTTCAAACAGGTTGTTCAGGGTCTCTTTGTCCATGCCGCAGCCATCGTCACTCACTGCCAGCATGACAAATTCCCCGGGGATAAAGCCTGCATGGTCTGCACAATATTCTGAATCAAACGTCTTCATCCCGGTTTCAATGGTGAGCTTTCCCACCCCGGAAATGGCATCCCTGGCATTCACACACAGATTGGCCAGGATCTGGTCAATCTGGGACGGGTCCATTTTGACAGGCCATAAACTTTTGGCCGGTTGCCATTCCAGATTGATATCTTCACCAATGAGCCGGCGCAGCATCTTGAGCATGCTTTCCACGGCTTCGTTCAAATCAAGCACTCTGGGATCGATAACCTGTTTTCGGGCAAAGGTCAGCAATTGTTTTGTCAAATCAGCCGACCGCTGAGCAGCGGTTTGAATTTCTTTCAAATCATCATAAAGACCGTCATGTTCCGCTGCTGCTTCAAGGGCAAATTCCGCATGTCCCAGAATCACTCCCAGCATGTTGTTGAAGTCATGGGCCACCCCTCCGGCCAACCGGCCCACGGATTCCATTTTCTGGGCCTGGGTAAGCTGGGCCTGTAGTTTTTTGTTTTCCGTGATGTCACTGATAATCGAGAACAGAAGGATCCGGTCTTTTATCATTACCGGCGCTGAATGAACCTCTACATCCCGGATTTTCCCATCCGCCAAAACATGCTGGAACTCAAATCGGGTGGTTTGCCTGGCGACAGCCTGCTGCATCTGTTGTGCAACTTTCTCCGGAGACAACCGATTCAATTGATGAATCTTCATATCAAGCAGCTGTTTCAAAGAATACCCGTAATACTGCTCCGCTGCTTTATTGGCATTAATGATCCGACCGGTCCGGGGATCGATAAGCAGCATGACTGCGCTATGCTCTTCGAACATAGCCCGAAACCGGGCCTCACTTTCTTCCAGCCGGTTGAACAAAATTGACTGGGGCTGGGTCAGGCCGGAGCGAATCAATGCCCGGTAAATACAATAAAATGAAACAATTTTAAAAAAATGACCGATCAGGTTTGACAGGCCATAAACGCTGACATAGTAAGTAAATGCAATTTCTGCGCAAATGGTCAATATAATGGATAATACAATATACCGGTACACCCGGGGGTCAAGATCAGCCTTTTTCTGCCGGAGAATCACCAGGGCAGTCACCAGAATGGCGCATATAACATATTCACTTGCTTTTTTAAATGCCGTCAGCCCGATACCCTCAATATAGCAGGCCGGAAAAATGTCCCAGTACAAAATTGACAAAAGCCCGGCAAGGGTTATGAAGGAAAAAATGGCAAACACACGGTATGGGTTGATCTGTCTGAAAAAAAGAAAAGGGAATAATAACAGGGAAATGCTTTCCATATAGCGCGCCAGAATCCACAATTGTGTGGCCGGGTTGGCCCCTCTTTCCGGTTCAAGGATACCCATACCGCTGTAGCTCAAAGTGTGTACCAGATCGATGCCGCCCACAAACAGGTAGGCAATCCCGACAAACACCAGGGCTTTGTTCTCAATCCGTTCTTTTGTATTCCAGAGAATGACAAAAAGGCTCCATGCCACAAGAATGGCAAAAAGTTCGGCCAGGGTATGAAACATCAAGAAATTCATCCGGCTGACGACAAACAGGGTCAACAGGATGAGGCTGAATCCCAGAACAAACCACCATTTTGAGGGCTGTTTTTCCATCCCCCTGAAAGGCCCCATATACATTTTTTTTGCCGTTGACATCGTTTTATTCATAGCCGGTTTCCACAATGTTGTCCGTATCTACCAGGGTTTTTGGACATCTTTGTCCGTCATTTTCCTGTATATCCTTTAGTTTTTGGCTTTATCCAGGACCTTGCGCACGGAACCGGCCAGATCAGACGCCAGCACCGGTTTCATGAGAAGTTGTTTTATGCCGGCATATTTGGCGGTTTCTTCGCTGATGCGGTCGCTGAAACCGGTGCACATGATAATGGGGATATCCGGTCGGATGGCAATCATTTCACCGGCCAGTTTGGCGCCGGTCATATCAGGCATGGCCATATCCGTTATCACCAGGTCAAACCCCTCAGGGTCTGCCTGGAATCCCTCCACAGCCGCAAGCGGATCTGCAAATGAAGTGATGGTATAGCCCAGCTCCTCGAGGATCTGGGTTTGAAGCGCCACAATGGTTCCTTCATCATCCACCAGCAGGATATGTTCATCCCCTCCGGGAAGTGCTGTATTTTCTTTTTCCAGGTTCTTTTGCCCCAGAGATCCTGCCCGGGGTTCCGGTGTCCGGCCTGTTGTTTGCCCCGTCTCGGGGGAAACTTCGGACACCTGATGCAACAGCAGCTGGTTTACCATTTTTACATAATCCATGTTCATGCATGGTTTGGACACATGGTCAATATGCGGATCTTTTTGCTGCAGTTCCTTGATGGATTCCAGAAACTCGATATTACCGGAAACAAACAGAACCGGAACGGTTTTGTTTGTTTCCCGGATATGGCGGTATATGTCCATGCCGGTAAATTTGCCGGGCAGGATATGGTCCAGGCTGATAAGGTCATACTGGTTTTTTCCCAGCAGATCCAGGGCTGCCGGTCCGTCTTCTGCCGTATCCACGGTGTGATGACAGGGTGCCCGGGACAGTATCCTGGACTGGACATCTGAAATGGCCGGTTCATCTTCCACCACCAGGATGTGTTTATTAATGATGTATGTTTCGATACCGGCGCCTGCAATTTCCTCAGGGGTCAACTGCCTCTGGATGACCGGCAGGTGTATGGTGATCGTTGTTCCTCTGTGCAGTTCAGATGCGATGGACACAGTTCCGTTATGCTGCTTGATATAGCGTTTCACATTGGCCATACCGTATCCAGTGCCTTTGATATCCGAGGCATATGCGCCCCGGGTGTCTTTGCTGCCTTTCAGGGTAAAGGCGGGTTCAAACACCTTGTCCAAAAAAGCGTCCGGAATACCGCATCCGTTATCTTCAATCTCCAGGACAATCCATTTTTCCCGGGCACCTGCCCGAATGACAATTCGGGGCGACGGGGTCATGCTGGTGGCATGGACGGCATTCTGGAGAAGATTGACCAGGGCATGTTCCATCATACCGGGATCAGCCAGCAGATCAGGAAGGTCTTCCGCATATTCGGTTTTAATATCAATGCCTTCCAGATCCTTTTTCAACAGGTGCAGCACCAGATCGATCTTATCATCAACCGCGAAAAATTCCTGTCGCGGTTCCTGGTCCCTGGCAAAGACCACCAGATTTTTCGTAAGATTTTTGCCCCGGATGGTCTGGTCGAAAATCAGTTTCAAAGATTCTTTTGTCGGTGCATGGGGGCAGTCCAGCATGGCCAGCTCCGCCGTACCCATGACCACCCCTAGAATATTGTTGAAATCATGGGCCATTTTGCCGGCCACCTGCCCCACCAGGGCCAGTTTCTGTGCCTCCGCCGCCAGGGTCAGGGCCTGGATTTTTTCGGTCTGGGCTTTTTTGAGTTCCGTGATATCTTCCCCCACACAGACAATTCTTTCCAGGGAACCGTCCTGATTGATTACCCCATCAAAAGATCCCTGATAATTATGGATCCCCCCTTGTGTGTCCTTGAGCCGATAGTTGAGAAATGCACTGGATATCTTTTTTGTTTTCGCATTTTCAAAGTTTTCCAGCAAATAAGAAATATCTTCTTCCACCACCATGATGAACCCGGATTTTCCGATAAGATCCTGTGGCGTATACCCCAGTTTTTCGTGGGACGGGCTGGCAAAAATATAATTGCCCTCGGCATCATGGATGGAAACCAGGGCGCTGGTATGTTTTGTAATCTGTGCCAGCAGTTTCTGGTTTTCCTGCAATTGGCTTTCCGCTGATCTGCGTTCTGTGATTTCCGATTCAAGGCGGTGTTTTGTTTCTATCAGTTGGGTCCGTTCTGTTTCAAGACCTTCTGCCAGTTCCTCTTTTTTCCTGAACAACTGGAACAGTCCTTTTACCAGGGTTGATACAGAAACCGCGGTGATGGCATTTAGGGCCATAAAGTTCACCCCGGCAGCCGCCATGGCCTGGGAGCTGGTGAAAAAAACAACATCATGGCCCCATCTGCCGCTTGAAAACAACCATCCACTTACTGCCAGAAATGCACCATTCAGTATAATTGCCCCGAATGCCGCATAATTGCCCATGAGCACCCCGGCAATGACGGCAAAGGCAAACAGCCAGGCCGGGCCCCCGCTGAGCGGGCCAACCGACAGGATGATGGCCATGCCGATGACATAGAACGCCAAAACAGACACACCGGCCCTGATTTCATACCGGATGCGGTGAACAAACAAAAAAAACAGACACAGAACAACCCCCAGACTGTCCACAAAAGCAAGGCCCCAGGCATTTTTTTCAACAATCAATGTCGCTGCGGCGCCAAAGGCAAAAACACCGGTGATCAGCCCCACAATCAGAATGGATGCCAGGATATTGGCCCGCCACCGCATCAGGCTGTCTTTTTCAAAGGAATAAGGCCAGGCGATCCGGCTTGCAACCGATTGCTGAAACCCCAGAAAATACGCCCATACAGAAGCTTTGTGCGAGAATTTATGCATGGTTCACCCTTTTGTCCTTACCGATTCCAGGGCATGCACCCTTTTTTCCAAATCTGCATAACTGGGTCTGAAAGACATGACCGTTCACTTTCCTTTTTTCAATTCAATATGGTTCTTACCATCATCGGCGCCATCCAGCACATTCTGTATCTTCACAGCGATATCTTTCATGGATTCACACCCCTGCATAAGCTCCTTTCAATAATTTTCCTGCAACGCTTTTTGCAGGGCTTTTTGCAATTGCACCATGGCATAGGGTTTGTGTAAAAACGTCTGGAATTTTTCCGGGTGATCCCGGTTCATTGCATGGGTCTGGTCGTGGCCGCTGGCCAGAATCACCGGCAGATCCGGCTGAATTTTGCGCAGGGCTATCAGGGTTTCCCACCCATCCATATCCGGCATGGTCAGGTCGGTTATCACACAGCAGATCCTGTCCTGATGTTTACGAAACAAGGAAACCCCCTCCGGCCCGTTTGCAGCAGACATGGGGGTGAATCCCAGCCGTTCCAGCATGACCTCACCGATTTTGCGCACCGCATCCTGGTCATCCACCAGCAGCACGGTTCCGCCTTTTGCAGCAGACTGCCAGCTGGTGCCGGTGCCGGGCTGTAATACCGGGACATCCTCCTGCACCGGCAGCAAAATGCGGAAACAGCTCCCCTTGCCTTTTTTGCTCTCCACACAGACCGCACCTCCCCAGGATTTCAGCAACCCCAGTATCACGGACAGTCCCAAGCCCCTGCCCGTGAACTTGGTGGTGAAAAACGGATCAAACAGTTTTTCCATGTCCTGCTCCCCGATGCCGGGGCCTGTATCCGATACCGCCAGGCAGGCATACAATTTCGCATCCGGCTGCCAGTCCAACGGGGCGGTGACAACCCTGGGAATATCGGACGACGGGATTGTCCGTGTGGAAATCCTGATTCGACCGGCATTGTCGCCAATGGCCTCTGCTGCGTTGGTAACCAGATGAAACAGCACCTTCTGCATCTGGTCGTCATTGACAAGCACTGCCGGTCCCACGGACATGAAATCTGTTTCCAGCACAATCCCCTTAGTCAGAATGGTGCGCAGCAAAGACAGATGCGTAAGACAAAGCCTGGAAAGATCCAGTTTCCGGGTCTTGCCGGCACCCTGCCCCAGATAGGTCAACATCAACCCGCTTATTTCTGCAGATCTGTGGGCCGCCTGCATGGCCTCAAACAGGTTATCACGATATGCCGCATCTTTGGGGCAGTCCTCCATAGCCAGTTCCAGATTGCCCATGACCACATTGAGCTGGTTGTTGAAATGGTGGGCAATGGCGCCGGCCATGCGTCCCAGGCTTTCCGCTTTTTGTGCATGCTGGAGCTTTTTGATCAATGCAACGCGTTTTTTCTGGGTTTTTTCCAGCTGTTTGGTTCTTTTTTTCACCAGAGATTCCAGATTTTGGCGGTGCTCTTCCAATGCATTGTTTTTGATCTGCAATTGCGCTTTCTGCCAGAGATTTTCCATGTTAATGGTCATGGCGTTGGAAAGATTGCTGACAAACGGGAAATAAAGGGAGAACACATCCGGGTCGGCCATCTCTATGATCAGAAAACCAAAAAACCGGGACGGTGTATGTAAAGAAAAGGTTTCATGATCTTCTTTGCCCTCAAACCGGCACACCAGGCCTTCATCAGGACAGACAGGCTGTGATGTGATATCACAGCCTTCACAGAAGCCGGGCAGCAGATCACCTGAGGGACGTGGCTCCCCGCAAATGCAGATGCAGCACCTGGCGACCCCGGGCACCTTTTTGAGTGCCTGTGCGGAAAAGTCACAGATTTTCTTGTTGGAGGGAAACACATGAAGAATGTTTTCCGCAGCCGATAGCTGGCCTATGATTTTGACATTTGCATGCATATCCCCCCCTGTCATTTTTTTTATTCACCGACTGACAGACTGCGCTGAAAACTCCTCCGGAGTCATGTAATAGGGATTGTGCACCACCTGTCCGTGAACAATCATATAGGGATGCACCTCCAGGCACTTGAGTATAGTGGCACCGTCAAACCGGTTGGCATCATACTGGCAGACAGCGGTGACCGGATGCGTGATAACAAGATCATTAATGCGTGATTCATATTCCATCAGGCGGTCGGACCCGGGCATATTTTTCAAAGCCCACCCCATCTCACCGCTGACCCGGCAATGGGGATAGCCATGGTCCACAGACCGGTCATAAAAATCCCGCAGGACTGCCAGCATTCTGTCGGGGATAAAGGTGCCGTCAGGGCAATAGGTTTTCCGGGCTTCAGCAGCTGTGAACGCGGCATCCAGATCTTTATCCGGTATGGCAATATCCATTTTTTCCAGCCAGGCATACACATCCGTGGGAGAGATTTCATTCACAAAATAGGCAACCTTCTCTCCGGTTTTCAGCCCCCCCTCCAGAAATTTGGTGATAATCTTGCGGCGTTCTGCTTCATCATTGTAGATAAGACACATATGCGTGCCTGCAGGATAGGCTTTTTTGTCAAATCCCAAAGATATGGTATCGTCATCTTTTTTCATAACAACTTCCTTTCTTCATTTTTGCCGACCGTAAAACACGGGTTACAGAAGATCCATACCAGGATAGTATTTTTCAGCACATTCTTTGCAGATCCCATGGCTGAAACTGGCCTCTGAATTTTTCTGGATATATGCCTCAACCTGGTTCCAGTATCCTTTGTCATCACGGATTTTTTTGCAGTGCATACAGATGGGCAATATCCCCCTGAGGGTTTTGATCTCGGAAATATAATCTGTTAACTGTTTGTTTTCATCCTGCAGCATGTCGTTCATGTAGATGATTTCCAGATCCGCCTGGATCAGGTCCCGGAACTTGCGGAGAAGTTTTTCATACTTATCAGTATAAGCGTTTTCATGGTTATCCAGCACACAGATCGTACCAAAAGAACTCCCATCCGGTAAAAAAATGGGAAAGCCCAGATAGGATATCATATGTAATTTGATATCCGGGTTGTTTTTCCAGTTTTCATCTGCCAGGGCATTGGGTACAAGCAGCCTGTCCCGGGTTTTGATGACAGTCTCACAATACAGCCCGGATCCCCAGACCTTTTCTTTGTCTCCCGGATGGTAGGGGTTGTCCTGTCCTGTACTTGACACAAAGACTTCGATATCCGGATCATTCAGCCGCATGATGAGGCCGGCGGGAATACCGATGATTTCAGCCATGGTATCCACGATTTCCTGCCATGCTGTCAGTTTTGCATCTGATACATCTATCTGTAAAATATCTTTCTCATGGTGTAATTGCGCCATTTGTTTCATCCTGCCTGGTGTCTTTGGTCAATACATAGAAAAGCCATATTTATACCAACTATTGATGATATCAAATTTCAGTTTGTTTTGATATGCTTTTCCCTGAAGAAAAACACATGATTGAAATACATGTTTATTCGGCATTTATCACTGCCTGGACCTTTGCGGCCATATCCTCCATGGAAAAGGGTTTCTGCATGAAATGCACACCCGGATCCAGCACCCCGTGGTGGGCGATCACATTGGCGGTGTAACCGGACATAAACAGCACCCTGAGGTCCGGGTACAACTGTGTCAGCTGTTCAGCCAGGTCCCGGCCGTTCATCCCGGGCATGACCACATCGGTGATCACCAGGTGAATTTTGCCGGCATGGGCCTGTGCCAGGTTCAGGGCCTTTTCCGGGGAGGCAGCCGCCAGTGCGGTGTATCCCAGATGGTCCAGCATGGCGCAGGCCAGGTCCAGGATAACGGCTTCATCCTCCACAACCAGAACTGTTTCCCCCTGGCCGGACGGTATCCGGATCTTTTCTCCGGGCGGGATCTGTTCCGGCTGCGCTGCGTGCCGGGCCAGATAAATCCGGATGGTGGTGCCTTTGTTCGGTTCACTGTACACATTGACAAAGCCGTTGTTCTGTTTGACAATGCCGTACACGGTGGCAAGGCCCAAACCGGTGCCTTTGCCGGCTTTTTTGGTGGTGAAAAACGGCTCGAACATATTGTCTCGGGTTTCTTTGTCCATGCCGCAGCCGTTGTCACTCACCGCCAGCATGACATAATCGCCGGGAACAAAGCCCGGGTGGTCATCACAATATGCATGGTCAAATGTTTTTGTCCCGGTTTCAATGGTGATTTTTCCCACATCTGCAATGGCATCCCTGGCGTTCACACACAGATTGGCCAGGATCTGATCTACTTGCACAGGATCCATTTTCACGGGCCAAATGGTATCGGCAGGCTGCCATGACAAATCAATATCCTCCCCCATGAGCCGGTGCAGTATCTGGAGAATACCTCCGTCAATCGTCCGGTTCAAATCCAGCACTTTTGGATCGATGGTCTGCTTTCTGGCAAAGGCCAGCAGCTGGCGGGTAATATCTGCCGACCGGGTGGCAGCTGTATGGATTTTTTCCAGGTCGGCATGCAGCGGTTCCCCGGGATCGGTTTTACCCAGGGCCAGTTCTGCATACCCGAGGATCACATTGAGCATATTGTTGTAGTCATGGGCCACGCCCCCTGCCAGCCGGCCCACGGATTCCATTTTCTGGGACTGCTGAAACTGGGCATCCAGTTTTTCCCGTTCCGCTTCCGCCTGTTTGCGGTCCGATATGTCCATGATAATGCCTTCAAGGGCCTGCACCGACCCTGTTTTGTCATATACCGGGACCCCCTGTTCATATACCCATTTTTGCTGTTTTTCCGCTGTGATGATCCTGTATTCCAGCTTTGCCGGAATATTATCCGCCACTGCCCGTTCCCAGATATCAACCACTTTCCGGCGGTCCCCGGGCTCAATCAGGTCATTGAAGGAAACGTTGTTGTTGTTCACCAGATCTTCGGGGCAGTATCCTGTGAGGGTGAAACAGCCTTCGGAAAGAAACTGCATGGTCCAGAAGCGGTCATAACAGCAGCGGTAGACCATACCGGGCAGATTGGCCATGAGGACCGATTTGCTGCGCTCACTTTCCTGCAGTGCAGCCCCGGCCTGTTTCGCCTCCCGCCGCAGCCGGGCTTCTGCACGGTACAGCCGCTTATACCGTGCCATTTTATGCTCCTGCCAGGCCATCAACCCGATGACCACAATCCCGCCTGCCAGGGCTGCAAACAGGGTCAATAAAAACCTGGACCTGGCCTGCCACTGTGCAAAAACCCGGTCTGCATCCTGTTTGGCCACCATATACCAGGGAGAATCCGGCACCGGCAGCAGCACAGCCACCACATCTTCCCCGCGGTAATCTTTTCCCTGGACAACCCCCTGCCGGCCCAGTGCTGCCTTGACCACCAGCGTATCTTTTTTGTTCACAGGCACCTGCAGTTTCAACGCTGTGTCAGCATACATGGCCAGGTTGTTAAGAAACACCACTGCATCTTTATCACGGCGGACCAGCAGTGTTTCCCCGGTCTGTGCCGAAGCAGGCCAGGCCCTGAGCAATGGATACAGGCCCTGTTCCGCTTCCTGGATGAGAACGATTCCACCAAGGGACTGAAACTCGGGAAGAACCGCATCTGGGCTCTGGCCGAATACCGGAATCACGATGCTGATGCAGGGAGTTTCCTGCCGGTCATCCATGTGCATCCGGGCAAAAACCGGTGTGCGCCGTTGCAGTGCTTGTTTCAACGCAGATGCATATATGGTGCTGCTCTCTGCATTTCTTTCCCGGCCCGGGCGGATACGCCCTGCCTGGTCAAGCACCAGGATGTCGGCGTACTGGAAACGGGAAGGAAGGCTGGCAAACCGGGTGCGCAGCTGAAGGGCGTTGCTGTCTCCCGGGTCTGTCAGAAACCGGATCACTGCCTGTGCCAGCAACGGGATTTCCATCACGGCAGCTGCCTGTTCCAGCTGTGTTCTGCGCCAGGCGGCAAGCGCCTCTGCCTGGCCCCGGGCGATCTCTGTCAGATGGGCAATGGCCTCCTGCCGGG
>DATFJY010000013.1:0-14451 GCA_035268905.1 Desulfotignum sp.
ACCAGAATACCGGCAAACATTCCGGTTGACAGAATCAGGTACGTGCCTGTACCAGCATGAAAATAATGGCTGTATAACATGACAATGACACAGCACAGCCCAATACACCCCATGGACCTTGCCAGGGATTTTCCCATATTCTGCAGGAATCCGCGGGGTTTTCCGGCCCTGCACCACAAAGAATAAAAACGCACGGCGGTCTTTCCAATGGGATCCCCGAAAATCAGGACAGCCAGTGTCGACAGACTGACGGCCAGCGCCAGCCTGCCATACTCGTCTGTGGCCATAAGGTGTGTCAGAAACCGGGTGCCCGCAAAAAGGGCGATCACCCCTGTTATGAGACCGAACCCCACCCAGAAGGCTTCACCTGCCCAGGCCCTGACCTGGTCAGCCTTTCCGGCCGGCACTGCCTTTCCTGTGTGGGTATGCTTATCGTGAACTGTCTGTGGCAAAACCTATGAAACAGCCTTTTTCATGACTTGTTGTACCTGGTCAATCACATAGTTTATGGATGCCCGGGTCAGGGTCGGGTGCACCATGAACATGATTGATGTTTCCCCCAGCCTGCGTGCAACCGGCAGACAGGCTTGTCCGCTGGTGTTCTTTACAGCGCCCTGTATCCGGCAGTTGTCTTTTTTGAATGCCTTTTCCCTGTAGATTTCCGGACAGATACCGGTATTGCAGGGCACGCCGGCAGTATTCAATGCCGCAATAATCATATCCCTGTTCCACCCGCCTTTTACAGCTTCCGGTTCAACAAACACATAATATTTGTAGTAGGAATGATAATATGCCGACCCAGGTATGGTAATCCGCAGCCCCGGGATATCTTCAAAAGCGCTGTTCAACTGATCTGCATATGTCCGTCTTTTTTTCACCCACCCATCCAATTTTTTGAGCTGCACACAGCCCATGGCCGCCTGCATCTCCGTCATCCTGGCATTGGTGCCGAAGCTGTTCACCAGCCACCGGAAACCCGGATCATGATTCTGGCGGAACACTTCATCATAATCTTTTCCATGGTCCTTGAAACTCCATACCTTATGCCAGATATCAGTATTATTTGTCACCAGCATGCCGCCTTCACCGCCCGTGGTCATGATTTTGTCCTGGCAGAAGGAAAAGATGGCACAGTCTCCGAAACTACCGACTTTTTTCCCCTCCAATTCCGCCCCGTGGGCCTGGGCGCAGTCCTCAATTAAAAAGAGGTTGTTCTGTCTGCAAAAGGATGTGAATTTTTTCAGATCACAGGGCCAGCCCCCCAGATTCACGGCAATCACCGCCTTTGTCTTCGGGGTGACAGCCTTTGAGATGGCATCAAGGGTAATGTTCTGACTCACCGGATCCACATCCACAAAAACCGGCACCGCTCCCCGAAATGCCGCACAGGAAGCAGAGGCAACAAAGGACCGGGGGGTGACAATCACTTCATCTTCTTTTCCAATACCCAGGGCAGCCAGGGCCATATCAAGCGCCAGGCTGCCGTTGGCCATGGCCACGGCATGGGCAGTTTCGACATACCGGGCAAATGCATTTTCAAACGCCGTAACCGCAGTGCCTGTCCACTGGTTTACCTTTCCTGTTTGCAACACATCCACCGCCGCCTGGATCTCATCATCTGCGAATAACGGCCAGGGTGAAAATTCCATATTATACCTCCAGGACCCTGATGATTTCAACCGGAACACCAAAGGCCACCACATTATCGGGGATGTCTTTGTTCACAAAACTGTGGGCCCCGACAATTGCATTCTCTCCAATGGTAACCCCCGGCATGATCGTGGTATGGCTGCCGATTCGACAGTTTTTCTTCAATACCACCCGCCCTCTTTTTCCATCTATGGTGGATACGGAATACACCGAACAATGCGATCCCACCTGGACAAAATCCGCAATCTCCACCCCTTCTTTGGCATTGATATAGGTAAAAACGCCTATATCTGTTTTATACCCCAGAGAAAAGCATGCCACGCCTTGAACAATCCATTGGTATTTTGTGGGTTTGCCGTCAATGATTTCCGGATATTCCCAGTTCGCGAACCTGTCATTCATCTTCTTTGTTCCCCAAAAATTCTGCAGCAGTCACATGTCCCTTCTGGTGGATACCTGCCTGTCTGTATATCTGGACCAGGGTCATCACCATAATTTTCATGTCAAGCAGAAAACAATGGTGATCAACATACCACACATCCAGTTTGAACTTTTTCTCCCAGGAAACAGCATTTCTACCGTTCACCTGGGCCCATCCCGTGATCCCCGGCCGGACATCATGCCGCCTGGCCTGCTGCCTGTCATATCGTTCCAGATACTGCATCAGCAGCGGCCTGGGTCCCACCAGGCTCATATCCCCTTTTAATACATTTACCAGCTCCGGCAGTTCATCCAGGCTGGATCTGCGCAACAGGGCGCTGAAACGGGTAAACCGCTGTGCATCCGGCAGAAGCCTGCCGGTGTCATCCCTGCCATTGGTCAAAGACCGGAATTTGTACATCATAAACGGCCTGCCCCTGAACCCCGGCCGCATCTGCCTGAAAATCACCGGCGATCCCAATTTCACCCGCACCAGAACAGCAATCAGCAAAAACACCGGCAGCAGGAAAACAACCAATACCAAAGCAATGGAAAAATCAACCAGCCGTTTCATGGTATTCCGGTACAATTTGGCGCAACCCCTTTCTGACCCCTTGCGGGTCCCTGTTTTCTGCCGCTTTTTTCAAATCCTCCAGCCTGGCCGTAAGAAGGCTTACATCCCCGGTATGACTGCTCAGGACCCTTATTTTTTTGTGTTTTGTGGGTATGACCCCTTCCAGGTCGGTCATCAGCTCTTCGTACAATTTTTCCCCGGGCCGCAGCCCGGTATATACAATTTTTATGTCCTTATCCGGCTCAAACCCTGAAAAACGAATCAAATCCCTTGCCATGGTATCGATTTTCACCGGCTCCCCCATTTCGAGGACAAAAATTTCCCCGCCTTTTCCCATGGCCCCTGCCTGGAGAATCAGCTGGCAGGCTTCGGGAATCAGCATGAAATACCGTATCATGTCCGGATGGGTAACCGTAACCGGCCCCCCTTCCCGGATTTGTTTTTTAAACAAAGGAATTACGCTGCCCACACTGCCGATGACATTGCCGAACCGCACCGTCATGAAACGTGTGGATCTACTGGCTGCAGCTTCTGTTTTCTGGACCAGCAGCTCTGCAACACGCTTGCTTGCCCCCATGACATTTGCCGGATTCACCGCTTTGTCGGTTGATACAAATACAAACCGATCACATCCGGAATCCCTGGCCGCGGCCACGAGATTTTCCGTACCGCAGATATTGTTCTCCACCGCTTTCCAGGGATGGTTCTCCAGCATGGGAACATGCTTGTATGCGGCTGCATGAAACACAATTTCCGGACAATACCGGCTGAATATGAGTGCCAGTTCTGTTTTATCCCGGATATCAGCCAGCACCGGCACTACCTCCACCTGTGCAAAATTTTTCTTGAGTTCAAGGTCAATTTCGTACAACGGGCTTTCCGCCCTTTCCAGCAGGACAATCTTTTCAGGAGAAAACCGGCAGATCTGCCGGCACAACCCGGTACCGATGGAGCCCCCCGCCCCTGTGACCAGCACACATTTTTTGCCCAGATAGCCACCGATCTCCTTTTTGTCCAGCCGCACCGGTTCTCTTCCCAGAAGGTCCCTGTACTCCACATCTCTGATGGCACTGATACTGATTCTGCCATCTATCAGCTCCCCCATATCCGGAATGGTTTTAAAAGCAACATCCGCGTTTTTGCACATATCCACAATATGCCGCATCCGTTCAGAGGTGGCTGAAGGAATGGCGATAATGACATCTTCAATGTCCATGCTGCTGACCACAGAGTCCAAAGCTTCTATTGTATTGATCACCGGAACCCCGTGAATCTTTCTGCCGACTTTGGCAGCGTCATCATCCAGAAATCCAACCACATGGGATTGGACAGAGGGGTTTTCCCGGAACTGGCGGCAGATCTTTTCCCCGCAGTCTCCAGCACCGATAATCAGCATCCGCCGGCCCTTATGACTTTTCCTTAGAAACATTGCCGGCAGCATGGTGAAAAGATCCCGGATCCTGATATTTTCAGTGAAATTTTCAAAACACAGCCTTGTAAACACCCGCAGGCCCATAACCAGCATGACGGTCAGACACCAGTCAATGATAAAAACCGATCTGGACACCATTTCAAACCTGTTTTTGTACAGAACAAACACAATCAGACACAGACTGGCAATGGTTGATGCCTTGATGATATCCATCAGATCTTTGATGCTGGTATACCGCCACAGGCCTTTATACAGATCAAAGAAATAAAAAAAGAAGAGTTTTCCAGCCAAAACAAAAAAAACCAATTCTTTGAATTTGTCCATGGCCCAGACCGGCGGATCAAAATCAAACCGGATCAGATGTGCCAGATAAAATGACAACCATAAAAGGACAACGTCAAAAAACAGTGTCACCAAAAAATTTCTGGTAATATTAATTTTCATCAGCAACAAACTTTCTTCGGACAATAATGGAAATTCCGGCGAACATCAGGCTGTAAAGACAATAGGTGCCCAACAATGCCACCCATCCCTGCGGCTGGATAAGGATCACAGAAACACCGATAGCCAGCTGCAACATGCCGTATCCCAGGGAAACTTTCCAGTGCCCGATACCAGCCTCGTTTACCAGTATCTGGTAGATGTGTTTTCGGTGGGGTTCTATCAGTGAATCCCCATGTCGTATTCTGACAACCATGGTAAACAGTTCATCAAAATAAAACGGCGCCAGAAAACCGGCCATGACCATAAAATCCGACAGATCCCGTGACAGAAACACAACGAGACAGGCAAAGACAAACCCCAGAAGAATGCTGCCCACATCCCCCAGAAAAACCTTTGCCCGGGGGATGTTAAAACACAGAAACCCCAGGCAGGAAAACGCCAGGGCCAGCCCAAAGAACACAAATGCCGGGTCCATACCGGAAAGCCGGGCATAAAAAGCTGTCATTAAAAAAGCAAGAAACCCTGCTATACCGGCTATGCCGTCTATTCCGTCCATGAAATTGTAAAAATTTGCCGTCCCCACAATAAAAACAAGGACCGGCAGCCAGGCAGCATAGGCCAAAAGATCCACCTGTTTCCAGGACAAGAAAAAAACCAGAAAAATTAGGCTGCACCCGAAATGGATCACCAGCCGCTGTGACACAGGCAGAATATATTTGTCCGCACCCCAGAAACTGGCCAGGGATATCACCAGGGACGGCATCCATATGAACACAGGAATCTGCAATATCAGACTGGAAAAAACAAGGGCGGCCAGAATACCCAAACCACCGCCTTTTGGAATGTTCTTATGATGGGAGCTTCTTTTGCTGGGCCTGTCAATGACACCGATCACGGCACCATATTTCATGACAACCCATGATCCTGTTATCCCTGATAAAAAGCTTAACACTATGATGGCCATGCCTTATCCCTGCGCCATTATTTTCCCGCATGCCCGCGGTCTGACAAATACCATTGTACGGTAGACGTAATACCCTGGTCCACGGTCACGCGTGGTTTCCATGCCAGCCGTGTCTGAATCCTGGAAGCATCCACCTGGAGATTTTCCCAGACCCGGTCATACACATGCCCCAGCCCGGCAAAATAAAGACTGGTTCTCATGAATTTTTCAGGCATGCTGAACAGACGGGGCTGCCTGCCCATGGCAGCGGCCAATTTTTCCACCAGCTGGGTAATGGGCAAATCCTCTCCATCACAAAGAACAAAGGTCTGGTTGGCGGCATTCTCATGATTCATGCACAGGCACACCGCATCCACAAGATTTTCCAGGGCCAGAAAGCTTCTTTTTTTTGAAACGCCGCCAAAAGGCAGCGGCACACCAGAATACACCAGCTCCAGCAATTTCAGGAAATTGGCTTTCACATGGGGCCCATAAACCAGAGGGGGGCGCAGAATAACCACCTCCATACCGGAATCGGCACCAATTTTTTTAAGGGACTTTTCCGCTTCAAGCTTGGATGCTGCATATGCATTTTGGGGATTTTCCGTGTCTGTCTCACAAAAAGGTCTGCCACTGCTTATTTTACCGTTAACCATGATGGAACTCAAAAAAACAAACCGTTTTACACCCTGCCGGGCTGCCTGGACAGCCAGATTCCGGGTACCTTCATGGTTGACGGAAAAATACCGACTGTGCCCCACCGAACCGTTTTTGCCGGCAGCATGGGCCATTCCTGCCAAGTGCACCACCTGGTCAATATGCTGCAAACATGGCGACCACAAAGTATCTCCATCCACATGGTCCAAAAAACAGGGGGTGCAATTTTTAAAGTCCGTCTGCCATAGGGTTTTATGCGGTTTTCTGAATGCACATGTCAGATGGTATTTCCGGGCCGAAAGTTCCTGATACAGGGCTTTTCCCACAAATCCGGTAGTACCGGTGAGCAGCACTTTCATTTACATATAATCCCGGGAGTTTGCTGTCATATTTTATACCGCATTTTTTAATTTTGGACATGTGTAATAAACTTCACCGCCAATGTCAATGTACATCTGGCTTCCCTGGATTTCATATAGAAAGATTCGCGCAGGGACAAACTGATAATTTCCGCAGGAATTCAAGAAGGGCAGCATGCGCATGAAAACATCATGTCCTGTGGTATGAATGGTTCAAAAAATCTGGTACAATAACAGCGGTTGTGGTACACTGTTTGTTAAAAATATTTCGTGCGGTATTTAAATTTAAACCGTGCGGCATTTCAGGGACTGATTAACCATGATAATGAACAACAAAGGATTTTCCTTTATAGAACTGATGGTGGTGGTGATTATTCTGGGCATTCTGGCGGGAATGATCGTGCCCCGGTATATGGGAAGAACCGATGAGGCAAAAGTGATCAAGGCGAAAGTGGATATTGCCGCCATTGAAACCAGTTTAAAGATGTATCACCTGGACAATGGCTTTTATCCCACCACGGAACAGGGGCTGGCCGCCCTCATTGCAAAACCCACCACAGATCCGGTGCCGCCCAAATGGAATGAAAACGGGTACCTGGACAAACGCAAAGTTCCCAAAGATCCCTGGGGAAGGGAATACCTGTATCTCAGTCCGGGGGTTAACGGGGATTACGATATACTGTCCTATGGTGCGGATGGTGTTCCGGGAGGAGAAGGGAAAAACCAGGACATCAAAAGCTGGGAACTTGAGTGATCCTGAAAAAACCATACGGGTTCACCCTTGTGGAGATCATTGTGGTGATCACCATTATCTCCACCTTGATAGCGTTTTCCATCCCGGTATTCAAAGGTGCCGGCATTTTTACATCCCAAACCCAGGGAATCTCCGACCTGGCCAACTTGATCACCACCCTCAAATACAGGGCCATGCAGGAAAACCATGATATGCTTCTCCATATCGACATGGCATCTGGCCGCATCTGGATAACCGACACCTCCATGGACGGCCCTGCATGGGAAAACGCCAGAACCCATGCATTTGAGCTCGCCGGCAATCTGCGCATTTCCGGCATCGCATTTGCCCGGCCGGCAACGGAAATTCGGGAAGACAGGTCGGTTCGGACCATCCGGTTCAGCAGGCACGGGTACTCAGACCTGGTCATGCTGCAGGTGGACGGGGCCGACACCCCTGTGACCATGAAAATCGAACCGTTTCTCATGGATGTTGAAACGGTTTTTGACCGTGTTTCATTTGATGACTGCACATAGATCTCCCATACACCGGAAAAATGGCTTCACCCTTCTGGAGGTCCTGGTGGCCATGGTACTGCTGGCCATGGTACTGGTGACCCTGCTGCAGCTGCACTCCGGCACAATACAACTGGCTGGGGCCGGCAAATTCAAAGGCATGATTCCGTTGCTGGCAGGCCGGCAACTGGCTTTACTGACCACTTCCTCGGATCAATCCTACGACCGGTCAGGGGATTTCAAACCGGGATATGAAGGCCTTGAATGGCGCAGCACCTTTGAAGCGGCCGCATTTGAAGAACCGGTCACCCTGTCGGAACTGCAGTCAGACCGGTTGAAAAAGATTCAGCTTGACATATACGCCCCCAAAACCGGCAGGTCTCATACCATTATCACATGGCGGTATCTGGTTGAAACAGATGACTGATCCCCGGAAAAACGGATTCACCCTCCTGGAAATTCTGGTGGCCATGGCCATTTTTTCCATCACTCTGGCCACGCTCTACGCTACTTTCAGGTCCTTTTTGACCTCAGCCGATCTGGTGACACACGATATCCGCAGACAGGAACAATTCCGCCTGGGCTTACAGGCCATGAGAGCAGACCTGGAACAGATTTTCCTGCCCCAGCCCCCCCGGTATAACCCGCCCGGTTTTAATGAAGATCCGGATATTTTCCGGTTTGTGGCGGAAGAAACCAGTGTCGGTGGCAGTCTCTTTTCACATTTGCAGTTTGCCAGCCGCAACCACCTGGAAACAGGCCCCGGTGCAATTCCGGGAGCAGCCAAGATTCACTATTATGTCCATCGTCATGGAAACCGCTTTGACCTGCACCGGTCAGACAAAGCCTTTGTTTCCGAAAATGAACCAAATCCCTGCACGGATCCGGTCCTGGTAAAAGATATTCACACCTTTTCTCTGACTTTCACAGACAGCCGGGGAATTGAACACAAGACCTGGGATTCCGACGGGGAACCCTTTTCATACACGGTCCCCACCCGGGTCACAATAGAGATACAGATCGCAGGTGAAGATGATGCCGGACACCAGATCAAAACCGCTTTTTTTCTGCCGGTATCCAGAAAGGTGACAAAATGACATGCAACCGGAACGGCATGGCACTGCTTGTGGTTCTGGGGGTCATTTCCGTACTTCTGGCAACCGGACTGCACCTGGCCAGGCTCACCAATAAATCGGTCATCGCTGCAGGTCATCAGACCGACCGGTTTGCTGCCCGGGAAATGGCCTTGTCCGCAATCCATCTGGCCATGGCCCTGCTGGCGGATGATGCGGAAAAAACAGACATGGATTCCATCCAGGAAGACTGGGCTGATCCCGAAAAACTCTCCCGCATCACAGCGCAGCTGGGGTATACCCGGGGCCGGATATCCCTTGAAATCACTGATGAACTGGGAAAAATACAGGCAAACGCTTTATTGCAGCAGTTTCCAGGCAGCACTGAGAACCCGGACCAGATAAGGCTGTGGGAAAATTTTCTGGATCTGTACATCACTGAAGATAAATCCAGGGAGCGGCAGGACCCGGCTGCCATTATCAATGCCCTCAAAGACTGGCTGGATTCAGGGGACGATGGTGCCGTATCCGGACTTTCCGGCGCTGAATCCGCATATTATGCCGGGCTTTTAGTCCCTTATGCCTGTGCCGACCGGGAATTGAATCTTGTTTCCGAACTCTTGCTGGTAAAAGGGTTTGATCTGGATCTTTTTTCCTTCCTGACAGATACGCCCGGGGTTGACAATTCGGAAAATTCCTTTGCAAACGCCCCTGTGGCATTGGGGGACATCTTCACTGTCTACGGCTTTTCAGACCTGCATGCGGATGGAACAACCTATCGCTGTCCAGGCCGGATCAATATCAACACCGCCGGCATCCGGGTCCTTGCGGCACTGCTTCCCCGGGGAATGGACGGGTTTGCCCAGGATATGCTTGACTATCGTGCACAAAAATCAGAAGATGGCAAAATGTTTGTAAACCCGCTTGACAAAGAATGGTATAACCGGGTTATAGATTTATCAGCACGAGAAAGGGAAATTTTTGACCGCATGATCCGATACGACAGCAACATATTCAAGGCATCATCCACGGTGCAGCTGAACCAGGCCCGGGTCACCCTGTCCGCCTATATACGGCGGGAGAGGCAAAAAAAATCCAACCAGTGGATCTGCCGCATTATCCAGATGGAAAGGAGCTGAGCTGTGTCCGGCCGACATCTGCTGCTGGATATCAATGCCCGTGGCATTGGTGCCACGATATTGGAACACAGGCTTTCTAAAACCAGACAGACAGGCAATGTTTTTGTGTCTTATGACACCCTGCCCGATCCCCGGGAAGACGGCTCTTTTTTCAGGACGGCCCTGACTGCCATTGCAGGCAGCATCGACCTGACTGCCTGCAAAGAAGCAGTCGTGTTCGTCTCTTCCCGGGATGTGTGTTTCCGCAATATCAGCCTGCCCTTTGCCAGCCCGGGGAAAATTGCCCAGGTCCTGCCCTTTGAGCTGTCTCCCTATCTGCCCGGAGACACCTATGTATCGGATTTTCTGCTCCAGGACCTGCGGTTTATCCGGGACCAGCATCTGCTTCTGACCGCCTCGCTGCCCCGGACAACGGCTGAAGACATTGCCGTGTGTCTGCAAACTTACAACATCAGGCCCCGGGTAATCACGCCCAAAGGATATGCCCTGGCCCTGTCTTCCATGGAAATCCGCAGAACACAAACAGACCGCATTTTTGTTCACCTGGACCAAACCCATATCACCTGCACCCTGGTCGCCGGATCAAAACCTGTCATGGTGAGAACACTGGCTGTATCGGGCAACATCGGTGATGCCGCCGCAAAAACCGTTTCCCGCATGATCACAGGATTCAGGCACCGATCCGGCCTGGATACCCGGTTTGCCATCTTTCTGGCAGCAGAAACCGGGTTACCTGGTCCGGACCAGGTGATGCAATCTTTCCAGCAGCTGATGGCGCAGCATACATTTTTCCATACCGAGACCATTACACCCGTTGATATGGACACCGAATCCATATCTGAAACAGTATTTAAAAAACCCGGGATGGTGTTGAATTTTTCTAAAAAGCCTTATGGCCCGGGCGCTTTTTTCAACAAATTCAAATCAGAACTTCTTTCAACGGCAGTGGTGGGCATGATGGTTTTCATTCTGTTTTTTTTCAACCTGTACCAGGACAATTCCACCCTGGAAAAACAGATCTCTTTTGTCCGCGCGGCAGGCGTTGATCTTTATCAAAAAACCTTTCCTCAGGAAAAGATCCTGACAGAACATTCACCGCTTCTGCTGATGCAGGCCCGGGTGAAACAGATCCTGCAGCAAAAAGGCGGTACCCTGCAGTCCCGGGACAACACACCGGATATATTGGCCATCGATGTACTGTACGAACTGTCGGCCCGTATTCCGGCCGATATGAACACGCAGTTATCACGCCTTTTGTTCAACCATGGCCAGGTAACCATCACCGGCAGCACTGACAGCTTCAATACTGTAGACCGACTGAAAAGTGCCCTGGAAAAATCAACCGAATTCAAAACCGTCACCATCACCACGGCCGATGCCGGCAAAACAGGCGATCAGGTCATCTTTCAATTCAAAATAGATATGTAACCGGCCCATAATGCATTTATCAAACAGAGAAAAAAATACCATTTTCCTTGGGAGTGTTCTGGTGACAATGTTTTTGGTGATACAATTCATCTACCTTCCCCTGTTGGACCGCAAAAAGGAGCTGGTGCGGATTCTCGGGGTGGAACAGGATGCGCTCAGACAAATGACCCAGCTGCAGCAGCAATTTCAGGATCTCACCCGGAATCTGGATTTGGACCAGAAAATTCTGGCCGCCAGGCCACCGGGTTTTACCCTTTTTTCTTTTCTGGACAGCCAGGCTGAAAAAAGCAGGATCAAAAAAAACATCGATTATATGAGACCCATTACCCAGAATATGGATGACGGCCCCTACAGCATTTCAAAGGTACGGCTCAAGCTGACAGACCTCTACCTGAAAGCGTTTGTTGATTTTATCCAGGGAGTGGAAACTTCTGGTAACGGCGTACATGTCATTTCCCTTTCCCTGTCAAGAACCGGAGAACAGACAAATCTGCTGGAAGCGGTCCTGGAAGCCCGGACCATGGTCCCAAAGGAGCCCCGGTGACATGACTGTAAAACGCTTTTTCATATGCCTGATCTATTTTGTGGCGGCTGTCGGGGTTTTCGGTGTTTTGCGCTTTCCCCATCAGGCCGCAGCCCGGAAAATAACCATTGCGGCACAAAATATGTTTCCCGGCATCAGCATTACCATGGACCGTGTTTCACTTTGTTTTCCCCCGGGGCTGAACATGGAAAATACCGCAGTGCACCTGAAAAATATCCTGACCCTTGAACCCAAAAATGTGCGGGTGTATTTTCCTGTTTCCGCTCTCTTGGGCCTGAAAAATGATCTCGATTTTTCAGGCTCCCTTCTGAAAGGCGATGTTAACGGGCATATCACAGACATATCACTTTCAGAAAATGCCTATTCAGGACTGCAGATGGCTGTCACCGGATTACAGGTTAGAAACCTGGACCTTGCCATGCAGGGAATGGCGGCACAGGTCTCTTTTGACCTGTCAGGGCGGTACCATGTTCCTGACCTGCAGGATAATTCAGCTGGAGAAGGCGGTCTGGCAATGTCCGGGGTAACCTGCACCATCAAGGATGCTTTTCTCAACACCATGGGGATCACAACCCTTGATTTCAATAAAATCACCCTGGCCTTTACCCGGGATGACAAGCAGATCATAATATCAAAACTGCTTGCAAAAGGCGACATTATCAAGGTGGCTGCCGCCGGCCGGCTGGTTTTTGCAGGGGGCAGCCCCACAGATCCGGCAAACTGGCAGGTTGACCTTACGGGCAGCCTGCACCCGCAGCCGGCCTATGTGTCAAAATTTGCCGGTATTCTGTCCATGGAGAATCTGTTCAAAACCAATCCGGAAAAAGGAATCCCCTTCACCATAACCGGTCCGGCCGCAACCCTGGAAATCCAGTTATGAAACACCTGTTTTTTATCGCACAGCTTCTGCTGCTCACCCTGGCGGCATATATGGTTGTGGGCCTGGCATACAAAAACATAACACCACCGTCTGACACCCGGATCCAGGATTTACCGGGTTTGACCGGCAACCCCGGAGACACTGAAAACCCGGCCCGCCAGGTTACCAAACCGAAAAAATACACGGTCATTGCTGACAGAAACCTGTTCAATGTTCTCGCCGCAAGCCCTGAACCAGACCGGGAGCCACCTTCTGCAGTCCCTGAAAAACCGCTGGAAAAAACCAGTCTGCAGCTGGCCCTGTGGGGAACGGTCACGGCTGCATCGAAAAATGCATCCTATGCTGTGATTGAAAACAAAAAAACCCGGGAACAATCCCTTTACCAGGTGGGAGACGAGGTAGAAGGGGCAACCATCAGAAAAATCGCACGCAGCCAGGTCATACTGCGCGTCAATGGCCAGGACCAGTTACTGGAAGTGGATATCACCCAGGCACCGTCAGCGCCGTCAAAAAGGGCATTGCCGAAACCGGAACCAGCCGCTCCCCGCAAGGGAGATTCCCTGCAGGAACAGGCGGAAGCAGGCATTCCCGCCTTGATGAAGCAAGCCAGGATACGGCCGTTCTTTTCGGACGGAAAACCAGACGGCCTCTTATTGTACGGCATCAGAAATGATTCTGTTTTTCAGCAGATCGGATTGAGAAACGGGGATATTATCAAATCCATCGATGGCAGCGACACCCTTTCTGCCCGGGATGCCGTAACGATCTATCAGTCTCTGGATGCATCTCTGGATGATATTTCCGACATACGGTTCAGGATACTGCGGCGGGGAAAAACCCAGGAAATTGTTTACAATGCGCAAAATAATGACTACACAGTGGAAACTGTTTCAGATGAATAAGGAAACATTATGGGCAAACTGACAGTGACATATACATCACACCCTCCAAACCAGGTGCTTTTCTGCATGGTGCTGGGCTGTTTTTTCTGGTTCACATCCCTTTTGGCCTTCCCCCTGGTGCAATCTGCCATGGGTACGGAACCTGCGTCTGAAGAATATGTATCCATAGATTTCGACAATGTGGACATCAAGGTTTTTATCAAATTCATCAGCAAACTCACCCGGAAAAACTTTGTGGTGGACAGCCGGATCAGGGGCAATGTAACGGTTATTTCCCCCACAAAACTGTCGGTGAAAGATGCATACAAGGTATTTGAATCCGTACTGGAGATCCACGGGTTTTCCACGGTTGAATCAGGCAGTATTACCAAAATCGTACCCATTCCAGATGCAAAGGCCGACAATATCGATACCCGGCTGATGGAAAACAGCGAAGAAACTGCAGACCGGCTGGTCACCAGAATCATCCCTTTGAAATATGCGGATGCAGATGAACTTCAGCGGCTGTTCATCCCGCTTTTGCCCAAAGGCAGTGTGATTCTGTCCTACAGAGACACCAACATGCTCATTGTAACAGCGTCCCTTTCCAGTATTGACCGGCTGGTGAAAATCATACACACCATCGATGCCCCCAATATCGGCAAAACCATTTCCGTGATACCGGTCAGACATGCTGATGCGGCAAAACTGGTGAAAACCCTTTCCAGCATTTTCACCGCCCGGACAAGAGAAGAAAAGAAAAGTCCGGACACCGGCAA
>DATFJY010000014.1:0-41360 GCA_035268905.1 Desulfotignum sp.
ACCACGCGGTTTTTCATAGTTTTAACATCAATAAATCATAGAATATTTCAAAGGTTTGTGGGCTTGATTTATATTCAATCCTTCGATCAGCCAGGTTAACTGTTTCTGCAAAAGGTTTAAGCCCCCGCCTTAAGGCGGGTAGCATTTTGATAGCAGTTGGATTATACTGCTTGGTATGAATTACCGTCAAGGAAGCCATACCAAGTTCAAAATTGAATACCATTTTGTTTGGTCCACCAAGTACCGATATCAAGTCTTGAGGGGAGACATAGCACTTAGAGTGAGAGAGCTTGTCCGTCAAACATGTGAACGTTTTGAAATTCATATTTTGCGTGGTGTTGTAAGTAAGGACCATGTTCATATTCTGGTTTCAGCACCACCCAACATATCCCCATCAGATATCATGCGCAGGGTAAAAGGGAGAGTATCTCATAAGATATTTGAGGAGTTTCCCCATATAAAGAAAAGGTATTGGGGTCGGCATTTTTGGGCAAGAGGATATTTTTGTGTGACATCCGGTGAATTGACCAAGGACATGATCCGAGAATATCTTGAGCACCATTTTGAGAAAGACCCGAATGACAATTTTGATGTCGAATGACCCAACCGGCCCCAGCCGGTATCGCTGGACTTTCAGTCCGCGAGTTGAAACCCACCGGCTTTAAGCCGGTGGTTGTTGAGTATTCAACCAGCGGAGCAGAGCCGGTTAAGGGTGAAAGCAGCTCACCCTAAAAAAATGGGGCTGGGTGGAGCGTTTCATATTGGTAAAATTTGAGTACATAGCAAGTACACGGGGCTATAAAATGAAAAAGGGTTTTCAACTTTAAAGCTGAAAACCCTTTTCATTGCTGGTGGGCCGTCAAGGGATCGAACCTTGGACCTACTGATTAAGAGTCAGTTGCTCTACCAATTGAGCTAACGGCCCGCTGCATTTCAACAAAAGCGAAAATACCAGCCGGAAAACCGCTTGTCAATGGTTTTTTCACCTACAGGGGCAAACAAACCGGTTGACCCGTTCAAAGGAGGTTTGGTATAGTTAAAAATTTATGAAACATTACAACTTCAGTGTATTTTGGATACAACATTAGGTGTCAGGGGGGGACCTGTTATGATATTTTCTACATCTGCAACCATGTTTGACGAGGCCAGGGAACTGATTCCCGGAGGGGTTAATTCTCCGGTCAGGGCCTGTGGGTCTGTGGGCGGAAAACCGCTGTTTATTGAAAAAGGGGACAAAAGCCGGCTGTATGATGCAGACGGCAATGCATTCATAGATTATGTGTTGTCCTGGGGGCCGCTGATCCTGGGGCACCGGCCACCGGCTGTCATCCAGGCCCTCCGGGATGTACTGGAAACCGGTACTAGTTTCGGGGCGCCCACCCATCTGGAGACCCGGCTGGCCGGCATGGTAACACGTATGGTTCCGTCCGTGGATATGGTGCGGATGGTCAATTCCGGCACGGAAGCCACCATGAGTGCCCTGCGCCTGGCCAGGGGGGTTACCGGACGCGATATCATCATCAAGTTTGACGGCTGTTATCACGGCCATGCCGACACCCTGCTGGTGGCGGCCGGGTCCGGGGTGGCCACCCTGGGTATTCCCGGCAGTCCCGGTGTTCCCGAGTCGGTCATCCAGAACACCTTGTCATTGCCGTATAATGATATTGACGGGTTCAGACAGGTGATGGAACAGAAAGGGGACAAGGTGGCCGGGGTGATCCTGGAGCCGGTGGCAGGAAACATGGGGATGGTGATGCCGGAAGAGGGGTTTCTGGAAACCCTGAGACAGGAAACCGAAAAACACGGGGCTTTGCTGATTTTTGACGAGGTCATGACCGGTTTTCGGGTGGCCAGGAACTCTGCCCAGGGGCTGTTCAACATCACACCGGATCTAACCTGCTTTGGCAAGGTCATTGGCGGGGGCCTGCCTGTAGGGGCCTATGGCGGCAGGCGGGACATCATGTCCCAGATTGCCCCCACCGGATCCGTTTACCAGGCCGGGACCCTGTCAGGCAATCCTTTGGCAATGGCAGCCGGCATTGCCACATTGACAGCCCTTCAGGAGGAGGGGGTATATGACACCCTGAACCTGCGGACCCAGACCCTGATGGCGGGGTTCCAGGCGGCTGCAGATGATGCAGGTATCCCGTTTCAGACCGGGCATGCAGGTTCCATGGCGGGATTTTTCTTCAATGACCGCAAAGTACGCAATTTTGAAGAAGCCAAAACCTGTGACCTGGAAAGATTTGCCGTATTTTACAAAGGGATGCTGGAAAAAGGGGTATACCTGGCACCTTCCCAGTTTGAGGCCTGTTTTGTTTCCCTGGCCCATACAGAACAAGATATCGATGAAACCATTGCCGCGGCAAAAGCGGTGATGGCGGGTATCTAATCCATGTCCCAGATCCATAAGATCCACCTGACGGCTGCCTGCGGAACGGGCATGGGCACCCTGGCCTGTGTCTTAAAGGAAATGGGATATGCCGTGACCGGTTCTGATCAGCATGTGTATCCGCCCATGAGTGATTTTCTGGCTGAAAAGGGGATACCGCTTTGCAACGGGTTTGCTGCCCGGAACCTGGACCATGATCCGGATCTGGTTATCATCGGCAATGCTGTCACCCGGGACAACCCGGAAGCCCGGGCAGTGATGGACCGCGGTATTCCCTACCTGTCAATGCCCCAGGCGGTGAACCGGTTTGTTGCGGCCAAAAAAAAAATCATCCTGGTGACCGGCACCCACGGAAAGACCACCACGGCCTCCATCATGGCACATATACTTGCATCAGCCGGGCTGGACCCGGGTTTCATGATCGGCGGGATTCTCAAGGATTACCAGTCCAGTTTCCGCATCGGATCAGGTGATTACATGGTAATTGAAGGCGATGAGTATGATACCGCCTTTTTTGACAAAGGGCCCAAGTTCATGCACTATGATCCTTTTATTACGATAGTCACCGGGGTGGAATTTGACCACGCCGACATTTTCAGGGACCTGGATCATGTGAAACAGGTTTTTTCGGACCTGGTGAAAAAAACGGCAGGCAAAAGCCATATCATTGCCTGCTCAGACAGCCCTCATCTCATGGATGTCCTGGAAAACAGTGCCAAAACCCAACATGTTATCACATACGGCAAAAAAGCAGACTGGTCATTTGCGGATGCTGCACACCAGAATTTTTTTACCCATGCCCTGATCCAGGGGCCACAAACATCTTATGAAATCAAAACCCGGCTGCAGGGCGCGCACAATCTGTTGAATGTTACAGCCTGTGCAGCTGCAGCCGATATTATCGGGGTGGATACCTCCGCGGTGCAGGCCGCCATGGCCTCTTTTTCCGGCATCAAACGCCGGCAGGAGATCCGGGGGGTGAGAAACCGGATAACAGTGATGGATGATTTTGCCCATCATCCGTCTGCGGTCAGAGAAACTATCCGGGCAGTCAAACCGTTTTATCCCGGGGGCAGGGTTATTGCAGTGTTTGAACCGCGGACCAACACCTCCATGCGCACGTTTTTCCAGGAAAGCTATCCTTTGGCCTTTCAAGAAGCGGATCTGGTTTGTATATGCAATCCTTCGGTGAAAAAACAGATCCCGGAAAACGCGCGCCTTTCCCGCGAAAAACTGGTATCAGACATCGGCAGCCTTGGGGTGGAAGCCCGCCATTTTGCAGATGTGCAGGAGGTGCTGGCATTTCTGGTGCCCCGGCTGGCACCGGAAGATCTGGTACTGATCATGTCCAACGGCGGTTTTGATAATATCCATGCCAGGCTGCTGGAGATGATATCATGAAAAAAAACTGGTACCGCCTTGTTTGCATAGGGATGTGTCATATATTATTGTACGTATACTTGGTACCCAGTGTTATTTATCCGAAATTCGGTAAACCGGGTATCGTGGTTGCCACGTTTCTGGCGGTGGTGCTTTCCATTGTGATTATCAGTAATGCCTGGACAGGAAAAAAAAATTAGTACTAAGGAGATATACATGACAGAATCTGATCTTAAGATTGAGTGGGATCAAAAATTCAGTGTAGATGTTGCGGAGATTGACATGCACCAGAAAAAAATGTTTGCGCTGTTTAATGAACTCATTGACCTGAAACAGGAAAAATCCGATCCCAAAACGTTTGCCAATATGGTTTCTGATATCAATGATTATGGAAAGCTGTATTTTTCAACCGAAGAAAAAATTCTCAGAAAAAAAGGATACCCTGACCGGGAGATCCATGCCAGGGCCCACCGCCGGTTCATCAGGAGTGCCATCAGTTTGCGCCGGGAAATTGCAGAAGATGTTGACAACCTGACCATGGACAACATACTGGAACTGCGGAACTGGCTTGTAGATCATATCAAAACCAGTGATTCCCTGTATGTGCCGTTTTTGAGAATTCACCAGTATATTGAAGACAGCATGCAAAAAAATTAAAGGAGCTTACCAAACCGGACGATACCATAATCAGGTTACATGGGTTGTGTTAATCTGCAAAAAGTACAGGAATCATCATGGTATTTGATTATAAAATATTACCGGTCAAGGATGAAACCATTGATGCCCCTTACAGAATCCGGGGATTTTCCGAACGGAGAAAAACCGTTGCCCGCAAATTTCGAAGGGACCGGCGCAAAGCCCGGGCTGACAGAAGGAGCAGTGTGAGGGAAGGCATATTTGTAAAGCTTTCCTTTAAAAATGACCGCAGAAAGGGGGTGGACAGACGGAATGTGTCTGGCGACAGAAGACAATCCACAAGAGGATCAGCTGTGTATCCTACCTATTCAAGATAACCTGATCTTCAAAATCAGCAGGTTATACCTCTTCAGGCGCCTTGTTAAAAAAGGCGCCTTTTTTATATTTGTACAAGGACATTTTGGCTGCCGACCCTTTCCATTTTTATTGCTTATGATACCATAGGCTGCCATGACAGCTTCATCACTTTTTTGGTGATCCAGGAAAATGCGCCAGCAAATGTTAGCATTTTGTGTGTCCATAAAAAAAGGGGGAATATGGCACATTACAAATTAATCATCTTTGTGAAAAGATTTTGCACAGGATTTTTGATTCTGGTATAAGGGAGCGGTTTTAAAAAAACAGTGCTGCCGGTCCGGTGATGGCGGCATAAGCATAACCTGACAATGAAAGAAAAAAAGTGAAAAATCAAGACACCATCCCCCGGCAGATATGGGAATTTTTCTGTTCTGTCAAACTGACGGTCTATACCCTGGTGCTGCTGGCTGTTACCTCCATCATCGGCACAGTGGTGCTCCAGAACGGAACCCCGCAACAATATATCGATCTGTATGGAAAAGGGGGGTATAACCTGATACAGGTTTTTTCCATTGATGATATGTACCATGCCTGGTGGTTCCTGTTTTTACTCCTGCTTTTGTGCATCAATATTGTGGTCTGTTCCGTGGAACGGCTTTCGCTTGTATGGAAGACCATTTTTCCAAAACAGATCCGGTTCAATCCGGACCGGTTTCTGCGCTCCAAAAAAAAACATACCTTTTTTGTGGACCAGGCAGCGGATGCCGTGACTGCAGCCTGTGAAAGCTGGCTGTCAAAGCAGGTGGGAAAGGTGCACAAAAAAAATCAAGAAAACACCTGGATGGTGTATGCGGAAAAAGGGCGGTGGACCCGCATCGGGGTTTTTGTCGTGCATGCCAGTGTTCTGCTGTTGCTGCTGGGCGCACTCATAGGGGCTGTTTTCGGTTTCAAGGCCAATGTGCGGATTGATGAAGGAAAACAGGTTGGCACGGTATTCGCCGCCAAAACAAGGCAACCGATTCAGCTGGATTTTCTGATACGGTGCAATGAATTTGCAGTAAAATTTTATGATACCGGTGCGCCTGAAGAGTTTCGATCCAACTTGACCATCATTGAAGACGGACAGGAAACCCTGACCACAGATATTCGCGTCAACCATCCTTTGCGGTACAAGGGCATCAATATTTTCCAGTCCTCTTACGGAACCACATCTGCCGGTGCTGCGGTAATGGCCATTACAGACAACATTTCCGGTCAGAAAATAACCCGGACCATGCAGGTGGGCGAGACCATAACCCTGCCTGAGGAAACAGGCAGTTTTCAGCTCCAGGGGTTTTTGCCCCATTTTGATTTCAGGGGACGCAACCTGGGTGAGGCTTTTTTCGGGAAAGTGACCCTCAAGGAAAAAGAGGCGTTTCAGATCGGGCTGCCCCTGCAGTTTCCCACCTTTGATAAAATGCGCAAAGGCAGGTTCTCATTTGTTGTCACTGACTTTGAAAAAAAATACTATACCGGACTCCAGGTCACCAAAGACCCGGGGGTATGGTATGTATATGCCGGTTTTGTGCTCATGATACTGGGATGCTGGGTGACCTTTTTCATGTCCCACCAGTCTTTTCTCGTTGCTGTAGCGCCCAGCAAAGACGGCGGCACCATTGTCCATCTGGCAGGCAGAACTAACCGCAGCACACAGAATCTGAACCTGAAACTTACCGGAATGGCCACCCGTCTGGAAAATCAATTTAAAAAGGGCGAATCAATATGAACAGTTCCACTGCATTGTCTTTAGCCACCTTTATTTACGGGCTGGCCACTGTTTTTTATATTGGACACTTTGCGTTTAAGAAAAATAAGCTGGCAACAGCCGGGTTTTGGGTGCTTGTCGCAGCTTTTGTGCTCAACACCGCAGGGATCGGCCTGCGATGGGTGGAATCCTATCAGATGGGGTATGGACATGCTCCGTTTTCCAATATGTATGAATCCTTGGTATTTTTTTCCTGGACCATGGCCCTTTTGTATATATTTGTGGAGGTCAAATACAAGGAGCAGGGATTCGGTGTGTTTGTTTCTCCTTTGATATTTCTTGCCATTGCCTATGCCTCTTTTGATCCCGGTATCAGTTCAAAAATAAGCCCATTGATCCCTGCTTTGAAAAGCAACTGGCTCATCGCCCATGTGATTACCTGTTTTTTAGGATATGCCGGGTTTGCAGTGGCTTTCGGCTTCAGCCTCATCTATTTTGTCAAACCGAAACAGACAGCTGAAAATACGTTTTTGGGCCGCCTGCCATCCTGGGATGTCATTGATGAACTCACCTACCAGATGGTGGTGTTCGGTTTTCTGTTCTTGACCATCGGCATTATCACCGGTGCGGTATGGGCCAATTCCGCCTGGGGAAAATACTGGTCCTGGGACCCCAAGGAAACCTGGTCCCTGATCACCTGGTTTGTGTATGCCATTTTCATGCACCTGCGCCTGATGCGGGGGTGGCACGGAAAAAATCTGGCTCTGGTGTCCATTGTGGGATTTGCGGCGGTATTGTTCACCTATTTCGGGGTCAATTTTCTGCTTTCCGGTCTTCACAGTTACGCATAAAACCAGGCACTGAAAACCGCTTTCACATCTTTTCTCAAATCCCGGAGATGGGTGTGAAAGCGGTATGCCCCCCCCTTTTTCCCCATTTGCCTTCCTTTCTTTCTGCCTCATTTTATCTTGACAACAAATCCAGATATTACTATAGATTAACGCGATTATGCTCCCTGAAACGGATTGCATCCTCCCAGAAGCGGTACCGGGTGCTAAAAATATATATCCGGGTGGGTGCCTGGATACAATGGTTACAGGTAACATCAACATTTTAACATTGATGGGGTTTTCATGAGTGAAATAGAAAACAAAACAGAACATGGTTCCATGGATGGTGCAAAGGAAAGCGCTGCCAAAGATCCAAAAAATGACACCGGCCTGGGGCTGGGTGTCATTTTTTTTATTCTGGCATTTTTGATTTGCTTTTTATCCGGCTGGCTGCTGTTCCCCAAACTGCTCTACTCCAAACATGAGCAGCCCTTTAATTTTGATCATGCGCTGCATGTTCAGGAAACCGGGGACTGTGAATCCTGCCACTTTCTCAGAGAAGATGGGACTTTTTCAGGTATCCCCAAAACAGAATCCTGTCTGGACTGTCACACGGATGAACCCATGGGTGAAACAGAAGATGAGGCTGTTTTTGCAGCAGAATATGTGGCAAAAGAGCGGGAGGTTCCCTGGTATGTGTATGCAAAACAGCCGGATTGTGTGTACTTTTCCCACGCAGCCCATATCACGGCAGCCGGCATGGACTGCGTGACCTGCCATGGCCACATCGGTGAATCCACATCCTCCAGGCCCTATGAAGAAAACAGGCTCACCGGCTACAGCCGTGATATCTGGGGAAAAAACATCTGGGGTATCAAGAAAAATCCCTGGGACCGCATGAAAATGAACGACTGCGCAAAGTGTCACGAAGAAGAGACCGGTCACAAAGGCTATTGCTTCCAGTGCCACAAATAGACCATACACAAGAATTCCAAATTTTATAGAGGATTTACATATGAAAGTTGATAGAAGAAGCTTCTTGGGATTGGGACTTGGCGCGGTTGCAGGTATTGCAATCTCCCCTGTGGGGGCCAAACTGACAGATGATTCTTCCATCTGGACCCAGAACTGGCCCTGGACCCCTGTTCCCCCTGACGGAAAAATAAGCCATGACCAGTCGGTGTGCACCCTGTGCCCGGGAACCTGCGGCATCAGTGTCAGAAAGATTGACAGCAGACCCGTAAAAATTGAGGGGGAGGACACCTATCCGGTGAATAACGGCGGTGCATGTCTCCATGGCATTGCCGGGCTCCAGTACCTGTATGATCCCTGCCGGGTAAAAACCCCGTTAAAGAAAAACAATGGCCGTTTTGAACCCATATCTTGGCAGGAGGCACTCACGCTTGTGGCAGGCAGACTGGGAAAAATCCGGGAAAACCAGGGGCCTGATACCCTGGCCTGTATCACAGACACGGACCTGGGTTCGGTGCCCGGACTGTTCTCCCATTTTATGACGGCTTTTGGGTCCCCCAATCATGTTACCATGCAGACCCTGGAATCCTGGCTTGTACAAACCGCTCAGACACTGCACGGTTCCGGCCGAACCCTGGGATTCGACCTGGACAATGCGGATTTTATCCTCAGTTTCGGGGCCGGTATCATTGAGGGCTGGGGATCGCCGGTGGCCTGTTTCAAGGCCAATTCCGGCCGCAGGCAAAGGGGGGCAAAGCTCTATCAGATTGAGCCCAGGCTCTCCAACACTGCGGCGAAAGCCGACAGGTGGATACCGATACAACCGGGAACAGAGGCGGATCTGGCCATGGCCATGTGCGGTATTCTGCTGCAGGAAAACCTGTTTGACCCGGAATTTGCCGCCGGGTTCAGGGGAGGGCTCAACCGTTTCAACGCCATGGTGCAGCAAAAATATCCTGTGGATCAGGTGGCGGCTGTTACCGGCATCAGTGCGGCTGACATCAAAAAAACCGCCATTGCTTTTGCAAAGGCCAAAATGCCGGTGGCTGTCCCCGGCAAAGGTCGCGGGGACGGTGCCCAGAGCCTGAAAGAATTTGCCGCCATACATACCCTCAACTGCCTGACCGGCAACATCAATAAAAAGGGCGGCACCTTTGTCAAACCGGTGCCCGGATATCTGTCATTTCCGGATCCGGTCCAGGATGCTGTAGCCCGAAAAGGTGCTGGCAAAGAAAAGCTGGCCGGATCGGCCCGGGAACTTGTGACAACAATACACCAGTCTGATGCACCGGTTGTGGACACCTTGTTTGTATACAATGCCAATCCCTGTTACTCCCTGAACGATCCCGTCAAGACCAGGGCGGCTTTTGACAAGATCCCCTTTGTGGTCAATTTCACCTCATTCATGGATGAAACCGCCATGGCATCGGATGTGATCCTGCCCATATCCACATTTTTAGAACGGTTTGAAGATGTCCCGTCCCGGGCAGGACTTGTCCGCTCTGTTGTGGGCCTGGCCCGCCCGGTTGTGGATCCTGTCTTTGATACCCGCAGTCCTGGTGATGCCCTGATTCTTCTGGCAAAAACCCTCGGGGGTACCATGGCGGACAGTTTTGACTGGCCGGATTATAAAACCTGCCTGAAAAGTCTGGTTCCCGGTATCTGGAAAGAGTTGTCCAAAAACGGGCATGCCGTTATCGCACAGGGACCGCCTGCCGGCAGGGTGGAAACCAATTTTGCGTTTCTGGCAAATAATCCGCCGACAATGCAGCCCAAAGGAGATGCAAATCTTACCCTGGTGCCCATAGACAATATGCGGGTGGCCACAGCAGTCCCGGCTTCTTCGCCGTTTGCCGTTAAAACAGTGTCAGACCGGGTGATCAAAAAAAAGGACATGTTTGTGGAGATCAATCCCAAAACCGCCAATGGATTGAAAGACGGCGGATTTGTTACAGTGACCACACCCGCAGGGTCTGCAAGGGTCCGGCTTGATTTCAATGAAGGCATCATGCCAGGGGTCATTGGAATGGTCAAGGGCCTTGGCCATGGATTTGACAACAAATATGTCGCGGACAAGGGCGTGAACGTTCATGAATTGATCAGCCCGGTAATTGAACCCGGTTCAGGACTGGATGCTGCCTTTGCTGTAAAGGCCAGTATTGCAAAGGCCTAAATGGTGTGGACAAACTTTCAAAGAGGTTCTGATGATACAAGACAAAAAAGCACATAAGTTCGGAATGGTTATTGATCTGGACAAATGTACCGGATGCGGTTCCTGTACGGTGTCGTGCATGGCCGAAAATAATGTTCCGTTTAAGGAGGATGAGTCCGATAAAAAGGACAGCCTCACCTGGATGCGGGTATACAAACTCACCAATGGCAGACCATTTCCAGATACCCGGACAGCTTACCTGCCCAGGCCCTGCCAGCACTGCGGTGGTAAAGGTGACCACGGGCATTCCCCCTGTGTGTCGGTATGTCCGGCAACAGCAACTGACTACGGATATGACACAGGGATTGTTTCCCAGATCTACACCCGGTGTTTCGGATGCCGGTACTGCATGGCAGCCTGCCCATACCATGCCAGATATTTCAACTGGTGGGATCCGGTCTGGCCGGAGGGGATGGAAAAATATCTGAGCCCCAATGTGTCTCCGCGGATGCGCGGCGTGGTGGAAAAATGCAGTTTCTGTTACCACCGGTACCAGCTGGCCAGAGAAAAAGCCTATTATGAGGGAAGCGATGAAATTCCGGAAGACGCATACCAGACGGCGTGCACTACAGCCTGTCCTGCCGGTGCCATCATATTCGGTGATTTGAACAACCCTTCCCACAAAGTTCACCAGATTGTGAAACCAGACCCCCATCCAGATCCCTTGAACCATGATGTTGTGGGAAAATCACGCAATCCCAAAGTGTTCCGGCTGCTGGAGCGTTTGGGTACCAACCCCAAAGTCTATTACATGTCAGAACACGAATGGATCAGAAAACTGGGGGACAGCTATCTGGACGGCGAGTGGGACAAGGTGAAAAATCATCATGGGTCGGCTTCCCATGATGGGTAAATCCAAAATCTATGTGAGGAGTAATTGAATATGGATGCTGCATTAATACCTGAAGGCGCAAAACGGTGTTCATTTCCCAAATTCATGCTGGGAATAGCCATTGTGGGTGCTGTCCTGCTCTGGGGCGTTTATGCCATGCTGCTGTGCTGGTTCAAGGGGTTGAACCAGACCAACATGAATGATTATTACGGATTCGCCCTGTGGATCTGGGCTGATCTGGCGGTTATCGCTGTGGGCGGCGGGGCGTTTTTCACCGGCCTGCTCAAATATATTTTTAAAATCGATGAACTCAAGAACATCATCAATTTTGCGGTGATCATCGGGTTTATCTGTTACAGTTCTGCCCTGCTGATTCTGGCCATCGATATCGGGCAGCCGCTGCGGGGATGGTTTATCTTCTGGCACGCCAATGTCCATTCCATGCTCACTGAGGTGGCCTTTTGTCTGTCCTGCTATTTTGCGGTGCTCACCATTGAGTTCATCCCCAATATTCTGGAAAACCGGCAGCTCAACAAAGTGCCTTTTTTCCACCACCTGGCCCACAACATGCACGGTACCATGGCCATATTCGCTGCAACCGGTGCGTTTTTGTCCTTCTTTCACCAGGGATCATTGGGCGGTGTTGCCGGTGTGCTGTACGGCCGGCCGTTTGCTGTGCGGGAAGGGCTGCTGATCTGGCCCTGGACCTTTTTCCTGTTCACCTGGTCTGCTGCAGCGTTCGGGCCGTGCTTTACCCTGCTGGTGACACGGATCACAGAAGCGGTCACCGGAAAAAAACTGGTCAAGGACAATGTGGTCAACCTGCTGGCCAAAATTTCCGGATGGATGATATTCACCTATATTATTGCCAAAATTATCGATACCATTTACTGGGCAAATGTAACCGTTCCCAGTCTTGGATATGAACTCAGCCATTTTTACACCGGCAACAGCCTTTACGGCTACTGGATTCTGGTTGCCGAGGTGATCATCTGCGGCCTGATCCCCGGTCTGCTGCTCATCAACAAGAGCACCCGTGAAAACCCCAATCTGCGGCTTTTGGCCATCGTTCTGGGCGTTATCGGTGTCTGTCTCAACCGCTGGGTCATGGTGCTCCAGGTAATGGCGGTTCCGGTCATGAGCTTTGATACCTGGGCCCTGTACATTCCCTCCTGGCAGGAAGTGGCCACCACGATCCTGCCGGTGGCTTACGGCATTATCCTCATTGCGGTGACCTACCGGTATCTGCCGGTGTTCCCCCAGGAACTGGAACTGAACCAATCCAAACCGCAGGAATCTTAGAGAAAAAGGAGAAAAAACTATGCTTCCCTTTATTTTTGAATGGGTCTGGGATATCGGCCATATACTTTTTTTCGGCGGTTTCTGGTATGCCATCGGCATTCTCGGGGCAGGCATGACATACTGCATTGCCAAAGCCGCCTATGACACGGTAAAGGAATCACAAGGCAGCAGCCACTGATCCATTTGCAGGGTCTGTCTTTTCTGACAAGCACATTCAGCCGTCCTGATCCTGGAAACAGGATCAGGACGGCTGAATTATTTTATCCATTATGTAACCTGGGTCTCCAGGTTACAGGGTCAGGACTGTCAGGTCCGGGAAGTCCCCCACTAAAGCGGTAGCGTAAAGGGGGGAATCGTTACGGAATTTTTTCAGGTTACTTTCTGGGGGCTGACAATACCCAGTAAACCGCCCAGGCCAGGGCCACCGGGGCAGGTCCTGTGGCGGAAAACAGCAGCAGATGTCCGCTCCAGGGCTTGATCACCATGGCACAGACAATGGGATACAATATGGAGGCAACAATGGCCGCACGTTTTTTTTTGGACAGGCGCCCAAGGGTGTCTGCGGCATTTTTGGGCGGGGCCGGTTTGAGCATTCTCGGCAGAATCAGTATGCCGGATATCAACAGGATCAGAACCAGAATTTCACTTACGCCGGTCACGCGGTTTCTCCCTTTTGTCTGTGCAGTGAAAAATGTTCCTATATCCCAGAGATCCACGGCTTTGTCAATGCCGGCGGTCATTTTTGGCAGGTAAAGATCCTGTCATTTGTACATGATCTTCGGAATTACTGGAAACTTTTTTTTATAAAGGCGGCCATGCGGGCCAGCACCACATCCGGCTGTTCATGGTGGGGGGCATGGCCGCAGTTTTCGATATGTTGTGTTTCACAGTCCGGGACACCATTTTCTATGGCATTCAACTGCTGTGCCGTGCCGTAGGGATCATCTTTTCCCTGTATGGCCAAAACCGGCACCTGGATACGGTAAAGATATTTTGTGATATTCCAGTGTACAAATCCGGGATCCAGCCAGGCATCATTCCATCCCCAGAAAGCAATGTCTGTGTTCCTGCCATGGTAACGGGCCAGTTTTTCTCTGAGGGTCCCGGCAAGAAAGGCATGCCTGGCCCCCCTGATGGATGCCAGGGTAACCGGTTCGCAAAAAACATGGGCAGCCTCGGTGATCATCCCCACAAGTCTGCCTGCATGGGGGCTGCCCGCATAAATAAGGGCAATGGAGCCGCCGTCTGAATGGCCGATGAGGATGTGGTCCCTGATACCGGCTGTTGCAAGCAATTTCGGCAGGACCTTCAGGGCCTGGGTGTGCATGAAATTGGTTTTCCAGGGAAGCCTGCAGGTGCCGGACCTGCCGTATCCCAGCCTGGAAAACACAAATCCGTTACACCCGGTCTCTTTTGCCAGCAGTTCCGGAAATGTTTTCCACATTTGGACACATCCCAGGCCTTCATGGAGAAACACCAGAACCGGAAGGTTATTTTTCCCGTGCCAATGCCATTGTACCTCAAATGCATTGTTGTCAACCACAAGAAGGCGGGTCACAGGTATTCCTCTGGCCTTTTGTTATGGCTTTTATCGGCCTTTTTGGGTTTTAAGGGTTTCAAACGCCTTCTGGATTTCCACAAACCGCCTGGCAGCCAGATCGGAAAACTCTTTTCCCAGATGGGACAATTTGTCGGGATGGTATTTTTTGATCTGCTGTTTATAGGCAGTCTGGATCTCCTCCCAGGAGGCATCTTTTGCTACACCAAGAATTTCATGAGCCGGCCTGGGGGAACCGTCTGCAGAGGATGTGGACTTTTGGTTTCCAGCGGTTGTCCGGCTGCTGGTCCCGTTGGGTCTGGTGTGTGATCCTGGATCAGGTCCGAACCGGTCGGCAGGTTTGCCGCTAAAGCCCCCGCCCGGGTTGCGTTTGAAAAAGAACGAGGGCAGCCGGCCATACCGGATCAAATAAAAGATACAGTACAGAACCAGTCCGTCATCCACCCAGCCCAGAAACGGAACAAGAATCTCCGGAATGATATCCACCGGGGCGATCAGATAGGCCAGCCCCAAAAGTATAAGCAAAATTTTAAAAAAAGAACTCATGAAAAATGTCAGGCCTGGTTTAGAACGTCCATCATGGTGAACACCTGTTGGGTCCTTTTGGTGTCTGCAATTTGTTTTTTCAAAAACAATACCGCATCAAAGGTGCCTGCCACATAGATGTTTCTTCCGTTGACATTGTGGGTGAATACAAACCGGGCAGATGCATCCGGCGCTGTGAGGGTATAGGTGTGCCACCCGTGGCCGGACAGGTATTGTTCCGGAATCTGCCACTGGTCTTTCTGTACCCGGGGATCCCGAACCTGCTGAATCTCTTGTGGATCGAAATCCACGCCCAGCTGGTTGAAATAGTGTACCATCGCCTTTGCAGTACCGGAAGTGTCCACCTTTGTCTGCTGGTGGCTTTCCTGTATTTCAAGGCGGTATCCGGCAAAAAGACCGGGGAACCGTTCAGCGGCAAAGGCCATCATGGCCTGGAAACCCACTATCTGTTTGGCCATGTTCGGGGCAATGACAGCCGGGGTCTTGGATTGGGAAACCGTGGCTTCCAGACGCTTCCTGTCTCCGCCGGTGGTACCCATGACAAAGGGTATGCCATGGCGGGTATAGAACTTTGCATTGGTGTTGACGGCAGTAGGATGGGTATAATCAATGGCGATACATCCAGGAAATCGTTTGCAGATATCGGTAATGGTTTCATCACGCTTGTCCGGCTTCACCAGGCGGATGCGCCCCTCTTTCACCTGGACAACATCATCGGCAATATCCGGTCCTGTCAAAGAATAGGGAATCAGTTCGAACCGTTGGTCTGTGACGGCAGCCCGTGCCATGGTGGTGGCAACATTGCCGGGCAGTCCGTTGATCATGATTTGGGTTTTTTCCATGGGGTTTTCCTTACAAGCGCATTATAAGTTCTTGGAGACCATTTACAGGGTATGGTTCCAGGTTTAGCATCAGCTGTTTCAAAGAGGTTACAGCCAACGGTATATAGGCTGCAAACGCAGTTTTTTTCTTCACCCGGCTCAAATGGGCAAACGCCCCGAGCATCTGCAGGTTCCGGGTCAGGCAGCAGAAGCGAAAGCACTCTGTGAACCGGTGTCTTGCGGTTTGGGACACAATGCCCAGCCGGTCCATGGCATAACCGGCCAGGTCCTGCTGCATCGCTTGGGGAAGTGTAACATAGGGATCGATCAAAAGGGAAGCCAGATCATACTGAAACGGCCCTGTTCTGGCAGATTGAAAATCGATGAAATAACAGGAATCATGTTTCACCATGATGTTTCTGGACTGGCAGTCCCGGTGCATAAGCCCCTGAAAACCGCCCTCCAGGGCTTTTTGTGCCACAAAACTGAAGTCATCTGCAACAGTGTCAAAGGACAGGTTCTTTTTCAGATACCCGTTCACAAAGGCATCCATGAAATACCGGCACTCTTTTTCCAGGATAAGGGACCTGGAATAGGTGGGTGTCTGGCAGGTCCAGGCGGGATCAAACCTTTCTGCCCCTTTTTGGGAAAAAAGGACCAGCAGGTCAATGACCTTCCGGTAGATCTGTTTGATGGCAGAACTGTCCCGGGTGTGGTGCACCAGGTCTGCCAGATGGGTATTCCCAAGGTCCTCCAGAACAACTATACCGGCAAAGGCATCATGGGCCAGTATGGCAGGCACCGGCACTTTTTGTCTGAACAAATGGGTGCCGATATGGACAAATGCCGCCAGTTGTTTTTTTGTGTCACTGCCGGGCAGACAGATGCCGTGGTCGCAGATCACAACCGATGCAGGTTTGTTTTGGTTTTTCAGGGGGCGGGCGGGCAGGGCCCGGAACCAGGTCCTGTCAGATCCGTCACCAGCCAGATCCTGGACACTGGTTTCCAGGATATCTGTTCCAAGGGCAGCCGCCCCCATCCACTGCCGGGCAGTCCGAGCATAGGCATCCGGTGTGCCCATATCTTCCCAGAAAATACCGTCTGCCATATAAGCTGCCACCTGTTTTTTTTTACACAGTTTTGCGTACAGGTCAATACTGGAAAAAACCTTGCGGTCCGGCAGAAGATCAAAAATCTGCGGGGACAGCACCTGGATGCCGGTGAAGGCAAGTCCTTTGCCGGGATGGTTGAATCCGGTGATCCATCCGCCCGGATCCACTGCCACCTTGTTGAACGCTTTTCTGTCATGGAGTGCCAGCGTGGCAAGGGCGTTTCGGGTCACATGGAAATTAAAAAGGTCTGCCAGATCAACATTGGTTGCCACATCTGCGTTGATGACAAAAAAATTTCGGTCTGCCATGAACGCTTTTACATTGGCAATGGCGCCGCCGGTGTTCAGGATTTCCGGCTCGTGAATGCAGTGGATATCTGCGTCAAACTGTTCTTTGCTGTTTGCTATAAAATCTGTGATCAGGTGGGGCAGGTGATGGGTATTGATGATGATCTGCCGGCACCCGGTCCGGATAAGAAGCTGTATGATATGTCCCAGTACGGGGATGGATCCCAGGGTGAAAAGGGGTTTGGGAACGGTGTTTGTATAGGGCAGAAGCCGTGTGCCGAATCCTGCAGCCAGTATCAGTGCTTTCATGGGTTTTTCAGGAGATGATGAGCCGGGACAGGCGGTTGAGAATCTGTTTATAATAATCGATCTGGATCTGGTCTTCAGATCCATTTATGCCGTTTCTGGAAAAAAACCGGGCAGCATTCCGAAAGTTTATCAAAGACAGGGATTCTTTGCGCCGCAGCTGTTTGCGCTTGTATAAACGCATGCCGTATGCATGCATTTTTTTGGCCCTTTCTTTTTCACTGGAAACGGTTTTCTTTTCCCTTTCAAAATACTGGAGTGCGGTTTCATAGGATTCTAAAAAAGGGAGCAGAAATGCGGCAAACCATTTGAGTTTGCGCAGTCCCAGGGAGGTCAGGTTGAGCATGTCCTGCCGCTCGATGTCCGGAACCAGTATCCCTTCATCAATGAATCCTTTGATGCATCTGGAAATATGTTCTTCACAGGTGATCTCCTGGTCACAGAAAAATTCATCCCGGAACATTTTTTGTAAAAACCGGTACCGCTGGATCAGATCATACAGGGCAAACTTGAACCGATCCACCTCCAGAATGGCAACCGCCGTATAGGCAGACGGCACAAAAAAGGAAATCACCGCATTTTTATAGTAATCCAGGATGGCACGCTTGTTGTGCTTGACAATAAAATAGGTTTCATCGGTTATTTCCTCTTCATCTTCATCTGCCAGTTCAATGAAGTTTCTGGACAAAAAGTTGGCGATAACCGTATTAAACGTGTTATCCATATCCAGCAGCAGGGTTTCCGACAGTTCCGCATCATGGGACATCAGTATGTTCAAATAGGTATTGACCTGCTCTATCATCTGGCCTTTGGCAAAATTGTTGTTGGGGCTGTTGAGAATGGCACTGGCAATAATGCCGTGGGGCGTGGCCACGGCTTTTTTGTTGATGGCTGCCATGAGTTTGTAGTTGAAGTTTTTGATAAAATCCATGTATTCTTCGGTCGTGGCCCTGGACAGGTCGATATTTTTTTGCTGGATATAACCATTGATGGAAATGGGTTCATCAAACCGGATATAGACTTTGCCGTATTTTTTTTTCAGAAATTTCCGGGTGGAGAGCAGGCCTTTAAGCGTTTCCGGACTTTTGTGTCCCCCTTCAATTTCCTTGAGGTAGGCATCTTCCTCCAGGACCCGGTCATAGCCGACAAATATGGGAACAAAGTACAGGTTATCACATGCGCCGCTGAGATAGGCATTGATGATCATGGCCATGCCCCCGGGGCGTGGTGTCAGCAGTTTGCCTGTCCGGCTTCTGCCGCCTTCGATGAAAATTTTGATATTAAATCCTTCATAGAGCAGTTTTTCCAGGTAGGCTGCAAAAATTTTTGCATATAATTCCGCCCCCTTGAAGGTCCGGCGCAGAAAAAATGCCCCCCCGCCCCTGAACAGGGGTCCCAGAGGCCAGAAAGACAGGTTTTTCCCGGCGGCAATATGGGGGCAGGGCATGTTGTTTCTGAACATGACATAGGGCAGCAGCAGATAATCCAGGTGGCTTTTGTGACAGGGCACCAGAATCAGGGGGGCTTCGGTGTATTTTTCCCGCATTCGGTTGATCTCCTGCTGGTTGACCATCAGCCCTTCAAAAATATTTTTAAATATCCAGGTGAGCATCCAGTTGCCGAAGTTGATAACCCGCAGGTTATAGTTGGCCGCAATTTCATTGATATAGGCGGCTGCTTTTTTGTTGGTTTTTTTCAAGGAGAGATTGTTTTTTGCTGCATAATCCGCCAGAAATTCCCGCAAAGATTTCCGGGTCAGAATGTCTTCGGTGATCTCCTGACGGGATTTGAGGACAGGGCCGGTAACGCTTTTACGCTGCCGGTTCAGGATGTCCACCAGATGACTTCTCAGCCGGTGGGTTTGAAATTCCGAATCAAGACAGTTGATATCAGGTTGCAAAAGAAATTCTTTGAGATTGACAGGCCGCGCAATCTCCACCCGGATTTTTTCCGGATGGCGCAGCAGGATATTCACCCGTTTGAAAAATCCGGGTTTTTCATGGGTGCCAAAGAGAATTTCCCCCAGACCCGGGTTCTTGTGCATGGGTTTGGTGACATAAATAATGTCTTCAGGGACGATGACAACCGGTTTTTCCGTGCGTTTTTGAAATGCAATCAAATGGTACAGCGGATCGGGCGATGCCTTGATGAAGCGGTTGTAAAAGTCATCTTCTTCAATCAGGCAGACAAATCCGGATTTTCCTGATACCAGTGCATTTTCTGCATATCCGGAACCATAAAAATCTTTGAAGGAAAAATGATGTATAAAATAATCCAGATGGGACAGCCATATCCTGAACAGGCGTTTGACGGGCAACAGAAAGAAGAACCGCAAATCAAACCCCAGTTTTGGATATGGAAGATCCCGCTGTTTGAGCTGGGTATGAAAATATAAAAAATCAAAAAGCCGTTTGTTTTTACTGGCAAATACGATATAGTTATCTTGATCCAGTGATTGAATTTTTTCCAGATTGTGGTCATCAAGGGTAAGTTTTCGGATAAGGCGGTTAAGAATTTTTTTGGCAATATAACTGTGGTTGCCAGGGTATAGATTGGTGAAATAATCCTGGGTGTCCCCGAGCAGGTAATCAATAGTGGTACGAATCCTTGCCCTGGTTCTGGGAATAAGGGTTTTGAGCAGCGCAAACAGGTTCATGGAATTTCCCTTTAATAGTTGGCCTTGCTGTCATGCTTTTTTGACCCCTAAGTATTATCAAAACTGGTGTTCAAAGGCAATATTATAATTGGCCGGGGCCGGGGTGAAACCCTGCCAAAATAGCCTTGATTAATCATTTGGGCTGTGTTATTTTTCACACTCCATTGACAATTGACAAACACAGGTTTGATGTTTCATTGTTTTGATGATTTGGGTGTGGAATAAAATTTTAAGGAGGAAGTGTGTATGAAAACATTAATTGGTGGTGCGATTGCTGTTCTTCTCGGTGTTGTGGGACTGGCTGTCTGGTTTGGTGAATTTCTGGATCTGCTGGCGGGATGTATTCCGCCTGTCCTGCTGCTGGGCGGCGGTCTGGCCCTGTATCTGGGCTTTGATGAACTCAAGGATTCCTGGAAAAACAAAGAAGGAAAAGATGCCCCGGCTGATGACCAGTCACGGATTGCTGAACTTGAAAAAGAGCTCAATGACCTGAAAAAAAGCAAATAACCGCTTTTGTCATACGGTTTACCAGAAGGGCCAGTTGCTGCAAACCGGCCCTTTTTTTATGGCCCAGAAAGTTGTACCGGCATCACCCATAAAGATAATACTTTTGGGAGACGGCTGTAAAGGCAGACAGCCCATCTTGCCAGAAATCCTCCAGATCCTTTAGATCTTCCAGCGCGGTGATGCGTTCCCGGATATGGGTGTCTCCGATTATCAGATCCATGGGCAACCGCTCATATTCATATTCATAGGGCGGCAGCTTATAGGCAAACGCATCTGGATGACATCTGATGATCAGCTGCAGTGCCAGCAGGGATGCCGCATAGGGTCTGAATGCATTTTTGTCTGTTATGTGGATATGAAACCCTTTGCATATCTGGTCCTGCCATTTACCGGAGGTGGGCTGGAAACATACCGGCCTGAAACAGGCACCGGAAACCATCTGGTTGAGCACCGGTCCCATGAGGGCCGTATCCAGAAACGGGGCCCCGAACTGTTCAAAAGGCAGGGTGGTCCCCCGGCCTTCACTGATATTGGTGCCTTCAAAAATCACCTGGCCCGGGTAGACCATGCACGATAGAGGGGTGGGCAGGTTGGGGGAAGGCGGAGTCCAAGCCAGGCCGGTGTCCCGCCAGTACATGCTGCGATTCCAGCCGGTCATGGGAACAATGGTCAGATCACATCCCAAATGAAATTCATGGTTGAAAAATTGACAGATTTCTCCCACTGTCATGCCGTGGCGCATGGGAATGGGAAACCGCCCCACAAATGAAGCAGCCGAAGGGTCCAGAACATTGCCTTCCACCTGGCATCCGCCTATGGGATTGGGCCGGTCAAGGACAACCACTTTTTTGTTCATCTGTGCTGCTGCTTCCATGCACAGGGAAATGGTGTATATAAAGGTGTACACCCGGGTGCCCACATCCTGGATATCCACCACAAGGGTGTCGATGTCTGCCAGCATCCGGGGTTCAGGAATCCGGGTGCGGCTGTAGAGACTGTAGATGGGAATGTTCAGATCAGGTTCCACCCCATGGTCTGATTCGATCATGTTGTCCTGTTTTTCCGCATAAAACCCGTGCTGGGGAGAAAAAATAGCGGTAATTTGTCCCGGGAACAAGGCCTGTATGACCGAAAGGGCATGGGAAAACTGTGAATCAACGGATGCGGGATTGGCAAGCAGTCCCAGCCGGGATCCCTGAAATGCTTCCGGGGGATGTTTTTTCAGATTTTCAAGTCCAAGGGTTACACAGGGGGACATTGGTTTGCTCCATAAAAAATATTTGTCTGGCGTGGCATGCGTGGCATGATTCTTCCCTGGATATTGGCCATAAGAATATCAGTTTTTTGCTCGCTCTGTGCAGCACGCTTTTCCAGGCCCCGCCCCTGGTGGTGTCCTGTGCCCGGCCCGAGATCTGCAAGGGCCTGTTTGCATGAGAACAATGAAGAGCGGCAACCCGCCCTCTGATTGAAACCCATCCCGGCATATTTTACCAGGCCCCCTTCGGATCTGACGCTCCGCTCACAGGACACCACCAGGGCTCCCCGTAGAAGCGCATGCTGCCATAGCGAATATTCAGATTCTTACCACAAGTGTTGACAAAAATTCAAATCCTAACTACATAAAGAGCTTTACCTCAAGGAGTCACGTATAGATGAAGTTCAGGACAAGCAGGTCCATCGCCGGTATCAAGCCCTATGAAGCCGGTAAACCATTATCTGAATTTACCCGGGAATACCAGATCCAGTCGGTTGTGAAACTGGCATCCAATGAAAATCCGCTGGGGTTTTCCCCAAAGGTGACCGCCGCGGTGCAGGCCAGTCTGCCCGGCATGCACCGGTATCCGGAACCGGTTGCCCATGACCTGTGCAGCGCGCTGGCAGAAAAATTTCAGGTGGAGCCGGAAAACATCGTGCTGGGCAATGGATCAGATGACCTTATCGCCCTTCTGGCCCATGCTTTTTTAGATCCCGGGGACCAGGCACTGATGCCGCTGCCCTCTTTTCTCATGTATGAAATCAGTGTAAGAACGGCAAAAGGGGAACCGGTGATGGTGCCCCTGTCCGGATTTGATACCAATCTCAATGCATTGGTGGAAAATGTGTCTCCCCTTACCCGGATGGTGTTTGTCACCAATCCGTTTAATCCCACGGGCAGTGCCATTACCCGGGATGCTTTCCAGAAATTTGCGGCAAAAATTCCTTCTGATGTGCTTATTGTGGTGGATGAGGCATATATGGAGTTTGTCAGGGATCCCCGGGTATTCAATTCTCTTGAAAAACCATTGCAGGACCCGCGGATTGTGACCTTGAGAACCTTTTCCAAAGCCTATGGACTGGCCGGATTCAGGATCGGCTACGGCATCATGGAAAAGGAGACAGCCCGGATACTCAACCGGATCCGCCAGCCCTTCAATGTCAACGGCCTGGCACAGGCAGCTGCGCAGGCGGCCCTGGCAGACCAGGTTTTTTTGCAGCACGGTGTTGACGTCATTCACCAGGGCATCGATTTTCTGACAGCCCAGCTGTCTGCCATGGGATTGAGCCCGTTGCCCACCCATGCCAATTTTCTGATGGTGGATGTCAAAACCGATGCTTCACAGATTTTTGATAAACTGCTCAGGCAGGGGGTGATTGTCCGCTCCATGAAATCCTACGGGTTTGATACCTTTTTGCGGGTCAATGCAGGCACATGGGAAGAAAACCAGGCATTTGTCTCTGCGTTGAAAAACGTTCTGAAACCAGATGCCTGTTAAAAAACAACTGAGGATAAACACAGATGCCCCATCGCATTATCACCATTGACGGGCCTGCAGGGGCCGGAAAGACAACGGTCAGCACGCTGCTTGCACAAGACCTGGGATGTATCCGGGTGGATACCGGGGCCCTTTACCGTGGAGTAGCCCATGAAATTATGCAGCAGAATATTGACTGGGAAAACGACGCGGCATTGAAAAATTTTTTGTCCACCCTTGATCTGCAGTTTCAGTTGGAAAAAGACGGGCTGCGGCTCTTTTCTTCTGGAAAAGATATCACCAGCCATATCCGGACATCCCGGATCACCATGCTGGCATCTGCGGTTTCTGCAAATCCTGCTGTCCGGTCGGCTCTGCTGGCACTGCAGCGCAGTATCTCCCAACAGCAGGATGCGGTTTTCGAAGGCCGGGATATGGGCACCGTGGTCTTTCCGGATGCCTTTGTCAAATTTTTCCTGTTTGCCGATCTCTCCATCAGGGCCAGGCGGCGCTATGATGAAATGCAGGACGCACCCAAAGATTTTTCTTGTGTCATGGCAGAGATGGAAAAACGCGATACAGATGATGCACAAAGGACCCAGGCCCCCTTGAAACCGGCTTCTGATGCCATTCATATCGACGCTTCTTTTCTGACGCCCCGGCAGGTGGTGGATAAGATGCACACATATCTGTAAAATCAATGGAATTTGAGAATATTTTGTTGATTTTTCTTTTGCCCGTTGATATAAAGATAAATTGTACTTGTCCTTTTTGACCCATTAGGATGAGTAACTAAATTCGATTAGGGGGAATACCATTAATGAACAACATTACTGAAGAAAACGAAAACCAAGACATGAATACTGAAACAGCAGAGACACAGGCAACTGAATTTGCGGCACAAGAGGACGTTGATGCCCAGGACGTATCTTGGGAAAGACCTGATGAACAGGAAAACACTGCCATGTCGGACCATGAATTCACCGGTGACGAGTCCATGGAAGAACTTCTGGGCATTTATGAATCCAGTATTAAAAAATTCGAAGAAGGACAGGTGGTTACCGGAACCGTCATATCCGTGGGCCGCGATATGGTGCTGGTGGATGTGGGATACAAATCCGAAGGACGTATCTCTATTCATGAATTCATTGATGAGGAAGGCAATATCAATGTCAAACTCAATGATCGCTTTGAGGTAATGATTGAGGTATGGGATGAGGAGGAGGAAACCGTTCTTCTGTCCCGTGATAAAGCCAAGAAAGTCAAGGTATGGGATGCCATCAAAGAGATATATGATGCAGACGGTACCATCGAAGGGGTTATCACCAACCGGGTCAAGGGTGGTTTCTCCGTTGATATCGGACTGCAGGCCTTTTTACCGGGATCACAGGCTGATCTGCGCCCCATACGCAATATGGATGAAATGGTCAACAAGACCTATGAGTTCAAAATCCTCAAGTACAACAAGAAACGCAACAATATTGTACTGTCACGCCGGGTGCTGCTGGAAGCCGAACGGGAGAAACTGCGGGCTGCCACCCTCCAGGCCATTGAAAATGACAAGGTCATGGAAGGTATTGTTAAAAATATTACGGAATACGGTATTTTTGTGGACTTAGGCGGTGTGGACGGACTGCTCCATATTACTGATATCTCCTGGGGCCGGGTGAAACACCCGTCAGAACTGTATTCTGTGGGCGATAAAATAACGGTGAAAATTTTGTCCTTTGACTTTGAAAGAGAGCGGGTATCTTTGGGCATGAAACAGCTTACCCCTGATCCCTGGACCACGGCAGTGGACAAATACCCCACTGGATCAAAAATTGTGGGAAAAGTGGTCAGCCTCACCGATTATGGTGCCTTCATAGAGCTGGAAGAAGGGGTGGAAGGGCTTATCCATGTGAGCGAAATGTCCTGGACCCGCAAAATCCGCCACCCGTCCCAGATGGTAACTGTGGGAGAACAGGTGGAAGCCGTTGTTCTGGATCTTAAACCCGACAACCGCCGTATCTCTCTGGGCATAAAACAGACCCAGGAAAATCCCTGGGAAGTGATTTCCCAGAAATATCCGGTGGGCACCATCATCGAGGGAAAAATCAAAAACATTACGGAATTCGGCCTGTTCATCGGCATTGACGATGATATTGACGGCCTGGTGCACATCTCCGACATTTCCTGGACCAAGCGCATCAAGCATCCGTCTGAGGTATACAAGAAAGGGGACACCATTCAGGCGGTTGTGCTGGATATCGACAAGGCCAATGAACGCTTCTCTCTGGGTATAAAACAGACCCAGTCAGACCCATGGGAAACCGTGGCCCAACGGTATGAAGTGGGCAAGGAGATTTCCGGTGTGATCACAAATCTCACAGACTTTGGTGTATTTGTAGAGCTGGAAGAGGGCATTGAAGGCCTGGTGCATGTATCGGAAATCAGCAAGGAAAATATCAAAAGTCCCAAAGACCATTACCAGGTGGGCGACACCATCACCGCCAAGGTAATGAACATCAATTCTGATGAAAGACGTATCGGACTCTCCATCAAGCGTCTGGAAGAAGATGACGATGACAGATACCTGGAAGAATTTGCCAAGAACATGAAACCCGCCACCTCTTCTTTTGGTGAAATCCTGCGCAACAATATCCAGGAACAGATTGAAGCCAACAAAGCCCAGGATGACAAAAAAGAAGATGAATAAGGCTGTTTTTCTTCTGTAACGCACAGGGTTTTTATACGGTAATAGCGGGCCGGGTAAAATACGATTTTATCCGGCCTCTTTTTTTTTGGGGATAAACCTTATGTTTTCACGGCGACACCCGGTATTGTTTTTTTTGTTAATGATGGCCTGCTGTGCCACTGCCATGTTTTTAGGGGTGGTGGCCTTGATCTTTGTAAGTACAAAGATGGTAGATACCGCTGCACCCTATAAGGAACCCGGGGCAAATATCGGGATCATAGAGGTGACCGGACCAATACTGTCATCCAGAAAAATCATAGAACACATTACATCCTTCAGGGAAAATGACAGCATCCAGGCCATTGTCGTCCGGGTGGACAGCCCCGGCGGCGGCATCGGGCCATCCCAGGAGATCTTCAGAGAGCTGACCAAAACCCGCAAAACCAAAAAAGTGGTTGCCTCCATGGGATCGGTCGCTGCCTCAGGCGGATATTATGTGGCTGCAGCTGCGGAAGGAATCATGGCCAATCCAGGCACCATTACCGGCAGTATCGGGGTGATCATGGAGTATGTGAATATTATGGAGGTGGCAAAAAAGATCGGTATTTCCCCTGTGGTCATCAAAAGCGGGGAATTCAAGGACATGGGGTCCCCTTTACGGGAACTTGGGGAAAACGAGAAAAAACTGCTGCAGCAGCTGGTGGATGAGCTGCATCTGCAGTTTGTCACCGACACGGCAAATGCCAGGAACATCCTGCAAGAAGATATGACAAAGCTTGCCGACGGCCGTATTTACACAGGACAGAGCGCGCTGGCGCACAACCTTATCGACCGGCTGGGAAATCTGGATGATGCTGTTCAGTGGGCAGGGGAGCTGGCCGGCATTGAGGGCACGCTGGTACCAACCTATCCAAAGGAGACCCCCATATCCTTTCTGCGCAAAATAGCCCAGACCCTATTCAAAGATCTCCACATCTCCGGCACCGTGACGGATAATTTCCGGTATATCATCAATTAATGAGATCACAGATGATGCTGTGCCAGGGACCGGACCCCCGTCAATTACCACATCCAGGCGGTTTTTGAAAAAATCGTGGAGCAGGGAAGGATCCTGGAAAATCCGTCCCTCTGGGTCTGTGGCAGATGTGGATATAATGGGATTGCCCAGCTCCCTGGCCAATGCCAGGGCGATCATGTGGTCGGGCACCCGTATACCGGCTGACTTGCGTTTGGTGAGCATGATCTTGGGAACCATCCGGGACCCTGAGAGTACAAAGGTATAAGGGCCCGGCAGCAACCGCTTCATATTCCGGTAGGCCACATTGGATACCTTGGCATAGGTGGCGATATCCTTGAGGTCCGGACAGATAAAGCTGAACGGCTTGGACTGGCTGCGTTGCTTGATGGCATACACCTGTTCAATGGCCTTTTTGTTCATGATATCACATCCGATACCATAAAAGGTATCAGTGGGGTAGGCAATGATACCGCCCTTTCTTAAAATATCCACTACCTGGGAAATCAGTCTTTCCTGGGGATTTTCCGGATTGATTGTAAGCAGCATTAAAATTTTCCTGTTAAAAGATTTCAGCAGACCACCATATCATATCTGGTGTTTCGGGCAAGTGGAAACATGGCCTCTGGATATTTGCTATAATGGATTGTGCCCCACAAGAACCTTGGCAGGGAGCCCCTGGAGGTGTGCTGTGACAGGTCCGTCAGAGCCGGAGGTGCCGGCAGACATGACAGGATGACAGAACCGTACACGGAAGAACTGTTCCTTTCCTGAAAAAAGTTACGGTAATCGGCCCCGGAAGATATCGGGCCGTTCACAGGATACCACTCGGGGCTCCTCATAGCCTACTCCTTGCTATAGCAAATATCCAGATGGCCTGATCCAAAGACTTGATCTGTACCGCAACAGGGCATATACTTATATGAAAGCAGTTAGCCGTTAGCGATTGGTACGCAATTATTCACTTCCAGTAAGCAAAATTTTCCCTGCTGTTACCACCGGCTAACGCTTTATACTTTGTTGTGCCCGCCAAGGCATGGATGTTTACATGAAAGCCATCAGTGTTCAGCTAAACGCTAACTGCTAACAGCTTTCATGTTTTGTTGTGCCCGCCAGGGCATGGAGGTTATTTAGTATCCACAAAAAATGCCGGGTATGATAAAATGTTAAAAAACAAAGGAGGATGCCATGGAAAAAAAGATTCTCATACCAGTGGACACATCCCGGTCTTCTTTGCAGGCTGTCCGGTACGCTGTTCACATATCATCTGTTATTAAAAATCTGCATTGTGTGCTCTATCACGTTCAGCCGCCTGTTTCTTTGTATCTGCAGGAAGAAGCGGCAAAAGACATGCATGTGCGAGCCCAGTTGAAAAAGGTGACAAAAAAAAACAATGACAAAGCCCAGGCGGTCCTGCATGATCTGAAATCGGAAATGACCCGGTCAGGTTTTCTTGAGGACCGCATTGAACTGGTCACCCGTCCCAGAGAACTCGGCCTGGCCCAGGATGTCATTGAATATGCCCAGAAAAACCTGCTGGATGCCATTGTGGTGGGACGGCGGGGGGTGACCGGGATCCAGAAATTTTTTGATGACAGTGTGTCTGATGCCGTACTGGAAAGGTCCCAGGCCCTGCCTGTTTGGCTGGTCCAGGGAGATGTGCAGCCACAGAATATGCTCGTGGCCATAGATGGATCACAGGATTCTTTGCGGGCGGTGGACCATGTCAGTTTCATGATATCGGAAAACACAGATATCAATATTTCACTGCTGCATGTCACCAATACGGCCCACAATTATTGTGAGATTGATCTGGACGATGACCTGGACCCTGAATTTGTAAAGATCATCGAAAAAAAAGACCGTGCCTGTGTGGACCGGTTTTACCCTCTGGCCATGAAAAAATTTACGCAGATGGGGATATCTCAGGACCAGATTGATATTCACACAATTGCGGGGGGCCGGCGTGTCGGCAACACGGTTGTAGAGTTTGCACAAAAAAACAAATGCAATACCCTGGTTTTCGGCAGACGGGGCATCAACAAATCCTTTTTCATGGGGTCTGTGTCCCGGCAGATAATCAGCCAGGCTTCTGATACTGCCCTGTGGGTGGTGCCGTAATGGTTATAAGAAAGCTGTTAGCCGTTAGCTATTAGCTGTTAGTACGCAATTATTGGCTTCCAGCAAACAACAATTTTTTTGCTGTTACCACCGGCTAACGCTTTCATACTTTGTTATTAGAATCACCGACACGTTTCAGACGCAAGGCTTTGTTTCATGGAATGGGTTTGCCGCCATAAATGGCTTACAGCCATAGGGGTGATTGTTGCCGCTTGGATCTGTTTTCAGACAGCACGTTCCTTTTTTTTGCCCCGGGAACACCAAATCCGGCATGCGTTGCACCAGTCAATTAAAAACCGGTTTCCAGAAGCAGCACAGGCACTGGAAAAAAGATACGGTATCAAGCCGTTTAAAGAAAGCAAAATACCTTCAGGCGATTCTCGTGGAGACCGGGTGGTTCTGGTTCACGGTCTGGATGATCCAGGGATCATCTGGCAGAATCTGGCCCCGTTTCTCAGTGAAAAAGGATACCAGGTTCTCGTCATGACCTATCCCAATGACCAGGCCATTGCTGCGTCAACCCGGTTTTTTTTTGAGCAGATGCGTGTACTTGCCACAACAGATTCCGGGCCGGTTTCTGTTGTGGCCCATTCCATGGGCGGGCTGGTGGCCCGGGACATGCTCACAAGTCCGGCATATGCCTATGCTGAAGCTGCCACCGCCCGGATGGTGCCGGCAGTAAGACAGCTTATCATGGTGGGAACACCCAACCATGGCACCCAAATGGCCCGTTTCCGGATTTTTACGGAAATCAGAGACCAGGTATTTCATCTTTTCAAACCCGATACCCACTGGCTGCACTGTCTGCTGGACGGTACCGGTGCTGCCGGTGTTGACCTGCTGCCGGACAGCCGATTTCTGACACAATTGAATCAGTCCCCATTGCTCGAAAATACACAGATGCATGTGATTGCAGGGATTTTGTGTCCCTGGCTGCATCAGAGAGCGCTGAAAAACCTTTTGGGAGATGGCCTTGTATCTGTGGATTCTGCTGCGCTGCAGCAAGTGCCGGTAACCCGGGTAAACGGCAGCCATTTTTCCATAATCCGCAATCTTTCCAAATCCAGCACCCGTATGCCGCCGGCCATTCCCGTCATACTCAGGCTGCTCAAAAATCAGCTTGCAGATTGATGGCAAAACCTTGCCTAAAAAGATTTAATTTGGTAAGAGTACGTGTTTATATACTGGTTTGATGTTTCAAATCCGGCCGGCTGTTTCCAATCCCTGTAATGGCTGCCCTGAATGGTATCTATAAACAATTTTTTCCTTTCTGGAGGCGTTTTATGTCCATAATATTACCGGATGAAGGGTTGTCTTTTGATGATGTCCTTCTGGTTCCTGATTATTCCGCCATTCTTCCTGATGACGTGTCGGTCAAAACCCGGCTCACCCGGGAACTTGAACTCAATGTTCCCATTGTCTCGGCAGCCATGGATACCGTGACAGAGGCATTGACTGCCATCAGCATGGCCAGGGCAGGGGGGATGGGGTTTATCCACAGGAACCTGTCGATAGATGATCAGGCAATAGAGGTGGACCGGGTCAAAAAATCGGAAAGCGGCATGATCGTGGACCCGGTGACCATTCATCCAGATGTGCCTATATCTGAAGTACTCAATATCATGGCCAAATACCGTATTTCCGGCATTCCTGTAACAGAAGGGGAAAAACTGGTGGGAATCGTCACCAACCGGGACCTGCGGTTTGAAACCCAGCTGGAAAAACCGGCCAGGGCGGTTATGACCAGTGAAAACCTGGTGACGGTGACAGAAAAATGCACCCTGGAAGAATCCAAGATCCTGCTCCACAAGCACCGCATTGAAAAACTGCTGGTGGTGGATCCCAATGGCAAACTTACAGGACTGATCACCATAAAAGATATTGAAAAAATCAAAAAATATCCTGATGCCTGTAAAGATTCCTATGGACGGCTGCGGGCCGGTGCTGCCATCGGTGTGGGATCTGATATGATGAAGCGTGTGGATGCCCTGGTCCGTGCCGGTGTCGATGCCCTGGTGATCGATACCTCCCACGGCCATTCCAAAAATGTCATTGGTGCGGTCACACAGATCAAGCATGATTTTCCCGATTCTCAGGTGGTGGCCGGCAATGTGGCCACAGAGACCGGGGCAAAAGCCTTGATTGATGCCGGGGCGGATGCTGTAAAGATCGGTATCGGCCCCGGATCCATCTGTACCACCCGTATCGTGGCCGGGGTGGGGGTGCCCCAGCTCACAGCGGTGCAGAACTGCAAGGACATCTCCAGAAAGACCGGGGTGCCCATCATTGCCGACGGCGGCGTAAAATTTTCCGGTGACATTGCCAAAGCCCTGGCAGCCGGGGCCCATTCCGTGATGCTGGGAAGCCTTCTGGCCGGTACCAGGGAAAGTCCCGGGGAGATTGTCATCTACCAGGGCCGCTCCTACAAGGCCTACCGGGGAATGGGATCGGTGGAAGCCATGAAAAAAGGCTCTTCTGATCGGTATTACCAGAAAGACACCAGAGAGGCGGAAGAGCTGGTGCCTGAAGGTATTGTGGGCCGTATTCCCTACCGGGGCACTGTCAGGGAAAATATTTTTCAGATGATCGGCGGTCTCAAGGCAGGCATGGGCTATCTGGGAGCCACCACCATAGAGGATCTGCATGAAAAGGCACATTTTGTAAAAATTACGGCCGCCGGATTAAAGGAAAGCCATGTCCATGATGTGGTCATTACCAAAGAAGCACCCAATTATAGAGTGGAAAGCAGCTGACCCCCATGACCGACCCTTCCTGTTTGTTTTACCATCTGCATCTGCATACAGAATATTCCCTGCTGGACGGGGCCATCCGTCTGGATCCGCTGTTGGCCAAATGCAAAGAATACGGTATGGATGCCGTGTCCATGACCGACCACGGCACCATGTTCGGGGTGGCTGCGTTTTATGAAAAAGCCAGAAAAGCGGACATAAAACCCATACTGGGGTGCGAAGTGTATGTGGCCCCCAGGACCATCAACCACAAAACCCAGATGGACCACAAAGGGTTGAGCCATCTGGTGCTGCTTGCCAGAAACCGGGAAGGGTATGCCAATCTGTGTAAACTGGTGTCCATTGCCCAGCTCAAGGGGTTTTATTACAAGCCCAGGATTGACAAGGAACTGCTGGCTGCCCATGCATCCGGACTCATTGGGATGTCTGCCTGCCTGAAAGGCGATATTCCCAAGGCCATCATCCAAAATGATATGGCAGGCGCTGATGCAGCTGCCCGGTTTTATATGGAAACCCTGGGTGAGGACAATTTTTTTCTGGAAGTTCAGGAAAACGGCATGCAGATCCAGCACAAAGTCAACCAGGGTATCGCTGATATCAGTGACCGGCTGTCCATCCCCATGGTGGCCACCAATGACTGCCATTACCTGAACAAAGCGGACAAAACAGCCCATGATATCCTGCTGTGTATCCAGACCGGGGATACTATAACCAACCAGAACCGGTTTAAATTTGATTCTGACCAGCTGTATTTTAAATCCCCTGCAGAGATGAAGCAGACCCTCGGACAGTTTGCCGGTGCCGTTGAAAACTCCCGGCAGATTGCGGCCCGGTGCAATGTGGAATTTGATGACAAAACCTATCATTTTCCCAGGTATGCCGCAGATGATGAAGGCAGTGAGGCACATATCTTCCAGGAAAAGGCCATGGCCGGGTTTGAAAAAAAACTGGCCCGCATCAAAAAACAAAAACCCGATATCAACGAACAGGCATACCGGGACCGCATTGCCTATGAAATCAAGATCATTCTGGACATGGGATTTCCAGGCTATTTTCTCATTGTGGCGGATTTTATCGCCCATGCCAGAAAAATCGGGGTACCGGTGGGTCCTGGCAGGGGGTCGGCTGCCGGATCCATGGTGGCCTATGCCATGGACATTACCGCCCTGGATCCCATTGAACACGGTTTGATTTTTGAGCGGTTTTTGAACCCTTCCAGAATCTCCATGCCGGATATTGACGTGGATTTTTGTATTGAAGGCCGGGACCAGGTCTACCATTACACCATTGACCGGTATGGCGGCCCTGAATATGTGTGCCAGATCATCACCTTTGGCAAGCTCAAGGCCAAGGCGGTGATCCGGGATGTGGGCCGTGCCCTGGGGGTACCCTTGTCTGAAGTGGATGAAATCGCCAAGCTCATTCCTGACGGGGCCAAAAACCTGACAAAAGCATTGGCAGAGGTACCGGCCATCCAGGAAAAATGCGGCGGTTCCGAAGAAAAAAACCAGATGCTGGAGACTGCCCTGCTTCTTGAGGGCCTGCCCCGGCACGCCTCCACCCATGCCGCCGGCGTTGTGGTATCTGACAAGCCCCTTAACCAGTACCTGCCGTTGTTCCGGGGCAAGGAGGGGGAGACCATCACCCAGTTTGACATGAATTATGTGGAAAAACTGGGACTGGTAAAATTTGATTTTCTGGGGTTGCGGAACCTGACAGTGATAAAGAACTGCATGGACCTCATTGAAAAACAGGGCAAACAGCCGCCGGATCTGGAAAATCTGGATTATGCCGATGAAAATACCTTTGCGCTGCTTCAGAAAGCCGATACCACAGGGGTGTTCCAGCTGGAAAGCGCGGGCATGAAAGACCTGATCCTGCGCCTCAGGCCGGCCACTTTTTCCGATGTGGTGGCTCTGGTGGCCCTGTACCGCCCGGGTCCTCTGGACAGCGGCATGGCAAACACCTATGTGGAAAGAAAACATGGCAGAGAAAAAGTGGTCTACCTGTTTGATGAACTGGAGCCGGTGCTCAAGGAAACCTACGGGGTGATTCTGTACCAGGAACAGGTAATGCAGATCGCCGGTGTCCTGGCCAATTATTCCATGGCAGATGCAGACGGGCTGCGAAAGGCCATGGGCAAGAAGATTGCCGCCATGATGGAGGCCCACAGAAAACTGTTTCTGGAAGGGGCTGTCAAAAACAACCATGATCCCAAAAAAGCAAAAGAGCTGTTTGACCTCATGGAAAAATTCGGGGGATACGGGTTTAACAAATCCCACAGCGCCGCCTATGCGCTGATTGCCTATCAGACAGCCTATCTGAAAGCCAATTTTACCCTGGAGTTCATAGCAGCGCTCATGACCAGTGAACGGGGCAATTCTGATGCGGTTCTCAAATACATGGATGAATGCCGGTCCCATGATATCCAGGTGCTGTCCCCGGATGTCAATGAAAGTGAAGCCCAATTCACTGTATCAGATGACAACATCCGGTTTGGCCTGGCAGCGGTCAAAGGGGTGGGAAATGCCGCCATTGATATTATTGCAGGGGAACGAAAAAAAGAGGGCCCCTTTGAAAGTCTGTATGACTTTTGTGAACGGGTGTCTTTGTCCAAGGTAAACAAAAAGGTCATGGAAGCCCTGATTAAATGCGGGGCATTTGATTCCACAGGCGCCAAACGCAGCCAGATGATGGCCATGCTGGAAGATGCCCTGGACCACGGGAACCGGATCCAAAAGGAAAAATCGGATTCCCAGCTGGACCTGTTTGCTGATTCCGGCCTCGGCGCAGCTGTCCCTGCCAGTATTCCGGCCATGCCTGATATGGAAGAGTGGGAAGACATTCTGCTGCTGGAAATGGAAAAAGAGGTATTGGGGTTTTATATCAGCGGCCATCCCTTGGACAAACACCGGCAGACCATTGCCAAATTTGCCAGTGTCAATACCATCACCCTGCAGGAGATGCCGGACGGGAAAATGATCCGTATGGGGGGGATAATAAAGGTGCTGAAAACCCATAAAACCAAAAAAGGGGATATGATGGCTTTTTGTGCCATTGAAGACCGCAATGCCAGTGTGGAGGTGGTGGTGTTTCCCAATACCTATGCCGGATATCACCACCTACTGTCCCAGGAACAGGTGGTGATCCTGGAGGCGGAAGTGCAGAAAAAAGACAATGGCATCAAGCTGCTGGCTGAAAAGATCGTACCGGTGGAACAGGCTGGTGAAGAATGGAACAACGGTATCCTGATAGCGGTGGATGCCGACCGGTTCGGCACAGATGTTCTGGCGCAGCTCAAACCCATTGTTCAGCGATATCCCGGCGACTGTACCACCTGCTTGAAAATTCAGATCCAGGACACACCGGAAGTTCTGGTAAAGATGGGGGATGACTATACCACCTGTTCTGATGCTGCTTTTTTTCAGGAAGTTGAGACCCTTCTGGGCAAAGGCAGTATTGAAACCCGATGTGCCCCTGTGCAGGAAAAAGTCAAAAAGAAAAAGCCCTGGCTCAGGCAGCACAACCATGCATGAGTTTCTGCCTGTTTGTTTCAGCAGCAACACCGCTGAAAAAAGAGGATAAGATGGGGTTTTCCCGCTGCGCAATCCCCTGGGAATTGCGCTTATTCAAAATCTTCCAGATCAAACTTGTCCAGATCCGATAAATCCAGATCCTTGAGCAGGTCATCCTCATCCGGCATGATATCAGTGTCAGTTAAGTCTTTTTTCACGGCAGCAGGTGCATCCTCAGGTTCGGCCTGCTTCGGGAAAAAACGGTCCAGCAGTGCCAGGCTGCCAAGGTACAGCAGAAAACCCAGACCGCCGGCATTCAACAGCAGAATCAGGGTGCCCAAAAGGTTTTTGCTAATCATATGCCATCTTTTCTTATTTGTTTGACGATAGGGACATATGTGTTATATATAACCTTTGCAAATGTGACACAAGGATTTTTGCTTATGAGCTGGCTTGGAAAAATGATCGGCGGCACCATCGGGTTTGCTTTGGGCGGGCCCATTGGGGCTGTGGCAGGTGCGGCATTCGGCCATGCCTTTGTGGATAAAAAAGAGGATGCTTACCTTGCCTCTATACCTGGAAGAACCGGGTCCCTGTCTTCCAATGAAGAAGCCCAGCTGGTTTTTTTCACAGCGGCATTTTCCATGCTGGCAAAGCTGTGCAAGGCAGACGGCCAGGTAAGCGAAAAAGAGATCCAGGTGGTGGAAGCATTCATGAAGCATGACCTCCAGCTGGATGCCACAGGACAGCAAACAGCCAAAAACATATTCAGGCAGGCGGTCCAGTCCAACGAGAGCTTTGACGCATTTGCCCTGCAGTTTTATTCCGTGTTCCGGTCCCAGCCCAATATTATCGCCCTGATGATGGATGTTTTGTTCCGGGTGGCAGCAGCGGACGGCAGGCTGGCAGATGCAGAGGAGGCCACCCTGCTTTCTGCGGCAAGGATTTTCCATTTTTCTGATACGGATTTCAATCGTCTGAAATCAAAATATATACGGCAGTCCAATAAATATTATGCGATTCTCAAATGTGATGAAACCGCATCCAATGAAGAGATCAAAAAGAAATACCGCTCTTTGGCCACAGAATACCATCCGGACAAGATTGAGGCCAAAGGCCTGCCTGAAGAGTTTGTCAAATTTGCCAATGACAAATTCCGGGAAATTCAGGATGCCTATGACCATGTCAGAAAAGAACGCGGTTTTTAAAACAGCCCTTTTTCCCTGGCAATGCGCATATAGGTATCCACCAGTGTCCGGGGCGGCTCCCATCTTTCCATATCGTTTTTGTCGGTCAAAGAGATGGCATCAAATTCACACACTGTCACACAAAGACCGCATCCGATACACCTTTCTTCATTGACCACGGCAGTCATGCCGGTGTCATTCATGGCCACGGCATCCATGGGACAGATCTGTTCACAGGCCTGGCACCCGGTGCAGGTGTCGTCATCCACACATGCCTGAAAGTTGGAATTGACCAGCCTGGCCGGCGCAGCAGATTTTTTGATATTGCTTAAAATCTGGCAGCAGCAGTCGCAGCACAGACAGATGTTGACCGGTTTTACCGTGTTGGAGGGCTGGGGGACCAGCCCCTGTTCCACCCCTTTGTGGATGATCTCCATGGCCTCTTCCCGCGTGATGGTCCGGCCGATGCCCCGGCTTTCATAAATGTAGGCCCCGCCCCCGAATACCAGACAGGCCTCTTCCATTTTGCCGCAGCCCTGGCCCACCATCGCGTGTTCCCTGCGGCAGATACAGGGTGCCACCAGTATTTTGGACTGCTGCCTGACCAGGTTTTCCAGGCGTTCATGGTCCATGATGTGCAGCTGTGTGCTGATGGATTTTTCCACCGGCACCACCCGGAGCTGTTTGGTTTTGCTTTTGTTCTGGGCTGCCATGAGATAGGGGACATATTCGTTGAAATCTGCAATCAGCTGTCTTGTCAAGCGGTTTACCTGGTATTCCCAGATACCCACCACAAACTGCAGCAGCATGAACGTATCGGTATTGTTTTTTTGAATGTGAAGGATCAGGCCTTTTTCCCCCATTTTTTTGAGAACCGGCAAAATGTCTTGTTCCGGTTTTCCCGCTTTTTTGGCAATGGTGTCTGTCGGTTCCGGCATCATGACCAGGCACAGGGCCAGTTCCGCCTCCAGCGGGGTGAACAGCTGCTGGAGAATGCGCAGTTCTATGCCGGATTCTGTGGGGGGAAATCCCCCCGGGGTGTTGTCCAGGTGAACAGCCAGTTTTTTATATACATCTTCCATGAAAATCTCCCAATATGTGTTGGCATGTTTGTTTCATATCTCAGGGTACCGCATGCACCTGTAAGGGAAAAGCGGTTTGCAGTTTTCCATAAATGCGCAGGTTACTATCACATTGTTCACATACAAGATCAACTATTTTTCCCTTGATGTCATTGTTTTTTTCCAAAAACACATCAAGATAGTTGGTTGTCACTGCGGTGAGACGGCCGGTATGGGGATCGTGGCGGTGTTGCACCACGCCTTCCCGGATTTTTCCCAGATTGGCTGTAATAAAGGCGGCCCGTTTCTGTTGTCCCAGATCCCGCAGTCTGCGGCAGCGTTCTTTGATCACGGTATCATCCACCTTTGGGGTAAAATAAAAGGCAGGGGTGCCCTTTCTGGGAGAAAAGGGAAACACATGAAGATAGGAAACCGGCAGCTGCCTGATCAGGTTATAGGTGTTTTCAAACTGCTGGTCGGTTTCTGTGGGAAATCCTGCCAAAATATCCACGCCAATGCCGGCAGACGGCAGTTTTTCATGGATGCCAAGGATGGTGTCTGTGAAAAATCCAGCGGTATAGGGCCGTTTCATTTTTTGTAAAATAGTGTCATCCCCTGACTGCAGCGGGATATGAAAATGGTCGCACAGAATACCGGACGGTCCTGCCAGATCCAGAAGACGGCCGTCGATTTCATTGGGTTCAATGGAGGAAAGCCGGATCCGGTGCACCGGTTTTTTTTTTTGGATGGTTTCCACCAGCCGGACCAGACTGGACCGGGGTGTCAGGTCCCGGCCATAGAGACCCGCATGGATTCCTGTGAGGATCACTTCGTTGAACCCTTTTTGCCCAAGTGTTTCCAGGTGCTGCAACACCCGGTGTTCCGGCATGCTCACAGAAGCGCCTCTGGCATAGGGCACAATGCAGTAGGTGCAGAATGCATTGCACCCGTCCTGAATTTTCAGGTAGGCCCTTGTCATATTGCCGTGTACCGGCCTGTCAAAGGAGTGAAACCGGTTGTCAGCACTGTGATCCGGGGGGGAGAACGCCAGGGGCGGCGCCTGCGGGCCGGCAAAAACGTGATCGGCAATACAGGTCTTGTCCTGGTGGCAGACTATCTGCAGGGAAGGACCGGTTTTGGGGATCTTTTCCGGTTCTGTCTGCGCATGGCAGCCGGTCACAATGATTTTTGCACCGGGATTGTCCCTGGCAAGCTTCCGAACAGCCTGACGGGACTGCATCCCGGCCCTGGCTGTGACCGCACAGGTATTGATGATGCACACATCGCAGTGTTGGGCTTTTTTGGCCCGGACCATGCCGTTGTCTTCAAGGCCTGCGGCAATTCCGTCGGATTCATACTGGTTGACCTTGCACCCAAGGGTTTTGATATAAAATGTTTTCATTGAATGATCCCGGACCCGGACACCTTTATTCCCTTATAGAACACCGCTGCCTGGCCCGGGGTAATGGCATGCTGGGGCCGGGTGAAAATCACCCTGCCCGCAGATCCATTGCGGTAGAGCCTGGAGTCAGCTTCTTTGTGGTGGTAGCGAATTTTGGTTTTCAGATCCTGGATATCATCACTGTCCGGATCATTCCACATGATATCGTCCACTACCATCTGTGTCTGTGCCAAATCCTGCTTGAAACACACATGCAACGTATTTTTCGCAGGATCTATTTTTTTCACATAATAGGGTTGAGATGCTGGACAATTGATGCCCCGGCGCTGGCCGATGGTAAATCTGAACACCCCGTCATGGGTTCCCACCTGCCGGCCTTTCATGTCCATGACAGGTCCTTTTTGGAAATTCATGCCTGTTTTGTCAGAGATGAATTCACCCACCGGGCCGTGGATAAAGCAGATATCCTGGCTTTCCTTTGCACCCAGAGGGGCAAGGTTACATTGTGCAGCCAGGTTTTTGACCTGGTCCTTGGTAAAATTTGCCAGGGGACACACTATCCGGGAAAGCTGGCTGCTGGACAGCCTGGCCAGAAAATAGGACTGGTCTTTTGCTCTATCTGTCCCTTTTTCAAGCCAGGCATGGGATATGTTCTGGTCCGGCCTTGTCAGGGGATTGGCGATGGTGGCATAGTGGCCCGTGGCCAGGTAATCCGCCCCCAGTTTTTCTGCCTGTTCCAGCAGGATCCCGAATTTGATTTTCTGGTTGCAGACCATGCAGGGGTTGGGGGTCCGGCCCTGGATATAAGTGGATATAAAATATTGCACCACCTCTTTTTCAAAGGCGTTTGACAGATCCAGGCAGACAATGTCCATTTTCAGCTGGTCTTTGATATATGCCATGTTCCCTGGCTGGTTTTCATATCCTGTGGTAAAATGCAGCCCAAACACATGGGGGAATTTTTTTTTTATCAAAAAACCGGAGACCAGAGAATCCACCCCACCGCTCAGGGCAACGGCTATGAGCGGTTTTTTCATCACACCATGGCTTCCGTTGCCTGGGAAAACAGTCCCATGGCCCGGGTGGGGCAGGTGAGGATGCACAGTTCACACACAGAACACTTTTTTTGGTCAAACACAACCCGCATTTCAGGCCGCTCTATAAAAAGGGCATGGGTGGGGCAGACAGCAGTACAGGCCCCGCAATGGGTACATATTTCCTCATCCTTGAAGATCTGGTGTTCCGGCGAGGAAACCTGCACCCCCTGTTTTTTGAGAAAGGCAATCCCTTTATTGAATCCAGCCCGGGAATCAGCCGATATCTCCATCACCATGACCCCTTCTTTCCGGTTGGAAATGTTTGCACGCAGGATATTGAACAGCAGATCAAATTTTTTGACAAGCTGGCACACCAGCGCTTTTTCAGCCACTTCCGGCGGGAAATTCAAAATAACGATTTTTGCATACAAAGCAGTGCCCCCGTAAATCATTTACTGTAAATTGTTTTTGACAACCCGGTATGGTGGCGTATTATAATGAAACCATACAAAAAAGGCAACACCGGGTCACAAGACACCTGCAGGACAATAATATGAAAAGGCCGGTTGCATGAACCCATTTGCATTTAAACTGTCCACCTATACCCTGAAAACCCTTTCCGGATTTTCCCGGGCACGGATACATATCCAGGGACAAAAAAATATTCCACAAGGTTCCGTGGTTTTCTGTGCCAACCATTTTACCCGCATAGAAACCGTGTTTCTTCCCCTTCATATCCATACCATCACACAAAAACAGGTCTGGTCCCTGGCAGCCAAAGAGTTGTTTCAGGTACCGGTGCTGGAAGGGCTGCTCAGAAGGCTGGGGGCGGTGTCCACGGAGGCACCGGACAGGGATGACCTGCTGCTCAAAACCCTTTTGTCCGGCGAGGCCCACTGGATCATCTTTCCGGAAGGCATGATGGTGAAAAACAAAAAATTGTTGAGAAACGGACAGTTTGTTTTGACCGATGATGCAGGAAATGTGCGGCCCCATACAGGGGCTGCAGTGGTGGCCCTGCGGTGTGCTTTTTTCCGGGAACGGCTGCGCCGCCTGAAAGCATCGGGTGCAAAAGAGTTTGACCGGCTGGCTGCAGAACTGGATAGCGTTGATATGGATGCCGTGCTGGAACAGTCCACCCATATTGTGCCGGTGAATATCACCTATTATCCGGCAAATCCCAGAGAAAATATACTGGGCGCCATTGCAAAACTGCTGATGAAAGAACCATCCAAACGCGTAATGGATGAACTCATGACAGAAGGTGCCATGCTGTTCACCGGTGTTGATATCACCATCCGGTTCGGCTCTCCCATTGCCATGGAACCCTGCCTGGCAGACCCTTATCTGGAAAGTCTGCTGACGGTTAAACGCCGGGTACGGCCTTTTGAAAATCTTGATTCCCGGCAGATT
>DATFJY010000015.1:0-6513 GCA_035268905.1 Desulfotignum sp.
TCCGGCCGCCATGACAACCTGGTCCGGGCAAAGCACTGGATGCTGTCCACCCTGTGGGGGGACTCCCTCCGGGATACCCCTTCGGATGAATCCAGGCCCCTGCATTTTGCCCCCGGGGTCAGCCAGATAATGGAAGATGCCTTTATCCTGCCGGAAGACATCCAGGCGGTGCTGGCCCATTATGAAACCGGGGCCCCGCATTTTGAACACCGGGAACACGATAGCGGTATTGCATTTTACCGGCCGGAAAATGTGTGTTTCTGGGTGGAATTTCAGGAAAAACCGTCCGGATATCAGGTGTTGAACACCTGGAGCCACCGGATGACCGTGGTGGAGGACCGATCTCATATTCCGGGTTCCCCTGCCGATGCCCGGGCCGGGGGGGTATCCTGCCGAACCTGTCAAAAAGAACTGGGATATTACAAACATCATGTGGCATACCTGGGCAGCCGCTTTGATGTGGTGCTGCCCCAGTGCAGCGGGTGCGGCATCATATACATATCACCGGAAACCGCCCGGGGAAAGATGGCTGAAGTTGAAAAAATTCTTGAAGACAAGTAACCGGGCTTCCGGAGAGACCACAGCAACTGTTTCGCCTGTTCATGCAGCCGGGCAGGTGCCGTTTCTGTTTAAACAGCCTGCAATGGTCCGCCTTACCGGCCAGACCCTGAGACCGGGGGGCCTGCACCTCACGGACAGGGCCGTGGATTTCTGCGGTTTTGCGGCCGGGGACCGGGTTCTGGACGCCGGATGCGGGTATGGTGTCACCGGCCGGTATCTGTCAGATGAATACGGCATCCGGGTGGTGGGCATTGATATCAGCATTGACCGGGCCGTTGACAGGAAAAAGCGGCATGCTGCCGGACGGCCGTTTTCGGTGTTTCCTGAACTGGTCCAGGCCCGGATACCAGGGCTGCCGTTTGGGGAAGACACGTTCAAAGGCATTTTCTGTGAGTGTGTGTTTTCCCTGGTTCATGAGAAATCCCGCTGCCTGGGAGAATTCTACCGTATCCTTGAACCCGGCGGTCACCTGGTGCTCTCGGATCTGTATATACCGGAAAAATACCTTTCCGCGGTCAGGCAGTACCAGGGAGACGGTCCGTATACCTCCTGCATGGAGGGGGCCATGGGGATCATCGACTTGATCCGGGCCTTGGAAAATGCCGGCTTCACCATCACCCTGATGGAGGACCACACGCGGTTTCTCAAACAGCTGGCCGGCCAGATCGTGTTTGAATACGGCAGCCTGGACCGTTTCTGGGATGCTCTGCCCGGCGCTGCCGGCTGCGGGCACCTGACACACATGTGCCGTACCGGAAGTCTGAAATTGGGGTACGGCCTGTTTGTCGCAACAAAATATCATTGACCGGGTATCAACCCAGGGTCAGCACCCGTTTTCCATTGGGGGTGCAGGGCGGCAGGGATGTGTACCGGGTGGTGACCTCCACGGGGATGGAAAGCGTTTGCTTTACTTGTTTTGAAAGATCCGGGAACGCCTCTTTCCCACCCATATCAAGGGTCAGGAGAACCTGCCGGGGGGGATGGACCGCTGCCCAGTACCCCCTTAGGCCCGGGACCGCGTAAAGGATTTCATCTAGGTGCGCCAGGTTCAGGCAGTGTTGGCCGTCCATGCGGACCGTGTTGGACAGACGGCCGGACACCTTGTCCAGGCGGTGCAGGGACGCGCCGCAGGGGCAGGGATCTGTAATTATCCTTGCCAGATCACCGGTGCGGTAACGGATCAGGGGCATGGCCTCATTCTGGAGCGTGGTCAGGACCACTTCTCCGGTCTGTGCCGGGGGCAGGGGGCTGCCGGTGTCCGGGTCCACGATTTCCACCAGCAGGTCGGCATCCCGCAGGTGATACGCCTGCCGGGCCCCGCACTGGACCCCGCCGCCGTAACCGGTTTCCGTCATGCCGTAATGGGTGAACACCCGGCACTGCCAGGTGGATTCCAGAACCTGTATGATGCTGTCCGGCACGTAGTCTGCACTGAGCAGGACCGTGGCCGGCCGGAGGCCGGGGGCGGTCCGGGCCAGGTATAGCATTTCCGCGGGCAGTCCCACCAGGCAGTCGAATTGCCCGGCTTGGCCGGCGGCATGGTCTGCATCCCTGATATTGCCGTAGATCCTTGAGGACACCCTGATGCGGGACAGGCCCTTTTGCAGCAGGTCCCCGATACTGTCAGGGGTCCCGCTGGACATGCAGATCATCACCCGGTCTTCCGGGGTGACCAGGGTGGACATGCCGTGGGCGAAAAAATCGACGGTCCGGTCCAGGTCGTTCCGGGTGAAACAGATACGCTTGGGGGGTCCCTGGCTTCCGGACGTGAACAGGGTGGTGATCCGGGAGATCTCTCCTGCCGAGATGCACACCATCCGGGCGCCCTGCTCGGCAATGTCCTTGGGAACCGTGAAGGGGATACCGGCAAGGTCCTCCCGGCGGGTGACTGCCCCAGGGTCCACATGGGCCAGGTGGTCCCGGTAAAACCGGCTTTTTCCCCGGGCATATTGGATCACCTGGCGGAACCGTTCCAGCTGCCACTCCCCCAGGGAGCCCGGGGACAGCCGGGCCCCCAGGCCGGTTCTCCGGGCCGTCCATGGTGGTATGGGTGAGATCATGGAGCGCCTCCGTTAGTCTGCCATCCCGACAGGTAATAGGCGCAGAACGGGACGAACCGGCCGTTGTCAAACACGTGCAGGCTGCAGCGCCGGAGCCGTTCCAGGTCCAGGTTGCCAGCATCCTGGAACGCCATGGCGGTGAGGGTGAACCCATGGGTCCTGACCCGGTTCATGAAATAATCCAGGTCCAGGGAATCCGGGGGCGGCTGCATGGGAAACGGGGTTTGAGCCGGCATGTCAGGAGACCCTTTTTCACGGGATGCGGTCCGAACGTAGGGATTGCAGCAGCGGGAGGGGGCGATGTTCCCGGAAGATGGGCAGCACCTCGAAGGTGTACAATTCTCCGGGAAAAGCAGATCCGGTTCCGGGCGTTTCCACCGCCGGGTGATAAAGGCCCGGTTCTGATCCACCGTGACAGGGGAGTCGCAGCACTGCCCGGATCGGTCCCGGGGATGGGACAGGGGCATGATGCTGTCCGGCAGGATCACGAAATCCCCGTGGAACTTGCACAACGGGTGGTTGAACCGGGAGCTGAGCAGGTGCTGTTTTGCAATCCGGCCGCCTGTCTGTGTTTCGATCTCCGCCATGAGCTGGTCCAGGGTCAGGCGCATACGGTCCGAGGGCATCTGCGGGATCCGGCCGAAATAACTGACCGGCTGGAAATGGACCCCCCTCACCCATGGGGACAGGGAGATCCCGTAATCGATGATGGCCCCGATCTGGTGGACATTGACATCCGGCACCAGGGTGGGCACCAGGGTCACCCCGATGCCGCACTCCCCGCAGTACGCGACAGCCTTTTTTTTGATGTCCAGGAGCGGTTTTCCCCGCAGGGTCTGATAAATATCATCATCCATTCCGTCGAACTGGAGAAAAACAAATGACAGTCCGGCATCTGCCAGCTCTTTGATGTATGCTTTGTCCTGTCCCAGCCGGATGCCGTTGGTGTTCAGCTGTACATGGGCACACCCGGCCTGTCTGGCATGGCGGATGATGTCAGGCAGGTCGTCTCTCACCGTGGGCTCTCCGCCGGACAGCTGCACCAGGGTTTTGCCGGGAACGGCAAGCTGTTCCAGCCATCCCTTGACGGTTGCCAGCAGAGGGGCCGGCGCCGGGGCTGCATCGGCAAAGCAGAAACGGCAGTGCAGGTTGCACTGCCCGGTGACCTCCAGGAGCACACAGCAGGTTTCCCGCTGGTGATCCGGGCACAGGCCGCAGGCATGGGGGCAGTCCAGGTTTTCCTCGTCCCGGATTTCCGGGACATCCCCGATCCACTCTGTGATGGGAACATGATTGCGCCAGACCGGGGTGGAGAAAAATCCGTGCGCCGGGCACTCTTTTTCCATGAAAACCGCATCTCCCGTCTGGAAATGGCAGGCCGGGATCCGCTTCAGGCAGACCGGACAGACCGAAAAGGTGCGGCGGATAATCTCTTTGCCGGCAACCGGTGGTGTGTTATTTGTCTTCAAGCAATGTCTCCACTTCCTTTATCCGGAAAATTAACCAGTATGTCCAAGAGGTACATAGCGCTTGCACATATGATTAACTTCTACCATAATTGTTGTGTTCAACTGAACTTATTTATGATTTTTAGTATGAATTTTCTGAAAAAAAATTATAAAGACCCAAAATGACCTAAAATAATAAAATAGACATCAGGAGGTCCATCATGGATGATATCCAGTTGTTGAAGTTGAGGAACCAGGGATATTGCTGTACCCAGATCATGGTGATCATGGTGCTGGATATGTGGGGTGAACAGAATCCGTCCCTCGTAGATTTCAGCGGGGGGCTGTGCATGGGCGCGGGCATGGAAATGGGGCCCTGCGGTATCCTCACCGGGGGCATGGGTATTTTGGCTATGTATGCAGGCGGGGACAAAAACCGGCTGATCCCCATGCAGGAAGCCTTTGCCTCTTTTTTCATCGAACAGACAAGGGCATGCGGGGGAACCGGATGCGCCGACATTGCCGGGGACCATTTCCCGGCCCCGGATCCGGAAACCTGCGGCCGGCTGCTGAAAACAGCTTATGACGGCCTGATGGCCATCCTGGTGGAAAACGGGTGTGACCCGGCAGACCCCCCGGACCGCAACTGAATCAGGACAGCCAGGGGAATCTTTTAATGGCCTGGTAGATCCTTGCGGCAAAAGCCCCATAAGGCGGGGTCAGGGCAGCGGTGGATGAGAACGGGGCCTGGTGAAAGACCGGCCGCGGCTTGGAAAATTCCATGAATCCTTCCATGCCGTGGTAATGCCCCATGCCGCTGTTGCCGGTGCCGCCGAAAGGCAGATCGTGCTGGGCCACTTGCAGGGCGCAGTCATTGACGGCCACCCCGCCGGAGCGGGTCTGTGCGATCACGGTATCTGACAGGCGCCGGTCGCGGGTGAAAATATACAGGGCCAGGGGCCGTGGCCTGTCATTGATATAATCGATCACTGGTTTGAGGGACGTATAGGGAAGCACCGGCAGGACCGGGCCGAATATTTCCTCCTGCATGATCCGCATGGCCGGAGCGGTCTTTGTGACGATCACAGGGGAAATTTTATTGTGTTCCAGAATGGTGTCCGGTCCGTCCAGCAGAGGGATCATCCGGCCCCCTTTTTCCCTGGCATCCGCAAGCGTGTCCATGAGCCGGTCAAATGCCTGTTGATCGATGATGGCGGTATAGTCGGGAGAGGCAATCTCTGGATAAAGCTGCCGGGCCACCTTACTGGCCGTTTGAATGAACCGGTCTATTTTGTTTTCCGGGACAAAGATGTAATCAGGGGCAATACAGGTCTGGCCGGCGTTCATGAGTTTGGCGAACAGGATCCGTTTCACCGCGGTGGTCATGTCGAAATCATCGGCCAGGATTACCGGAGATTTACCTCCCAATTCCAGGGTGACCGGCACCAGATTTTGGGCCGCAGTCTGCATGACGGTTTTTCCTGTCCGGGGAGATCCGGTGAAAACCAGGTGGTTGAAAGGCATCCCTGAAAAAACGGAAGCAGAAACCCCTGGCAGAAAACGGATGTACTCCGGACCGATTTTTGGGGAAAACAGGTCCCGGAGCAGGCGGCACAGGTGTTGAGACTGGGCCGCCTGTTTCACCATGATCCGGTTGCCTGCGGCCAGGGCGCTGGTCATGGGGCTGACCGCCAGAAACAGCGGGTAGTTCCAGGGGGTGATGATGCCCACCACGCCCTTGGCCTGGGGAATAACCCGGTTCCTGCCGCCAAAAAAAATCATGGAAACGTGACGGCGCTGGGGCTTCATCCATTTTTTAAGCCGTTTGCGGGTATATCTCAGGCCCATCAGGCAGGGGGATATTTCAAGGATCCGGGTTTCGTGAAAGGACCGGTTTCCGAAATCAGTTTGGATGGCCTTGCAGATGGCTTGATCGTTTTCCTTCAGAATTTCTTCGATGGTGTTGAGAAGATTCAGCCGTGTTTTCAAAGGAATAAACGGTTTTTCCAGGCAGGCCCGGGTCTGACGGGTGAATATTCCAAGGGCTTCGGTATCTGGTTCAAGGATGGATGGATGCGATATCATGGTGATGACGTCCTTTGGAAACTCTATAGGTTATTGATAACTGATGTATGGTACCTGGCAATAAAAAATAGATCAATACCAGGAAAAAAAATAACAGTGACTATGATTAATGGAATGGCAGCGTGATCAGGTTCTTTGAAATGTTACAATTGAGAACGAAGCGGCCCTGGAGTGGCACCGCCGGCAAAAGATCGTTGTCGCTTGACAATGTCCCGGAAAAGTAATACTAATGAAAGTATTACAACCTACTGGAGGTGGACCATGCGTGTGACGACAAAAGGGCAGGTCACGATCCCCCGGCATATCCGTGAAAAACTGGGAATTCTTCCTGCCACGGAAATCGCGTTTGTTGAGGAAAA
>DATFJY010000016.1:0-43527 GCA_035268905.1 Desulfotignum sp.
CTGCCAGTCTTGCCGTGATAAGGGACCCGCTTTTCTTTTGTGCTTCCACCACAATGGTGCCGCATGAAAGTCCGGCAATAATCCGATTTCTGACAGGAAAATTATACGGATATGGATCTGTGTCAAGTTTAAATTCTGAGATCACTGCCCCGGATTGTTGAATTTTATAAAACAAGGCTCTGTTTTCCCGGGGATAAATTTTTTTTAACCCGGATCCCAGAACAGCGATGGTTTTTCCTGTGGCAGCCAGTGCACCTTGATGGGCTGCCGTGTCAATGCCGCCTGCCATTCCGCTGACAATGCAAAACCCCATGTCAGCCAGTCTGCCGGCCAGATACCGGGCAGTGTCCATGCCGTAGGAAGAGGCATTTCTCGATCCCACAATGGCGATACAGGGATCATGCGGATCCAGCATACCCAGGCAGGTCAGTATCGGCGGGGGATCTGGAATGGTTTTCAACAGTTCCGGGAATCTTGCATCATGCAGGGTTACAATCCTGATACCCAGATCGGCAATCTGTTGTAATTCCCTTTGGGCCGCAGGAAAGTATTTTTTGGGTTGCAGGATGCCGGCAACCCCTTTGCGGGTAATACCATGCATCTTTTTCACGGCATCAGGGGATGCGGTCAAAACCTTGTCAGGGCTTCCAAAAGCCTGGATCAACCGGTTTATCCCCAGGTTTCCCAGAGAGGGAATTTCGCGGAGAACAAACCAGGGCAGGTATGTGGCGGCATCTGATTCCATGTGCCATCACGTTATTCAGACAGGGACAATTTTTTTTGGGCTTTATCAGCTGCAGGGGAAAAAGGGTATTTTCTCAGTACCAGTTTCAGATAATGGTGGGCCCGGTTGATATCGTCCATGGACAGGTAGGCATACCCGGTTTTCAAAAGGGCATCCGGTACTTTCCCCGCATTGGGGTAGGTGGTAACCAGTTCTTTGAACACCCCCACCGCCCGGGAATACTCCTTCCGGGAATAGTGGCATTCCCCCAGCCAGTAAAGCGCATTGTCAGCCAGGTTGTGATTGGGATACTGCCGGGCAAAGATGCGGAATGCCTGGCCTGCGGCCGCAAAATCATCCGCCAGCATCAGGCTTCTGGCGTTTTTGTATACTTGTGCCGGTACCGGGTCTTCTGGCGGATCAATGGCTTTTTCCAGTTTTTGCTTTGGTTTGTTCGCCGCAGCAGGCGGTTCTTTTTCAAGGGCGGCCATCTGCTGTTCCAGCCGGGTAATTTTTATTTCCAATGCATCAATGGCCTGATCTTTCCGGTCTATCTGCTGCTGCATCTGTGTCAGCTGATCCCGGGTCACCCTTTCAGAATCGGCTTCCCTGTCAGAATCAGCCGCAGTTGTCTGGGCATTTTCCCGGTCAGGGGGTGTTTTGGTTTTGAAAAACCGGGATGTGGAACAGGAAACCAAAAGAAAACTGATACAGATCAGGGCTGTGTATCTTGAAATTGTTGACCAGGCCATCATTTTTTTATCCTTTCCTGGCAGCAGCCAGCACAACCGGACTTGCAACAAATATGGAGGAATAGGTGCCGATGAGCACACCGATGATCATGGCAAAGGCAAAATTGTGGATGATATCCCCCCCGAGGAAAAACAGGGCCAGCAGGACAATCAATGTGGTGACGGATGTGAGAATGGTTCTGGACAGGGTCTGGTTGATGCTTTGGTTGAAAAGACCGGGAAGAGCGGTTTTAGAGGATTCTCCCTTGATGTTTTCCCTGATTCTGTCAAATACGATAATGGTGTCATTCAATGAATATCCGATAATGGTCAACAGGGCCGCAATAATGGGCAGGGAAAAATCGAGTTTGAAAATGGTAAAGATGCCCACTGTGATGAACACATCATGGATCAGGGCAATGAGCGCCCCCATGGCAAATTTGAGCTGGAGCCGCCAGAACAGCACCAGCGAGACCACAAGGGCCCCTGTGATCAACACCGGCATGCTGACATTGAAAACCGACAAAAAATAGACGGCTGTCATCAATGCCCCGGCAGTCACGCCGGACAGTATCCATTTGAGCTCAAACCGGCCGGAAATATAGATGGTGATGAACAAAAGAGAATAAAAAATGGCCAGCAGCGCCTTTTTTTTCAGTTCATCTCCCACCTGGGGGCCAACCATCTCCATACGTCTGATTTCAGGGGTCATACCGGTCTTCTGCTGGATGGCAGAGGACACTGCCTGGCCAAGTCCTTTGTTGACTGTTTCACCGCTGGCAGTGCGGATCAAAAATTCATGGTCGGCCAGTTTTCCGAAATCCTGGACAGATACATCTTTCAGATCCAGCCCGGCCAGGCTGTCTCTCACCTGGGCAATGGAGATATTCCGGGTAAACTTTACCTGGATCAGGGTCCCGCCGGAAAAATCAATGCCGTAGTTGGGTCCTTTGTGAACAATCAGTCCTATGATACCGGTGATGATGAGTATGGCGGAAAATACAAACCCGATTTTCTGCTTTCCCAAAAAATCGATGTTGATATCAGATTTGATCAGCTGCATTATGTCAGTTCCTTTATATGCTCAAAGTAGAAACGGTTTTTTTCTGTAAGATATAGTCAAAAATGGACTTGGACAGCACCAGGGCGGTGAACAGGCTGGCAACAATACCAAGACCTAATGTCACGGCAAATCCCTTGACAGGACCTGTGCCGAATTGAAACAGCACAATGGCGGCAATCAAGGTGGTGACATTGGCATCCAGAATGGTCAAGGTGGCCTTTTCAAAGCCTGCATGGACTGCCGCAAGTGGTGTTTTTCCCCACCTGATCTCCTCGCGTATCCTTTCAAAAATGATCACATTGGCATCCACGGCCATGCCGATGGTCAGAATAATGCCGGCAATACCCGGGAGGGTCAAGGTGGCCTGAAACGCAGCCAGTCCCCCGCCGATAAGAATGATATTCATCACCAGGGCCAGATCTGCAACCAGGCCGGCCCCCTTATAGTATATGGCCATGAACAAAAGAACCAGTGCACCGCCCACTACCATGGAGATCATTCCCATGCGAATGGAATCCGCTCCCAGGGTGGGACCAACTGTTCTTTCCTCGATGATGGTGACCGGTGCGGGAAGTGATCCGGCCCGCAGGGCAATAGCCAGATCCTTGGCTTCCTCCATGGTGAAATTTCCGGTAATAACGGCCTTGCCGCCGGCAATGCGGTCCTGGATAACCGGTGCCGAATATACGGTATTGTCCAGTACAATGGCCAGCCGTTTTTTGATATTTTCACCGGTGATCCGGTCAAATATTCTTGCCCCTTTCCGGTTGAATTCTATACCCACCTGGGGCTGCTGAAACTGATCGAATTCCACCCGGGCATCCACCAGAAGACTGCCGTCCAGCAGTACCTGTTTTTTGATCACATGGGGGATTTTGGCGGCACTGCCGGTGGCGGGATCTGTTTTGTTCTCATACAGAATTTGGCTTCCCACAGGCAATGATCCCTGAATAGCAGCTTCTGCACTGATTTCCTCATTGACCAGTTGAAATGTCAGCTGGGCGGTTTTGCCGATCAGGTCCTTGGCACGTTCCGGATCACTGATACCCGGCAGCTGAAGCAGTATGCGATTCTCCCCCTGAATCCGGATGTCAGGTTCTGAGACACCAAATTCATCAATCCGGTTCCGAATGGTTTCAAGGGCCTGTTCCGTGGCCATCTTCCGTATCATTTCATTTTCATCATCCGGCAGACTGAGCTGAAAATTGGTGGCATCCCCCCCGGCCGGGGCGGTATCCACCGCAAGATTGGAGAAATCTTTGGAAACAATTTTCTCAAATGCCTTTTTTGTTTCCCTGTCCGGCAGTTCAGCCAGGATGGTGTTGTTTTCCTGTCGGGTGATGCCCATATGTGTGATACTGTTTTTTCGGAGTTCTTTTTTCAGTTCATCAACGGTGCGCTCCAGTTCAGCCTCTACCGCCTTGACATTTTGAACCTCCAGCACAAGATGCATACCCCCCTGCAGGTCAAGCCCCAGATTGATTTTTTTGTGGGGCCAGGTGTTGGTGAAGGTCGGCAGCAGAAACACAACCGCTGTGATGAGAACGCCCAGGATCACTATGCGTATTAAGGTAAATGGTTTCAATCTTCAGTTCTCCTGCGCATTGGATTATTTCTTTTTGTCGGATTTGTCATCGGTTTCAGTGTCAGAAACAAGGGCCGCCACATTGCCGCGGGAAATTTTGATTTTGACTTTTTCGGCAATTTCTAGGCCAATGGTTGTGTCATCAATGGCAATAATGGTGCCGTAAATGCCGCCGGAGGTGATAATCCGGCTCCCTTTTTTCAGGTTTGCAATCATCTCTCTGTGTTCTTTGGCTTTTTTCTGCTGGGGCCGGATTAACAGAAAATAAAATATGGCGAACAGAATAATGATGGGCAGAAATCCTGCAAGTCCGCCAGCTGCCTGTCCTTCATTGGCGCCCATGGCAAATGCTGTAGCAATCAAAATAGATCCTCCTTAAAAAAATTAATGGTAAAAAAATATAAAAATAATATAGTTATGCTGTTTTTCACGGTTCCGAAAAAGGAACCCAGATGGTTCTTCCGTCAAAGTGAATCTGATTAACCGTCTCATAGTTGATTTGCGTAAGCAGTCCGAATATTTCCCCTATATTGTAGATCACTATCTTGCTCAAAGGCGCCAGCAGGTTGATATCAGGCACAATCTGTTCATCGATCAGATTATAAATGATGACCATGGTTTCAGAAAATTTTAAAATTTTGCCTACACCTGACGACTTGCCCCGTTTCAGCGGCTCATCAGCATCCTGCGCCACTGCAACTCCCCGGGAATCATAATATTCTTTGAGGATATGAAAGTGAATATTCCAGATATTGTCTCCGGGCTGAACAACATAAATGCCATACTCTTTGATGCTTTCCGGAACCGTTTGCTCCGATTCCATGATACGGGATTCAAAAATCCGGTTGTTTTTGACAGAGGCTTTTTCCAGGACATCTGCCATGGACACTTTTTTCCCGCCCAAAACAAAGGACTCATCCGATCTGACAACCATGTCCAGACTCTTTTTGATGCCCAGGGCCTGCAGTCTTTTTTTCATCATCTGATCCACAGGCGTGTCCGGGTTCCTGTCTGTCAGCTCAGTATAATCAATGACAGGGACCTGTTGTATTTGTTTTTCCACCACATCTGGTCCTTTTCCCACAGGGGCTTGCATATCATGATGACCAGAAAGGGCTTGTTTTTTGGGGGTATGTTCCATTGTTTTATCCGCTTCATCCCGGGCATTATAGGTGGGCGCAGCCGCCTGTTTTTCATCAGCATCCTGATCTGTTTCAGCATCCAGAAACAGGTACGCGGCAACCAGGACGATGCAGAAAATTGCCACGCCCACGCGTATCAGGTTCTTTTTTCCGGAAGCTGTTTTCACAATTGCGTTCTCCTTTGTGATACGGTTGAAGTTGCTTTAGATACACAAAAGATGTGCTGATGTCAAGAACAGGCCATACCTGATCCGTCAGTCATGGGAGGTAATTCGGCTCTGGCCGGAAACAAGTTCCGGATCGATTTCAACCGTAATGGAAACATTGCGTTTGGCTTCAATGTCAATGAGTTCCTCGCGCTTTTTGTTAAGCATGTAATAGGCAACCTCCCGGGGTACAAGCGCCTGGACCTGCTTGTTTTCGGTCTTCAGGGTTTTCAGGTTCAGCTGCCGCAGAATGGCAAGCCCCTGTGTCTCTACGGAGGGTGTCTGGCCCCGGCCGTTGCAGTGCCTGCAGGTTTCATAACTGCCAAAGGTAATGGAATGGCGGATACGCTGTCGGGACATTTCCAGAAGCCCGAAGGCGGTGATACCGCCAACCTTTGTTTTGGCTTTGTCAGATTTCAGAAATTTTTTCAAGTTTTTGGTGATATCCGCCTTGTGCCGCCTTTCCTTCATGTCGATAAAATCCACCACAATCAGACCGCCCATGTCCCGCAGCCGCAGCTGCCTTGCCACCTCTTCGGCTGCCTCGAGATTGGTATGAAAAGCGGTTTCTTCAATATTGCGGCGTTTGGTGGATTTGCCGGAATTCACATCAATGGATACCAGGGCTTCTGTCTGCTCGATCACCAGAAATCCGCCGGATTTTAACGGGACCTCCCGCTTGAAAATGGAGGCAATCTGTTCCTCCAGCTGGTATTTGGTAAAAATGGGTTTTTCCCCTTTGAAAAATTTGACAATTTTTTTCTGTTTCGGGGCGATCATGGCCATGAATTCTTTGACTTCCCGGAATGTATCAGGATTGTCAATGAGAATTTCAATAATATCGGTGGTGAAATAATCCCGCAGAGATCTCACAGCCAGGCTTTGTTCCTTGTAGAGCAAAGAAGGGGACGTATTGTCAATGGCCAGTTTGTCAATATTTTTCCATACCCGCATCAGGTATTTGAGATCAGCCGTCAGCTGGGTTTTGGTGGCATTTTTACCGGCGGTCCTTACAATCATGCCGAACCCTTCCGGAATATCCATGGCTTTGAGAATCTTTGCCAGCCGTTTTCTTTCCTCCTCCTCTGCAATTTTCCGGGAAACCCCCTTAGTGGTACTTCCAGGCATGAGAACAGCCAGTCTGCCGGGCAGAGAGATAAAGGTCGTGAGCATGGCCCCTTTCTGGCTTATGGGGTCTTTTACCACCTGCACGATAAGTTCCTGTCCTTTTTTGATCAAATTGAACAGCGACTTGTCCCGGGTTTCCACTTCCTGAAAATAGTCCTGGTGGATCTCGTTTTTCTGTAAAAAGCCGTTTTTTTCCGCGCCATAATCCACAAAAACCGCCTGAAGGCTTTGTTCCACTCTGGTGACAATGCCTTTGTAAATGTTGCCCTGGGTGACTTCCTTGGCACGGGTTTCAATGTGAAACTGGTCCAGCTTGTTGTCGATGACTGCGGCAATCCTGCTGACATCAGGATCCTGCGCATTGATCAGAATTTTTCTCGTCATTTTTTTTCTCATCTTAAAAATTGGGGTTGATCCCCGGCGGTGACACTGTTTTTGTAAGCTATTTAAGTTGCCACAGACAAGGAATTTTTTTCTTTTTCTTCATATACCGTTTTTTGACCTGCATCCACTGTAAAGTTTCAGGAAAAATCAATCTGTTTGAGGATGTCATAATAGGTAAGAACCCGCTCTACATAGTGGACCGGTTCCCATCCCCTGGCATACCCATGTTTTGTCTTTTTGTAGATGGCCGGTTTTGACAGCAGGGGCAGTGTTTTTTTCAAAGATTGCCAGACCAGGGGATTGAGTCCTTTTTGTCTGGCTATGGCCATGGCATCCTGCACATGGCCATAGCCCACATTATAACTGGCCAGCGCAAACATCATCCGCTGGTGTTCATCTTCCATCTGATGAAAGCGTTCATACATCCGTTTCAGGTAAGTGATGCCGGCCTTGATGCTCTGTTTTGGGCTGGTGCGGTTTTTAATGCCCATCTCCCTGGCAGTGGTATGGGTGACCTGCATGAGGCCTTTAACGTTGGTGAAACTGGTTGCATCAGGATCAAACCGCGATTCCTGGTACACGACAGCTGCCATCAAACGCCAGTCAAAGCCGTGTTTCACCGCTTCCGCTTCAATGATTTCCTGAAATCTGGGCAGATGGGTTTTCATCCGCTCGTGAAATGTTTTTGCCTCTGATACGTCAAAATTTTTTGTGTTGCCATAGTGTTTTTCTATGATCTGTCTGAGGATGCCTTTTTCTTTGGCATACAGAAAGAATCGGTTGATTTCCGTGAGCATTTCCATGTCATTTTTGCGCACAGCCCAGGCAAGCGATTCTTTTTCCTGGACAGGGATACCGATACGGATATCCGGAAAATACCGCTGGTTCAACAGGGCAATGTTGGAGTCTGTAATGGTGAATTTGATTTCACGGTCATTGACCATGGCAATGAGATCTTCTGTGGGTATATTGTCATGGAGAATATACTGTATGTCAATGCCGGATGCCTTAATTTCCTTGAGCCGGGAATGGTAGGAGGTGTTTCGCCTGACATGGATGGTCCTTCCGGCAAGGTCTGCCATGTTTTTGGGACCGAATATGAGAGAGTGGTGAATAACCCGCTGCTGGATACTCATGTAGGGAATGGAAAATGCCGCTTGTTCCAGACGTGCTTTTGTGATGGCAATTCCGGCGGCAATAAAATCCCCTTTGTCCTGGTGCAAATAAACAAACAGGTTGTTCCACCCCGGGGTTACAATATCCAGATCCACCTGAAGATACCGGGCAAATTCACGGGCCAGGTCAAATTCAAATCCGGTGGGTTCCTCTTTGTACAGGTAAAAGGTGTTGCTTGACCGGGTAGTGATCAGCCGCAGTGTGCCGGATTTTTTGATCCGTTCCACTGAACTGGCAGGCACACCAAGATTTTTGTGATGCAGAAGAAAGCTCAGGTAAACAAAAAAACAGCAGAGAATTACCAGATTTAAAAAAATGAAATATTTTTCATAAAAATGTTTCATTCAGCTCGATTTGGATGCCATTGATATTACCTCCACAGTGTCTACTTTTCGGTATCCCCTGGGCAGCAGTCTGCCCCTGTGGCCACGCATGCCGGTATAATCAGCCTGCCTGTCCACATCCAGGTGCAAAGAGTGCTTTTTGGCATGTATAACAAGATTGGAATGGTAAGGCAATATTTTTAAGAACTTGAGTTTTTCCGGGTCCGGGGATGTCCATTCTTTTTTGGGAATGGTGATAATTTTGTTTCCCTGCCCTTTTTTCAACCGGGGAAGTTCCTGTAAAGGAAAAATAAGCATTCGGCCTTTGGTTGTGACAGCAGCAACCGCATCTGTTTCCAAATCCAAAATCGGTTGGGGCCGCATGGGAACCGCATGTTTTTTGAGTGTGATCACGGATTTTCCGTTTTTAAAATGGGTGAGAAAATCTGAAAATTGTATAATGAATCCATATCCGCTGTCAGATCCCACCAGAAAATGGGTGGTATCGGTCTGGGACAGCATGCAGCAGATCCGGACATCCGGCTGCAAAGACAGATGCCCGGTCAGCGGTTCTCCATTGCTTCTGGCGGATGGAAGAACATGGGGGTACAGGGTATAGCTGCGGCCGGAGCTGTCTAAAAACACAATGGGCTTGTCGCTTTGGGACCGCAAATGGCAGTGCAGATCATCCCCTGATCTGAACTTCACCTTCTGCGGATCGATGTCATGGCCTTTGGCCGACCGGATCCAGCCGTTTTTGGACAAAATGATGGTCACCGGTTCCTTTTCCATGACATCGGTAATGGAAAAGGCTTCTGCTTCCTTGCGCTTCTGGATGGGTGACCGCCGTTTGTCTCCGTATTTTCTGGCATCTGCTTTTATTTCATCAATAATATATGCCTTAAAGGCGCTTTTATCCTGCAACAGGGTTTCCAGTTTTTTTTGTTCATCTTCCAGATCTTTTATTTCCGAAAGCAGCTTGATCTCTTCCAGCCTTGCCAGCTGGCGCAGCCGGATATCAAGAATGGCGGCTGCCTGGACCTGAGACAGGCCAAATGCCTTCATCAGTTCCTGTTTGGGATGATCGGATTGCCTGATAATCTGGATCACCGCATCGATATGTAAAAAAACGATGCGCAATCCCTCCAGAATATGGCGCCTGTTCACCACCTTATCCAGGCGGAATCCAAGTTTTTTTTCCACTGTATGGAAACGGAATTCCAGCCATTCCAGAAGAACAGTTTTCAGGTTTTTAACCGCCGGCCGGCCGTTGATCCCTATCATGTTCATGTTGAAGGAATAGGATTTTTCCAGGTCAGTTGTCGCAAACAGATGGTCTGCAAGGGCGGTGAGATCCACCCGGCCGGACCTGGGAATTACCACCAGACGGGTGGGGTCTTCATGGTCTGATTCATCCCTGATATCACTGACCATGGGCAGTTTTTTTTCCGCCATCTGGGCGGCGATCTGTTCATGTATCTTTTCAGCCGACGCATGAAAGGGCAGGGCAAAATACACGATATCTCCGTCTTCAATACGGTATCTGGCCCGCATTTTCACCCGTCCGTTTCCGGTGTCATAAATGGCGTGGATCTCTTCTGCAGGGGTAATGATTTCCGCCTCAGTGGGAAAATCCGGTCCCTTGATATGTTTGCGCAGGGCTTCAAGGGGGGTGTTTTCATCCTCTATGAGCATTATCAACGCTTTTGCCACCTCCCGCAGGTTGTGGGGCAGAATGCTTGTGGCCATGCCCACGGCAATGCCTGTGGTGCCGTTGAGCAGCAGGTTGGGCAGCCTTGCCGGCAGCAGCCTGGGTTCTTGCAGGGTACCGTCAAAATTGGGGGCCCATTCCACCGTCCCCTGTTCCAGTTCATCCAGCAGAAGGCCGGCATACCGGGAAAGCCTGGATTCGGTATACCGCATGGCGGCAAAAGATTTGGGATCATTGGGATCCCCCCAGTTGCCCTGGCCGTCCACAAGGGGGTACCGCAATGAAAAGGGCTGTGCCATGAGCACCATGGCCTCGTAGCAGGCGGTGTCCCCGTGGGGATGAAATTTGCCCAGCACGTCTCCCACAGTGCGGGCTGATTTTTTGAATTTAGCCGTGGATGACAGTCCCAGCTGGCTCATGGAATAAACAATGCGGCGCTGCACCGGTTTGAGGCCATCCCCGATATGGGGGAGGGCCCTGTCCAGAATCACGTACATGGAATAGTTGAGATATGCTTTCCGGGTAAACTCCTGGAAAGCAATGTGTTCATACGCTTCCATTACGGTGGGTGACATCTGTTTCATATTATGTGATCTCTTCGATATTGCCCTGGGTTTCTATCCAGTGTTTTCTGTCTTTGGCCCGTTTTTTTCCCAGCAGCATGTCCATGATTTCATGGACATCATCCAGGGCATCTGCCTGTTTTACTGTCAATTGTACAAGTCGTCTGGAATCCGGTGCAATGGTGGTTTCCCTGAGCTGTACAGGGTTCATTTCCCCCAGGCCCTTGAAGCGCTGGACATTGATTTTCCCGGGTTTTTTTCTGCGGTTGATCCGTTTGATAATGCCCTGTCTTTCCGTGTCATCCAGGGCATAAAACACCTCTTTTCCCACATCGATCCGGTACAGGGGCGGCATGGCCATAAACAAATGACCGTTCCGGACAATTTTGGGAAAATGTTTTAATAACAGGGCACAAAGGAGGGTGGCAATATGCAGCCCATCAGAATCCGCGTCCGCCAGAATGCAGATTTTGTTATACCGGAGCCTGGAAATGTCTTCCTGTCCGGGCAGCACCCCGAGTACCTGGACAATGTCCCGTATCTCTTTTGATTCAATAATGGCGGATGCCGGCATATCCCAGGTGTTCATGATCTTGCCCCGCAAGGGCATGATGGCCTGAAATCGCCTGTCTCTGGCCTGTTTGGCTGATCCGCCTGCAGAATCTCCTTCCACAAAAAACAGTTCCCTGCGATGCAGGTCATCACTGGTGCAGTCTGACAATTTGGCCGGCAGAACCACCCCGTTGGCCGCCTGTTTCCGGGTGATTTTTTTGGATTTTCTCACCCTGGCCCTGGCATGATCCATGGCCTTCTCTGCCAGGGCCTCTCCCAGGTCCACATGCTGATTGAGCCAGAGGCTGAAGGCATCCCGTACCTGGAGATTCACCAGATTGGCACAATGGCGCGATGACAGCCGTTCCTTGGTCTGGCCGGAAAACTGGGCCTCGGACAATTTCACAGACAGCACATACCCTACATTGTTCCAGATATCCTCCGGAGCCAGAAACAGATTTTTGGGCATAAGATTCCGAAATTTGCAGAACTCCCGCAAAGATTCCAGCAGGCCGGATCGGAATCCATTGACATGGGTCCCCCCCAAAGGGGTGGGAATCAGATTCACATAGCTTTCTTCCAAGCCGGATCCTGCCTCGGTCACCCAGTTCACTGCCCACACAGCCTGGAAATCATCTGTCTGACAATGGCCGCTGAATGGTTCTGGAAACAATGTGTCATGGTGCTTGAGGTGCTCATTCAAATATTCATCCAGGCCATGGTCATACACCCAGGTGTTTTTTTCGCCTGTGGCGTCATTCAGAAAACTGGTCTTCAATCCCCTGCACAGAACCGCCTTTGACTTTAAGGCGGTTCTAATGGCATCCGGTGAAAAAGTGGTCCGTTCAAAATACCCGGGGTTTGGAAAAAATTGTACCCAGGTGCCGGTGGTATTTTCCCGGGTTTTTCCCACTACTGCCAAGTCCCGGATTTTGGTGCCGTTTTCGAACCCGATGGTATATTTTTTTCCTTTGCGGAAAATGGTGATATCGAGCCGGGAAGACAGGGCATTGACAACAGAGACCCCCACACCGTGCAGCCCGCCTGAAAACGCATAGTCTTTGTTGGAAAATTTGGCACCGGCATGCAGTCTTGTCATGATAAGTTCCACCCCTGAAATTCCCTCTTCCGGATGGATATCCACAGGCATTCCACGGCCGTTGTCCGTCACAAGGATACTGTTGTCTTTTTTCAGGATCACATCAATGGTATCGGCAAATCCGGCAATGGCTTCATCCACACTGTTGTCGATGACCTCAAAAACCAGATGGTCCGGACTGGTTGTGTCGGTATACATCCCGGGCCGGCGTTTGACAGGGTCCAGTCCCTTGAGGATCTCAATGGATTGTGCATCATATCCGCCGGCCCTGGCTTCTGGTTCTGCATGTGAATCAAATGGTTTCATATATTATTTTGAGTTGTACTATGGATGCTAATTCTTTATATTGGGTAACAGGTATAATTTGCTGGTGCATACAACTGATATAAAAATGACCATATACCACTTTTCATTAAAAAGGTAAAACATAACAAAATATTCTCCATGACCGATCTGTCCCCCCCATTTGATGAAAAAAACTATGATGTTCTATGGGCATCCCTGGATGAAGAACAAAAACGTGACCTGGTGACCCAGGCCCCCGGCTTTGCGCCATCACTGGGTATACTCCCGGTAATTGATGCGGTGCTGTCCTACCATTTTTCTCTTCGGAATCATGCCCAGAAGGCCATGGGCCTTATCCAGACAGAGGTCCTGTCCATGCTGAACAGCCCCGAAAAAAAGCAGCTGCACGCACAGGGACAAAAGGAGTCCGCCATGGTGTGTGCCCGGATTTATCAGCGGCTTACCTCTGACAAATCCCTGAACGAAAGCATCTATTTGTTCAAAACCCTTGTGGAATTTGGAGATACCGGGGCTTTTTTTGCATTTTCATCCATGCGCAATCATGTTGTCAGTGTGAGTGCCGTGCAGAAAACAATGTATCTGCTCACTGAACCCCAGCGCCTTTCTTTTGTAGACCAGTATCTTCAATCCTCCCCGGAAATCCGTCTGAAATTTGCGGCGGTTTGTAAAAAAATGCTTACCAGTATCCAGTCCCGAGAAGCGGTCATAGATTTTTTCGCCGGCCTGTTTGACCGGAAACGGGATGCAGATCCTTTTTTGAACAATATTCCCGAGACGTTGCGAAACCCTGACGCCCTGCTGAAAAATGAAATGCAGTCCCAGGCGCCGGTTGTCAGAATAAACGGCCTGAAAGCGTTGTCCATGCTGCAGGGGAAACTGCCCGAAGACCTGCTTATTTACATACTTGAAAATGAAGCGGTAAGAAAGATACGGGAAACGGTATACAGTTTGATTGAAAACGCCTCCATGGGACTGTATCCCCAGCTGTTTGATCCGGTTTTCCGATTGTTTGTAAAAGCAGACACAGATGAAGCCTTCAAGGCCTTCAAAGCCCTTATAGTTACAGGAAAAAAACCGGTTTACGACCTTATCGGCCAGGCCAGAAAATACCATCCAGACATTATGCCGGTTTTCCATGCGGAACTTGTTAACCTGTCCCGACTTTCCTTTTTCGTCATTCAGGACATTGCCCTGAACAAGTCCTTTTATCAGGAAACCAATTATGACACCAATCTGGCCTGTATCCTGGGCATGGTCAAAAAAAGACCGGAGCGGGTGCTCCGGATGTTAAAGGTTCCTGGCAGTATGCCTGTGAAAAAACAGGAACGCGCGATGTTCACATTCATGGAAAAAGCAAGGTCTCTGCTGGAACTGGAAAAACAGGACATCTCATTGTGGTTTGAAAGCCTGATCAACCGTTTACAGAAAGCCCCGGAAAAACAAAAACATATCTTTTCCGCTGTATTTCAGGATCCTGTCAAAAAAAAACTGGAAGCGCTCAAAGCGAACATTGCCCAGAAAACCATTGATTTTCAGGACCTGACCATTGATGGTGAAACCCTTTCCGGCCTGCGTTTTTCAGCATCTGTTATTTTTTTTAACGGCGCCACGCTGAAAAATTGTGACCTTTCCGGGTCTCACATGGAAAAGGCATTTTTCAAGCAGGCGATTCTCCATAACATTGACTGGTCCGGTGCAGAGATACACCATGTCAATTTTGATCATGCCGTGCTCATGCACATCAATGCCAGAAAAACCCGGTTTGTGAACTGCAGTTTCCAGGGCGCCAAACTGTTCAATTGCAATTTTGTCCAGGCAGATCTTCATGATGCCCAGTTCACCGGCGCCCAGATTTCCAAAACCGCTTTCACCCAGACCAATCTGACGGGTGCTGTGTTTTCCCATGCCAGGATATCCGGGGTTTCCTTTGCCACAGCCTGTCTTGACCATGCAGATTTTTCTTATGTCCAGTCCCGTTTTTCACGGTTCCCCTCCAGTGCCGGATCCATGATACGGTGTGAAGGGATTGCATACAATGCCAGACGGTATCAGCTCACCCTTACAGACCTGCCTTGGATGGAAAAATCCATTGCAGAAAAAATCAATCTGTTGATTTTCTGTGAATTTATCCATTACGGGGAAAACAAGTTCTTAAACCAGAACAAAATGAGCATACTCACGGCATTTGATGTTTTCAAACCCCCCCAGGCGGACTTTTTTCAGCTGGTCCCCCTTTTGCTGCACAAAAATATTGACCTGCCGGGCTTCCCGCCCATACACCCCAAAACACCCTGCGGCATTGCAGCGTATATCCCCTCCGGCACCACGCTGCAGGTGCTGGAGAAATTTACAGGTATCCACAAACACAGGGCGGAATACGTTTCTTCGCCCTGTATCGAAGGGGTTTTTTCCATGGGAAGCGTAGGGTCCCTGGCGCAGACCCATGCATCTGATATTGACTATTGGGTCTGTGTTCACGAGGAAGCCATGAATGCCCATGAACACGCTTTGTTTCAACAGAAACTCAAAATGCTGGAAAAACTGGCTGTGGAAAAATGCAAAATCCAGACCACATTTTTTGTTGTGGATATCCAAAAGGCAAAAAATAACGATTTTGGCGGATTTACCCAGGAAAGTTCCGGCACAGCCCAGTCCCGGCTGCTGAAGGAAGAGTTTTACAGAACCATGATCCATGTGGCCGGAAAACTGCCCCTTTGGGCAGTACTTCCCACCCCCATAAGCCTGAACTATTATCACATGATCTTGAACCAAATCAGCCGGCTGCCCGGATCGCACAGATATATTGACCTGGGGGATATCCATGCCATACCGGTGAATGAGTATTTCGGCGCCTCCATCTGGCAGATGTTCAAATGGCTCAAAAGCCCGTTCAAATCGGTAATCAAAATGGCGCTGCTGGAAAAATACATCTACTCTTACGGACATGAACCCCTTTTGTGCAACCAGTACAAAAATGTATGGATGAATGCAGGGAACCATCTGAAACTGGCGCAGAATGATTCATATATCATTCTGCTGAACAATCTTCTGGGCTATTACCGGTCTGCAGGGGATAGAAAATCCATGCACCTGATCCTTACCTGTTTCTTTCTGAAACTGGAGATTGCAAAGGGGGCTGATCTGGACCATACGGTTTTCGGGATGCGCAGACATCTGGTGACCGATTCCATTATTAAATGGGGGTGGAGCATGTCCCGCCTCTTTGAAATCGGACATTTCAAAGAATGGGACTACCAGCGGATCCACAGACTGTCCGCCTCCATTGAACGGTATATGCTCATAAAATACAACCAGGTAAAAAAAACCTTTGAAAGCCATTCCAGCGGACTGATGATTTCAGATGAAGACCGCCGGATACTGGAACGGAAGGTGGATATTGTTTTTCTGGAAAAACCATGCAAGATAAAAAAAATCCTGCTGATTTCCAGAGGTGAACGGTTGTTTTCACGGCTGCATATCCGATATCTTCCCGGGCATGACACACGGGTCAGATGGGAATTGTTTCACAAATCCGTAAAACTGCACCAAAGCATTGATGAATCACTGGTGCAGACCCAGACCATCGAGGAAATCGGGGCATGGCTTATCAACAACAACCTTTTTACAGCGCATACCGTTGTCAATCTGGTTCCCAATCCCACCCCGGTCACCCACGATGATATCCAGAAACTGTTCAATGCCATGTGTGTTTTTTTTGCCCCGCAGCAGCGGCAGGCATTGAATGTCAGCGAACTGAAAAAAAAGGCGCCGGATATCACCTGTATATTTATCAGCTTCAATTTTTATGCCCCCCGTCATGAAACAAAAATCACAGATTATTGTGCCGTGTATATCAATTCCTGGGGTGAGATGTTTTACCTTGCCGGAAATCCTGAACAGGTATTTGTTTCTCCAAAGATGGCCAAAAAAGAAATTCTTGAACGTCTGGGCTTACAAAAATTTCCTTTGAAAACCCAGTGTTATTTTTCCAGGGGACGGGCTGGATAGAAAGTGTCCAGGATTGACTTTTGGCCGGAAATCATATAGAAAAAGAAAACTTTTTTTGAAAATAAAGCGTGTGTGTTTGAAAAAAAATATACAATTGTCCCATAACAGCATTGTCATAAATGAGCTGGGGATGCATGCAAGACCTGCAGCCCGGATAGCAAAAATGGCCATGACTGCAGAAAATGACATCTGGCTTTCAGATGGTAAAAACCGGGTGGATGCCGCAAGTGTCATAGATATATTAACCCTTTGTGCTGCCAAAGGCGCATCTATTGATATTCAGGCGGAGTCTTGTGCAGATGTCCGGGTGGTGGAGAAGATCAAAATTTTTTTTGACGATGGTTTCGGAGAGTTGACAGAATGAATCGAAACAAACCCCGTGAAATGATCCTCAAAGGTATCAGCGGTTCCCCCGGCATCTGTATTGGGAAGGCTTATTTGGTGGACCGCGAAGGGGTCAACATTATTGAACGGTATTCGGTCTCAGGTGCCATGGTGCCCCGGGAAATTGACCGGTTCAAAAATGCCGTGGCAAAAGCCAAAAAAGAACATGCCCGGATAATACAAGCCCTGGACAAAGATGTCAGCGAGACCCTGAACATCCTGGAAACCCATATGGCGTTGTTCAAGGACAAGATGCTGTATGGAAAAACCATTGAAACCATTCAAAAAGAACGGATCAATGCGGAATGGGCATTGAGAAAAGTCGCCCGACAGGTGAAACTCATGTTTCAGCAGGTGGATGACCAGTATTTGAAGTCCAGAGTAAACGACATTGTTCAGGTGTCAGACAAAATCATGTCCTATCTGCTGGGTGCCCGGGATATCAACATTGCCGATATCAACAAACGGGTCATTATCGTTGCCCATGACCTGAGTCCGGCAGATGCCAGTCAGATTCAGCTGGAGCGTGTCAAAGGATTTGTCACCGACCGGGGAGGAAAAGATTCTCACACCGGTATTGTGGCCAAATCCTTGAAGATTCCTTCCGTTTTCGGACTGGCCCGGGCCACAACCAGCATCAACAATGATAACATCCTGATTGTGGACGGCTCTTCCGGTATCATCATCATCAATCCTGAAGAAGATACCCTGTTCAAATACGAAGAGCGTCTGGCCCGGTTTGAAGCCTACAGGGCGGATATAGAACGCGACAGCCATCTGCCGGCTGTTACCAGAGACGGAGTGGCCATTACCTTGATGGCCAATATCGAACTGGTGGAAGAGGTGGTATCTGCAAAAGACAACGGCGCTTCCGGTATCGGACTGTTCAGAACAGAGTTTCTTTATCTGGATCTGGAGCGGTTCCCCACAGAAGAAGAGCTGCTCGTCAAATACCGGGAACTGGTGGAGCTCATGAATCCCGAGCCGGTGACCATCCGCACCCTGGATATCAACGGTGATAAGTTCAATCCCTGTATCGACCCTGTGGAAGAGGCCAACCCATCTCTTGGACTCCGGGCGGTCCGGTTCTGTCTGGAAAACGAGGATATATTTGTCACCCAGATCAAGGCCATTCTCCGGGCTGCAGCATTCGGCAATCTCAAGTTGTTGATCCCCATGATTTCATGCATGGAAGAACTCACAGCTGTCAAGTCCGTTATCAACAAAGCGGTTTTGGAACTTGAACAAGAAGACAAGATATTCAACAAAGATATTGCCCTGGGGATTATGATAGAGGTGCCCTCTGCTGTTCTCATGGCTGATGAACTGGCGCGGCAGGTGGATTTTTTCAGTATCGGCACCAACGACCTGATCCAGTACTCCATGGCTATCGACCGGCGCAACCGCAGGGTGGCCCATCTGTATCAGGCCCTGAACCCGGCGGTGCTTAAAATGATCAAGATGGTCTTTGCTGCTGCTGAAAAAAACAATATTGAACTGGTGATGTGCGGAGAAATGGCTGGTGATCCCCTCAATATTCCTGTCCTTTTGGGTTTTGGATTGAAAAACCTGTCCATGAATCCGGCCTCGATTTCGGTAATAAAAAAGATGATAAGGGGTATGGATTTCCAAAAAGCGCAACGCTTTGCACAAAAAGTGGGCACATTTTCCACTGTCCAGGAGATCACCCGGTTTACCCAGGAAGAATACAAGGATATTCTTCCCTACAAAGAAATGGAAGAATAAGGCATGCCAGCTGATTATATTAAACTGATCGCCTCCAATAAAAAAGCCCGGCATAATTTTCACATTGATGCAGAATTTGAAGCCGGTATTGTCCTGGTGGGATCAGAGGTCAAGTCCATCAGGGAAGGGCGGGTCAGTTTTCAGGATTCTTATGCTGATATCAGACGGGGGGAGATTTTTTTGCGGCAGCTCCACATTTCCCCGTACAAATTTGCTTACAATGACAACCATGAACCCATGCGCACCAGAAAACTGCTGCTTCACAAATCTGAAATCTCCAAGCTTATCGGTAAAATCAAGGAAAGAGGTTACACCCTCGTGCCGCTGAAAATCTATTTTAAAAATGACAAAATCAAAGTACTGCTGGGGCTTGGAAAAGGCAAAAAACTTTATGACAAGCGCCAGAGCATCAAAGAACGGGATATCAAACGGGACATGGACCGGGACCGCAAAAAATATTCAGCCTGATATCGAACAGATATCTGACGGGTATCTGACTGGATATTTGCCATGCGTGCATCAGATTTTGCATCGTTTCATGGGGTGTCCTTGTCCCAAACCCGCCCCTTGAGGTGATCTGTAACCGGCCCGAGATCTTCCGGGGCCGGTTTTGCCAGCTATTTACAGCAAAGGGACAGATCAACCGTGTACGGTGCTATCATCCTGGCATGTCTGTCAACCCCTCCGGCTCTGACGGTCCTGTCACAGAACACCTCAAGAGGCTCTTTGCCAGGGACCTTGTGATACGCAATCCATTAGGGCAAATATCCAGGTATCTAAAGTGGATATTGACTTTTGATATGCATTCATTATAATATGTGTACATAATATGTAGTTCTGATCTTTTACAATCCGGGGGCGAAATGGTTTCGACGGAGATTTTGAAGCCCATGGTAGCATACCGAGTCGTTTGTCAGCTCGTAAACTTGGCAAAGCCTTAAAGATAATCGCAGACGATTATAATTACGCCGTAGCGGCTTAACACCCGCTGCCGTCCTCCTGAAATCCCTCTTGCAGATTTCAGGTATGGGCGTCGACTTTGCAAGACCGCTGATGGGGCTGCCTGAACCACATCAGTTGAATTTTTCAGGCTATACCCCGGGGTATCCCTCCTGAAGGAGACCCCTGGGCCAATATCAAAGTTCAGGATAAGTATGTAGAAGCCAGGGATGATGGTTTTCGGACGCGGGTTCAACTCCCGCCGCCTCCACCACTCTTTTGCAGTAAATTAAAATACGTATACGAATGCCTTTCTGTTCAATCCGGGAAAAGGTTTTGGCATGTCTATTTTTTTTGTCCTTTTTTTCGGCATCTGAATCAGGTTTGAACGTCCCGCATATTTTTCAACATCGGTAATACGGTTAATCGGTTTATGAACGGGTGATATGCAGCAATCATTATACAGAATTGTTCTCAAGCAGCTGAATTTGCAAAACACAGAACCGTTTCTTGCCTATCTTGTCCGGGAATTGCAGTTCTCCAGGGAAAAGGCGGCAGCGGTAATTGCGCATCACCCGGCCATCGTGTGTGATACCCCGCACAAGGAAAGGGCCGGCCGGATTACCAAACAGCTGAGGGCTATGAATGCCAGTGTGTCGGTTTCCCGGGTGATCGAGGATGACCAGTTTCCCTTTCATATCGATGAATTGCAGCTCAAGTGGATTTCAAAACTGTTCAATATGACCTTGCGGGCCGGGGTGGATACCGCCATGGTGTATGTGGTGGTTGACCAAGGAGACAACACAGATATTCCCCGATCCCTTCTGGGCAAGGAGGGGTATATTGAAAATGCCTTTCGGGACAGTGATTCCGTTTATGTGATTGAAGACAACAAAGTGCTTGTTTTCGGATTTACCACAGATACGTCCGGCCTGAAATACCTGGTTCCCAAAATCGGCAGTACCATCAAGGAACTGGTAGACAAAACCGCACGCATCAAAGTGGGTGAGGCTGTTTTCCCAAAGGATGGACATTCGTTTTCTGAAATGATCCAGGTGGCACTGACCCGTCTTCAGCCCTATGCTGATTCATTGCATGCACCGGGCGCCATTTTGGAATCGGGTAAGGCTGATGAAGGACCGGCTGGTGAAGGACCGGCCGAAACCACCAGGACATCGGTTTTAAAAGCCGAGGGCCTGTTGTTCAAACATGCCCGGGGCCGTTTGTTTCGTAAGCTTTTGGCAATGGATCAGCAAGTGATTTGGGCCGGGTTGTCCACCCTTCCCATTTCTGCCCAACGAAAATTTTATTCCCGGCTCCCCTTTAATTCTCCTTTGATTCCTTTCTTATCGGGCAAGATCAAGACCCAGACCCCATCAGCCCCAAATAACCGGGCCGGCCGCACCATCAAGGAATTTGCCTTGAAAAGCGACATTGAAAAACAGTTGATCCATCGTAAAAACAGGCAGTCTGATGTCATTTCAAAATTGAACCGTGTTGAATCCTTGACCACCATCCCCTCTGTGGCATTGCAGCTGTATAACCTGACCATGGACCCTGATACGGAAATTGACGATATCAAAAGAATCATTGCGGTGGATCAGGTACTGACCCTGAAAATCCTTAAACTGGTGAATTCCGCGTTTTACGGCCTGGCCCGTAAGGTCAGTTCCGTAAAAGAAGCATCGATCATTCTGGGCAGGGATGAAATTATGAACCTTGCCTTTGGACTGAGCCTGTCCAAAGCCTTCACTGTCTCACATTTAGACGGATTGTTTGATCCCAAGCTTCTGTGGCATCATTCCATTGAAACTGCGCTGGTTGGGCAGTATTTGTGTCAAAACAAAAAAGCGTTTTCAGATCAGGGAATATTCACCGCCTGTATTCTCCATGATTTTGGCAAAATTTTTTTGATTGACCATTTTCCGGAAGAATACGGGCAGATTATCACATGGTCAAATCAGACAGGCCTGCCGGTCCATGAGTTTGAAGAGGAGGTGTTCGGCTATAACCATGGGGTTGTGGGCGGGCTGATTGTCAGAAAATGGAACCTGCCCGAATCCCTTGTGCATGCCATCTCCTTTCACCATCTTCCATCATCTTCCGCCAGCCATACCCGGCTGGCTGCCATCACCGGGCTGGCGGATTATCTGGCAGATATGGCACATACAGATGATCAAGAAAGCTGCACAAACGGTACCCCTGGGCTTCAAAAGGACCACATGGATGTTCTGACACAGGGGTTTGAAGATGTCACCATTGGATCCATTGCGGAACGTATTACAGCAGTCGGGCAATTTTTAAAAGAAAACAATCAACTGGTACACTTGATTTCATGATGTCCAAAAAAAAAGATGAAATGGGCGGAAAAAAGCCGACACCCCACCCGAGCCCGGCCCAGGTTGAATTTATTAAAAATAAATTTTTGTCTGTCCAGCAAAAATATGAACACAAAATCAATGAACTGTCCATCATCAGGGAAATGGTTGCTGCAATGAAATCCATTGACGTGACTGATCATGATCGGATCTGGCGGAGTCAACTGGATTGTCTGGTCAAGTATAAAAACCTGTCCGGTGCGGTGTTGTATTTGTTCAAGGATATTTTGCACCACCAGGGGAAACTCATTGGATCGCGTTTTGACAATCAAACGGATTATTCTTTTTTGCGGCAAAGCCGCCTGTTGAACCATTTGACAACGAACAAAGAAGACATCATTGTTGAAGATTTGCACAACAGTGATGAATTCAACCACATGGAGGGATCGCTCTATGCGATGCCCATGATTTCAAGGGGTGATGTTCATGGGGCCCTGGTTTTATTTAAAAATAAAACACAGGGATTTCAAGCTGCAGACAGCTACTTTTATGCCATTGTCAGGGATCACCTGATGAATACGGTTTCTTTTCAGCGGTTTTATTTCGACAAGATCAGTGAAGAAAAGCATATTATGTACCTGTCCCGGTTTTTTTCAAAAAATGTGGTGGACAAAATTTTGAAAAGCGGCCGACCCCGGCTGGGTGGAGAGCGGAAAAAAGCCTGCATTCTTTTTGCGGATCTTCAAGGGTTCACATCACTTTCAGAAACGATTCCCCCAGAAGAGGTGGTGGTGATCCTGAATGATTTTTTTTCCCACATGATTCCCGTTGTATTCAAGCATTCCGGCACCCTGGATAAATTGATGGGTGACTGCGTGATGGCCATTTTCGGCGCGCCCCTGCATGATGAAAAATGCAGTCTCCATGCCGTGTCTGCGGCCCTTGACATGTTTTTGGCCTTCAACCGGTTCAAGCAGAAAAAAAAGGGGAAATGTGAAAAACTGAAAATGACGATGGGCATCAACACCGGGGAGTTGATTGCCGGGTTTTTGGGTGAGGAGAACCATCTGAACTACACCGTCATAGGCGACACGGTAAATTCGGCCCAGCGCCTGCAGTCCATGGCCCGGGGCAATGAGCTTTATGTGTCTGCAACGGTTTTTGATGAGATTAAAACGGATATTGAAACCCTTGACAACATAGCCAGGATCGATCAGCTGGGAGAGTTGAAAATAAAAGGAAAAAAACAAATTTTGGATGTCTGCCGCATCATTCCTGAAACTTGTTAAAAGGATATGAAAGAACAGAAGATCGGAAGATTATAAGGAAAATACCATGGGCCCCAATGAAAAAAAACTGGCTGCCCTGGAACAGAAACTGGCTGATCTGGGGATTCACAAAAAGGATCTGGAAGAAAAATTCATCAAAGCTTCGGGCAGGGGAGGGCAGAAGGTGAACAAGTCTTGTTCCGCCGTGTTTATCCGCCACCCAAAAACCGGCTTGTCCGTAAAAATGGGCAAACACCGGTCCCTCCACCTGAACCGTTTTCTGGCTCTGCGGGCCCTGGCTGAAAAAATAGAAGCCCTGCAATCAGATGCAGATACGGCCCGGCAGCAACAGATAAAAAAAATCCGCAGGCAGAAACTGCGGCGCAGACGGAAAAACCGAAGAAAACTGGAAACAGTCCGCAAAACTACAGATGCATGATTTCCATATTTGTATCTGCAACCATAGCCAGCCCTGTATCATCTACAAAGGTAAATATTTTATCCACCTGTGAATTCACCCGGGCACTGTCATTGCCGACAACACAAAACCCGATATCCGCCCATTCATGGCTGTCATTCAAACCTGTTTCAGCCGCTGCCGCCTTGAACCGGTTCTGAATTTTTGCAACAATGCTTTTTACAATTTTGCGCTTGGCTTTTAAAGAATGGATATCATACAGGCGTAACCTGATCCGGCCGCATCCCACCACCATGGCAGCCCTTAAAATGCCCCCAGCTGGCAGGGTTTGATGCGGATATTCATTTTTTCACAGGCAGAGCCCATATCCAGTCGGCTGATTTTCCATTCTTTGGCAATATCCCAGCATTCCCGGCAGGAAAGCCGGCCGTCAACACGCTTGCTTTCGATCGCTGCCCACAACTCATCTGAAATGTCAATACCCGGGTCGATTCGTTTTTGTTCCGGTGCATGCCCGAACAGCCCCAGCTGGCATTTGACAATGCGCAGCTCCATCAGGTCGGCCTGAATGCCGATGGCTTTCGGGGAAACCCCCAGCTCTTTGGCTGCTTTATGGGCAGATGCACAGCCCAACTGGTTTTTTTCCGTGATGTCACTGAGTTTTTTGACAATGACCGGATCCGTGTTCTGATCTGGATGTTTGCCGGCATAATGTCCCTCATCCTGGTGTGCCATACTTGCCTTCCCTGAATTTTCGGGTTAGTATATAAAATGTTATTATAAAACAAAAACCGCCTGCAATAAAGGAATTAATTCATGACAGACACCCACGATCCGTCTGCTTTTCAAATGATCTACATTGCATCATGCGGAGAGGGTATCAATGCCTTTCACCTGGTGGAATCCACGCTGATACAGTTTCCCAGCAATAAAATTACGGTTGTCAAGGTTCCCCAGATCCGGTCCGAGGTCCAGGTGGATGAACTTATCGACAAAGTCAAGGATATTGAAAGCCTGATCGTCCATACCATTGTCAACACAAACCTGCGCAAATATCTTACCCGCAAGGGCATGGAACATAAAATCGTCACCATTGACCTGATGGGGCCGGTGCTTTCAAAGATACAGGCATTTTTGAATCAGGATCCGTTGGAACAGCCCGGTCTTTACAGGGAACGCCACCAGGTGAATCTCAAACAGGTATCTGCCATTGATTTTTCTCTGGCCCATGATGACGGCATGAACCCGGACACCCTTGATGAGGCGGAGATTCTTCTGGTTGGGTTGTCCCGGGCCGGCAAGACCCCTTTGTCCATGTATATGGCGGTTCTGGGATGGAAAGTGGGCAATATCCCCTTTGTTCCAGGGGTTCCCATGCCGGGCATACTGGATAGTCTCGATCGGCGGCGGATTTTTGCCCTGAATATCAATGCAAAGCAGCTTGTGTCTCACCGGAAAATGCGCGAGGAAAGCCTCGGGGCTTCAGGCATGAAAGCCTATTCCACGAAAAAAGACATTGAGGAAGAAATTCTCACGGCCCACCGCCATTATATTGCCAAAGGGTATTCCATGATCAATGTGAGCAACAAACCCATTGAAACCAGTGCCGAAGAGATAATCGAGATGGTCACCCGTCGATTTAAAACCGAGGCCCACTTGTCGCAATGAAAAAGCATACTGACCGGATGACCATCGCTATTTTATATACAAGGAGGGTACCCCGGGTATGGATGAAAACTTGTGTTTCAAATTCATAAGGCTTTCTGCATTACCGATGGCAAAAAACCCCGGGGAACCAACCGCCCCGTAAAGTTTGTTTACAACATTTTCACTGGTGGGCGGATCGAAATATATCATGACATTCCTGCACACTACCGCGTCAAATCCCTGGTCAGGCGGCGTGTCCGTGATCAGATTGAAGCGCTGGAAACGGATGTTTCCCTGGACCTGTTTTTTGATTTTGACATGGCCCTGGTATTTGCCGGTTCCCTCTTGAAAATACCGGTGCAGCATGGTCTTGGGAACATTTCTGGTCTTGTCCACACGGTAAATGCCCCGGACAGCCGTGGCCAGAACTGAATGGGATATGTCAGTGGCCAGCAGGGAAAAATGCAGCCCTGCTTCCAGAAGCTGGATGGCGATGGAATAGGGCTCATCTCCGGTAGAGCAGGCAGCACACCATATTTTAACGACCTGATTTTTTTGGGATGCATTGCCTTTGAAATGCTGCACCATATGTGCTATGCTTTTGTTTTCCCTGAAAAAATAGGAGTGATTGGTGGTGACGGTGTCAATGAATTCCACCACTTCCTGCTCATTGGAAGCCAGATATGCAAGGTATTGGTCAAAATTTTTTCTGGTCAGGCGCATCCGTTTGGCAAGTTTGGATTTGAGCAGCTCTTTTTTGCCTTCGTGCAAATTGATGCCTGACGTCTGGTACACCAGATGCTTTAATTCCAGAAACTGGTTTTTGGAAAGAACAATTTCATTCATGGCAAAACCATAATATATGTGTTTACATGTCCCATAAGAAACCCCGGGGAAAAAACCTGAACAATTGCAGCACAAAACCATTTGAACGGCGCAAATCAAAAGATGTCTGGACCAGGATTTTCATTGCCCTGCATCTGCTTGCCTGGACCGTTCTTTTTGTTTCCATGCTGATATTTCACCGTGCCCAGCCGGAATTCGAAACATTTTTTGACCGGTTTTATCAGCTGAATCTCAGAACAGTCTGGGATTTGCGGTTTCTACAGTACCTGTTATATATTATTTTTCTGGGACTTGCTATCAGTATTTTCGGTTTGATCCTGTCACGGTTCCGGGCCAGGCGTAAAAATGACCGGAAAAAACAGATGAAACTTTTGGGCGGCCTCTACCTGGTCCTGTTTTTCATATACTGGCTCATGATATGGGGTTCAAGGTTGTCGTAAATCCGGCCGATATGAGGTTTGTTTCTGCAGGAACCTGAAAATGAAAAAAAGGATAGGATCATGAATCAGATAACAGGTACTTTACTTATACCGGTAATTATCATTGTGCTGGCGGTCACCCCCTGTTCTGCCAGGGATTTCATGGTTGAATTTATAGCCGAACATTACAAGGAGACCCAGATTCCCTATTCCAAAACCCCGCAGATCTATCATTCCATCCAGGTGAACACCCATGCAGGCCCCAAATTGCTTATCCTCAAAGGGGATGACCTGACCTACCGCACATGGCTGCGTCAGTACATTGCAGAAAACAACCGGTTCATCGCCCGGGTGGCGGATGCGGAAAATGATCGGTTTGTGGGTTCCCGTGCCTATGAAATGGATGTCACCCAGCTGCATCCTGTCACCAACAAAGACAACTGGGAAGCCCCTTTTCCCGCAGATGCGCCGGCAGAGCAAACCCTTCCCATCATGGGATTCCGGCATATTCTGGTGATCGATACCAATGAAACCCGCACGCGCCTGATTGCCGATGTCATCAAAGCAATGGGATATACCCCGGTGATATCCAGAAACGGTAACCAGGCCCTGGAGATGTTCCGAATCCAGCCTGAAAAATTCAAAATGATTATTGCCAATCACAAAGCCCCCGGCATTGAAACAGAAGCCTTTGTGGCGCAGGTTCTGAAAATCGGATATCCAGTTCCCATCCTGGTGGAAACCGGGTACCGTGATCCAAAAACCCGCCAGCACTATCAAAACCGGTTTTCCAGTGCCGGCTCTGTGGTCCTTACCCCCATGGTTCTCAACAACCTGCAAAAAAACATCCAGGGCATGATAAACAATGTGTCCACAGAGCAGCCTCCTTCCGGGGACACCCCGGAGGCAGCATCATGAAACAATGGCCCGTATCAGTGTATCTGTTTGTTTTCCTGACTGTTTTTCTGGCATCGGCCGGTCCGGCCCTGGTGGCGGAAGACCGGTTCAGCCGGTATGAAAAGGGATTTGAAAATTTTGTGACCTGTGAACTTACGCGTATCGGCCCCACCTCCTATTTCAAGGGAAAATCGGTTGATATCACCATGCTTGACGTGTATGAAGTGCGCACAGAGTCAGATCTGGTTATCATTACCGGTGCTGTGCAGTGTTTTGTGGAAGACAGCTACAAAACACTGTATGCGGCAGTGGGGGTCAAAACCATCATGGAAAGGGAAAAAGTGGTGTATTTTACCATCCGTCCCAAGGATTTTTCCATTCTTGCCACAGAACTGATGCGCCACCCATACAAGGAACGCTGCGGCTGGTCACGGTACCGGGTGGATATCAATTGAAGTCCCTGCCTGGAATATGGCAGAGGGCCTGTATCGCTATTTGTCCATGATGGCGGCCTGGGCTGCTGCCAGCCGCGCAATGGGCACCCGGTAAGGGGAGCAGGACACATAGGTGAGCCCGGCTTTGTGGCAGAAGACCACCGATGCTGGATCACCGCCGTGTTCGCCGCAGATACCCAGTTTGATGTCCGGCCGGGTTTTTTTCCCCCTTTCCACAGCAATTTCAATAAGGCTTCCCACTGCCTCCTGGTCAAGGGTTTCAAAGGGATCTGCGTCCAGAATGGCATTGTCGATATAATCGTTCATAAACGATCCGATATCATCTCTGGAAAAGCCAAAGGTCATCTGGGTGAGATCATTGGTACCAAAGGAAAAAAACCGGGATTCTTTGGCCATTTTATCGGCAATAAGGGCTGCCCTGGGAATTTCGATCATGGTGCCGTACAGATAGGGTATCTGTTCAAGATGATGGGTTTTTAGGGCCTGTTTATGGCAGTCGTCAACAATTTTTCTGGTAAAGGACAACTCCTTTTCATTGCAGGTGACCGGCACCATGATTTCCGGCAAAGGGTTTTTGCCCTGGCGGATCAGGTCGGCAGATGCGGCAAAAATGGCCTGTACCTGCATTCTGGTGATTTCAGGAAAACTGATGCCCAGGCGCACCCCCCGGTGCCCGATCATGGGGTTGGATTCCTTGAGAAGAGCGCTACGCTTGAGCACCTCTTCTAAATCTATGCCCAGTGCCCGGGCTATTTCCAGCTGGTTTTTTTCAGCGGTGGGGACAAATTCGTGCAGCGGCGGATCCAGCAGCCGCAGGGTGACCGGCAGGTTGTCCATAACAGCAAGGGTTTTTGCAATTTCCCCTTTTACAAAGGGAAACAGTTCATCCAGAGCAGCCTGTCGTTCCTCCGTGGTTTTGCTTAAAATCATTTTCCGCAGCAGAAACAGGGGCCGGTCTGAATCAGCCCCGTAAAACATGTGCTCGGTGCGGAAAAGCCCGATACCCTGTGCCCCGAACGTCAGTGCGGTTGCGGCATCTTCAGGGGTATCCGCATTGGTGCGCACCCCCATGGTCCGGTGGCGGTCGGCAATGGTCATGAATTTTTTGAATTTGGGGTTTTCCAGAGCATCTTTCATTTTGAGCCGACCTTCATAAACAATTCCACGGGTGCCGTTCAAGGTGAAAATATCCCCTTCATTGAACATCCGGGTGCCGGCCTGCACCTGTCGGTTTTTTGTATGGATCTTCAGGGTACCGGCACCCACAATGCAGCACTTCCCCCATCCCCTGGCCACCAGGGCGGCATGGCTGGTCATGCCGCCCCTGGCAGTCAGAATGGCAGCAGCAGAGCGCATTCCTTCAATATCTTCGGGATTGGTTTCCTCTCTGACCAGTATCACGTTTTCACCGGTTTTTGCCTGCTGCACCGCATCTTCCGCGGTAAATACAATTTTTCCCCAGGCCCCGCCGGGTCCGGCCGGCAGGCCTTCTGCCACTTTTGCAGCGGTTTTTTCCTGTTCCGGATCCACAATGGGGTGAAGCATCTCATCAAGGGTTTTGGGATTCAGACGACAGACCATGGTCTGTTCATCGATCATGCCCTGTTCATACATGTCCATTGCCATATTCAAGGCGGCGGTGGCGGTCCGTTTGCCCGCCCGGCACTGGAGCATGTACAGGCTGCCCTCCTGGATGGTGAATTCAATATCCTGCATATCCTTGTAATGGGCTTCCAGCCTGTTCCGGATATCATACAGCTGGCTGTAGAGTTCCGGCATGGCCTCTTCCAGGGATGCAAGGTGCTGGTTCTGCATGTTTTTGGTGTCTGTGTTCAGGGGATTGGGGGTACGTATGCCTGCCACCACATCTTCGCCCTGGGCATTGACCAGCCATTCCCCGTAGAAAACGTTCTTTCCGGTGGCAGGATCACGGGTAAATGCCACACCGGTGGCAGAGGTGTTTCCCATGTTGCCGAACACCATGCTCTGGACATTTACAGCGGTGCCCCAGGCGTCGGGAATATGTTCAATGCGCCGGTAGGAAACCGCGCGTTTTCCGTTCCAGCTCTTGAAAACCGCGCCTATTGATCCCATGAGCTGTGCATGGGGATCATCGGGAAACTCCTTTTTCAGGTACTGGTGTATCTTTTTTTTGAATCTGTCGCACAGGGCCTTCATGTCCAGGGTGGAAATGTCGGTATCGTTTTCATATCCTTTGTCGTTTTTCAGGTTGTTCATCATCATTTCCAGGTTCAGGCGGATACCCATACCATCTTCAGGCACCACCTGCTCCGCTTTTTCCATGACCACATCTGCATACATCATGATCAGCCGGCGGTATGCATCATACACAAACCATTCATTACCGGTTTTTTCCACAAGGCCGGGGATGGTGTCCGTACACAGTCCCACATTGAGAATGGTTTCCATCATGCCGGGCATGGAGCTTCTGGCCCCTGACCGGCAGGACACCAATAAAGGGGCTTTGGGATCACCAAATACCAGCCCCATCTGGCTTTCCACATTGGCCATTGCGGTCATGATCTGCTGTTCCAGGTCAGGGGGGAACCGGCCCCCCAGTTTAAAATAGTGGTTGCAGCAATCAGTGGAAATGGTGAATCCCGGCGGTACGGGAAGGCCCACGCGGGCCATTTCAGCCAGGTTGGCGCCTTTGCCGCCCAAAAGATTTTTCAAGGATGCTTCTCCGTCTGTTTTTTTCGGGCCGAATTCATAGATATATCTGGTCATGATTGCCTCTGTTTGATGAATGAAATTGCCAAGTGTACCCTGTACATACGCAAGATTGAAAATCCAAGTCAAGCAAAATCTGATGTTTCTGAAATCTGATGTTTCTAAATTTTAACACATCTGATACAAATAATATGATAATATTTTCAGGTAAGAAAAAAAACAAAAAAAATACCGTTTCATGCCAAAACAGATTTCATATGTTGACCATTGAATCCATTTGCAAGGGGTTTGGTGAGCAAACCCTGTTTGATGATGCCAGTCTGCAGATAAACCCCGGGGAACGGGTGGGGCTTGTGGGCAGAAATGGCCACGGCAAAACCACCCTGCTGCATATTATTGCAGGATATGATCATCCGGATGAAGGCAGAATCAGCTGCCCGGCCGGATACCGCATCGGCATGCTGTCTCAGAAAATTGTGTTTTCAGAAACCACGGTACGTCAGGAAGCCATGACAGGCCTGCCGGACCATGAAAGAGACCACTATTGGAAAGCGGAAAAAGTGCTGGCCGGCCTGGGGTTTTCTCCTGGAGATATGGACAGGGATCCGGCTGTTTTTTCCGGGGGGTTCCAGGTCAGGCTGAACCTGGCCAAAGTGCTGGTGGCTGAGCCGGATCTGCTGATTCTGGATGAGCCCACCAATTACCTGGATATCACCTCTATTCGATGGATCACCCGGTTTCTGACAGCCTGGCCCAGGGAAGTGCTTCTGGTAACCCATGACCGGGGATTCATGGACCATGTGGTCACCCATATTGCGGGTATCCTCCGCCATAAAATCAGAAAAATCCCGGGAGATACGGCCAAGTACTATGACCAGGTGGCGCAGGATGAAGCGGTATATGAAAAAACCAGGTTGAATGAGGAAAAACGCAAAAAAGAGATAGAAACCTTTATCACGCGGTTCCGGGCAAAGGCCCGGCTGGCAAACATGGTGCAGTCCAGAATCAAAACCCTTGAAAAACAGGAATCAAAAGAAAAACTGTCACAGTCCAAAAATTTGGATTTTTCTTTCAACTATCTGCCGTTTAACGGCAAACAGATGCTCTTTGCAAAAAAACTGTGTTTTGGCTATGAACCGCAAAAGCCGCTGCTCACTGATTTTTCCATAACCGTCCAGCCACAGGACAGAATCGCTGTTATCGGGCAGAACGGCAAAGGCAAGACCACCCTGGTCAAGCTGCTCTTTGGCAGACTTCCCCCTGGATCCGGCAGTGTCACCTGCAACCCGGGTGTTGTCCCGGGATATTTTGAACAGACAAATGTGCGTACCCTCAATGAGGGCCATACCATTGAAGAAGAACTGACAGATGCCCACCCGGATTTCGACCGCCAGGCTGCCAGAAATATCTGCGGGGCCATGATGTTTGAAAAAGATGCTGCCTTAAAAAAGATCAGCGTATTGTCAGGGGGGGAAAAATCCCGGGTCATGCTGGGCAAACTGCTGTTGGCCCCAGTGAACCTGCTGCTGCTGGATGAACCCACCAACCATCTGGATATCGAGGCCTGTGACGCATTTTCAGCGGCATTGCAGGCGTTTCCCGGGGCACTGGTTCTGGTGACCCATAATGAGCTGTTTCTGCATGCGCTGGCCACCCGGCTGGTGGTGTTTAAAAAAGACCATATTGATCTGTTTGACGGCAGTTACCAGGAATTTCTGGACAGGGACGGATGGGAAGAGGCCGGGATGGTATCAGGAAAGCCCAAAAAATCCAATGGGTTGAACAAAAAGGAACTGCGCCAGAAAAAATCGGAAATCATTGCGGACAGATCCAGGATACTGGGGCCTATCCAGAAAAAAATTGCACAGATAGAAGATGAGATAGAAACCCTTGAGGGCCGAATGCAGACAGTGAATGCACAGCTGCTCACCGCATCGGAAAACGCGGACGGCAAAAAGATCCAGATGCTTTCCAAGCAGTTGTCAGACCTTGAAAATGCGGTTGAATCCCTGTTTTCCGATCTTGAAACAAAAATGGCGGATCTGGAGTCTCAAAATGTACCGTTTGAAAAACAACTCAAAGAATTGGAAAGGCTGTGATTTGGGATGGACAAAAAAAAATTCGCATTCTATTATGGGATTGTTCTCATTGCAGTGGGATTAGGGGTCTTTTATCGGATACCCGAAGTGATGGAACAGGTGGCGAACATTGCATTTTTCAGCAGCAAACTTTTCATTGTCAGGTTCTGTTTTTACATGCTGGGAATATTTCTGGTGATGGCAGGCAGTATCCGGGTGTATAAAAATTTTAGATAATGCATAATACAGACACACATGGTTAAAAATCCAAAGGGAAAATCCAGTCTCACATCCACCATCAAGGACCAGTCCGGTGCCGGAAAGACGCGGATAGGGGAAATCCTTTCCAAAGAGGGGCAGATTACCAGCCTTCAGCTCGATGAGGCCTTAGGGGTGCACAGAAAGACCGGTGAACGCCTCAGCGCGATTCTTCTCAACAAAGGGTATATCGATCCGGACACTATCATCAATGTCCTGGGCCGTCTTTACAATTACAATGTGATCCGGTTTTCAGAGATGAAACCTGATGCAGCGGCCCAAAAAATTCTTCCCTTTGATGTGGCCAAAGAACACATGATCTTTCCCGTGGGCCTGAAAAATGACGACCTTTTTGTGGCCATGGTGGAGCCCACCGACACCCAGGTAGTGGAAGATCTGCACAACAAGACCCAAAAAAATATCCATGTGTATGTTTCCACTGAAAACGATATTATCCAGGCCTACCGGGATTTTTACAAGATCAGTGATGACGCGTACAAAAAGTTTCTCCATTTTGAGGAAGATGCAGAAGACGACACCCCTGTCACCTCTGTGGAGGATTTTGGATCACTTGTTTCTGAGGCGGCTGAAGAGATCGAGGTGGGCACGGCGGAAAGAGATGACGGCCAGGATGAATTCATGGCCTCGGATGCCCCCATCATCAAGCTTGTTAACGGTATTCTGACCAAAGCCATCAATGACGGGGTGTCAGATATCCACATCGAACCGTTTGAAAAATCTTTCCAGGTCCGGTACCGGCTGGACGGCGGCATGTACAAAGCCATGAACCTGCCGGTTTCCATTAAAAATGCCGTGGTTTCCCGTATCAAAATTCTGGCATCTCTGGATATTGCTGAAAGACGGGTTCCCCAGGACGGCCGGATCAAACTGCGCCTGGGCAGAAAAAAATCCGTGGATTTCCGGGTATCGTCCCTGCCCACCCTGTTCGGGGAGAGCATTGTCATGCGGATACTGGACCAGAGTGCTTTGAACATCGATCTGACCCGTTTGGGATTTGAGTCCGCCACTTTTGACATGCTCAAGCGCAGCATTTCACGGCCCTACGGCCTGCTGCTGGTGACCGGACCGACCGGTTCCGGAAAGACCACCACCCTGTATTCCATCCTCAACCGGCTCAACAAGGATGATATCAAAATTCTTACCGCAGAAGATCCCGTGGAATTCAACTTCAAGGGAATCAACCAGGTGCCGGTGAGAGAAGAGATCGGCATGACATTTGCCGCTGCCCTCAAAGCCTTTTTGCGCCAGGATCCGGACATCATCATGGTGGGGGAGATCCGTGATCTCGATACAGCGGAAATCGCCATAAAGGCTGCCATGACCGGCCATCTGGTATTTGCCACCCTGCATACCAATGACTGTCCCTCCACCATCGGCCGTCTGGTGGATATCGGCATCCCCCCCTATATGCTGTCGGCATCCGTAACCATGGTTTTGTCCCAGCGGCTGGCCCGGCGGCTGTGTCCGGAATGCAAGAAACCGGTCACCGGTTACAATCCCAGGGAGCTGGAACTCGAGGGGTTTCCCAAAGATGAGATTCCCCGGCTGAAAACCATGGGGCCAAATGGGTGCAGCCACTGCAACGGCACCGGATACAAGGGCAGGGTAGGGCTCTATGAACTCATGGAGGTTACGGATGAGGTGGCCAAGGCCATCAGTGCGGAGGTGGCCGAAGACCAGCTGCGGAAAGTGGGCGTCCAGGAAGGTATGGTCACATTGCGGGATGCCGGCCTCCAGAAGATCAGAACCGGGGAGACCTCTTTGGAAGAGGTGGTGAAAAAGACCGTTATCACCAAGGAATCTCTGCCCGCCTACCTGGTAAATCCGGATGTGGAACAATATGAAGACAAGGACGTCATCATCCGGGAAAACAATACAGACATCGATTTTTTCAAACTGGTTCAGGGGGCGGTATATGTGGTCAAAGGGGGCAAAAAAATTGCTGAAATCACCCAGCCCGGTGAATATTTCGGCGAGATGGCCGCTATCACCAAAGATGCCCGGTCCGCATCCATCATCTCCAAGGGGCGGTCCAAAGTCAAGCGGTTTCCCGGAGACAAACTCGAAGAGATCATTGAAAAATATCCGGATGTGGCAAAGCATCTGTTCACCGTGCTGGCGGCCCGTCTTCACCAGACAGACAGGCGGCTTGTCTCCATGATCAACCAGATTAAACGGGTTCCCCCCAATTAGCGGGTCTGGCTGTAGATGATTAAACCTGTATTATCACGCGGTGAACCCGTTTTGTGCAGGGTTATTTGAAAGCCATCAGCCATCAGCCATCAGTACTCAGCTAACCGCTAACCGCTTTCATATTTTGTTGTGCCCGCCAAGGCATGGGTGTTTTTTTGGAAATCCCCTCACACGTTTCAAAAAATGTGATCATCGCGTATCATGCCGTTTTTTTGCCGGCCGATAGTACCGCTCCTTTTCACTGTAAATGCATCCGCAATAAGATTGCCTGTACATGCCCAGGGTTTTTGATTCTGCAATCCCCTGCTTCCAGCCTTCCCTGAAGTCATGGTAAAAAAAATCCACCCCGGTTTCCTTTGCCACGGATTGTGCCGTTTCCCGGATAAGGGCGTGGTTCTGAAACCGGCTGTAGAGCAGGGTGGAGGAAAATCCGTCAAATTTTCCTTTTTTTGCAATTTTGGCAGTTGCCGTCAGCCGGGCATGGTAGCAGTAGCGGCACCGGTCTTTTTCCCGGAATGCAACCGATCTGAGAAATTTTTCCAGCTCATAGCCCTGCTGCCAGATCATTTTTACATCCTGCGCATCTGCATACTGGCGAAGTGTTTCTTCCCGCTTAAGGCATTCCGTGAAAGGATGGATATTGTGCCGAAAGAAAAACCCCATCACCTGGATATCCATACCCCTGAGTACCTGGAGGGGATAGATGGTGCAGGGGCCACAACAGGCATGCAGGAGCAGTTTCACATCCGGCTCCCGAAAATGGCGGTCCCCACCCGCACCATGGTGGCCCCTTCCTGGATGGCCACCATATAATCATTGCTCATGCCCATGGACAGTTGTGCCATGGCGCCGGGATCCACCCCGGCCGCAAGGATCTCTTCTCTGATCTGCACCAGCTGTTTGAAATAGATTCTGGCATCTTCCGGATCATCAAAATACGGGGGCATGCACATCAAACCCTGGAGAGAGATGTTTTCAAACCCCATGATTTTTTGGGCCAGATCAACTGCCGCCTCTTTCCCGGCACCGGATTTGGTGTCTTCCATGGCAATATTGACCTGGAGCAGGATGTTTTGACATTTGGCGTTTTTTTGGGCCTGTTTGTCAATCTCTTTTGCAAGTTTCAGGGTATCTACCGTATGGATGAAATCAAAATATTGCACAGCGAATCTGGCTTTGTTGGATTGGAGATGGCCGATAAAATGCCAGGTGGCGGCATCCTGACCAATGGCATCTATTTTTTCCATGGCTTCCTGGATATAGTTTTCCCCTAGATTGTCAAGCCCGGCATCGATTGCCTGCCTGATGAGCTGCACGGATTTTTTTTTGCTGACACCGATAAGTAAGATGTCATCCGGATCTTTGTCGCAGCTTTTGGCGGTTTTGCTGATTGTCTCTTTGACGGCAGCAAGGTTTTGGTTGATCCCTGTCATGGTGTTTTGTCCTTAAAATTGTATGGCTTTCAAAGATTTCAGGGTCTGTATCACTTCACACAACGGCAGGCCCACCACATTGGTGTAGGATCCGCAGATTTCTTTCACCATAAACGCCCCCAGTCCCTGAACAGCATATCCCCCGGCCTTGTCATAGGGTTCATCTGTACCAGTGTACCAGAGAATTTCCGCCTTTGTCAAAGTTTTGAACCGCACCTGTGTTTCTACGGCATGGGTTTCCATCTGCCGCCTGGTGCCATGGCCCACTGTATAGCCGGTAAACACCGAATGGGTCCGGCCGTTCAGAAGCCCGATCATATGATTGGCATTTTCCCGGTCTCTGGGTTTTCCAAGTATCTGGTGGTTTTTCACAACAATGGTATCAGCGGCGATGACCCAGACATCCGCCTGCTGGTGCATGACATAACAGGCTTTTTTTTCAGACAGGGCGCTAACAAAATTCCCGGGCAGCTGATCAGGGTCTCCTGTTTCATCCACATCCGGGGGGATAATGTCAATGGCAAGGCCCATTTGTTCCAGCAGTTCCTTTCTTCTGGGAGAACGGGATGCCAGCACCAGTTTATTTTTGTCCATCCATTTCACAGCAGGTTGTTTTTACCAGAAAAAACAACCTGTGACAATGCAATTACCCTGGACTGGATATTTGCCATAAGCATGCCGGGTTTTCGACCGTTTTGGGCAGCACTCTGTCCCGGTTCCGCCCCTGGTGGTGTCCTGTGCCCGGCCCGAGACCCTGCGGGGGTCTGGTTCCATGTGATTGATGACATACAGCGATTCATTCTGTAACGGTAAGTATCCCGGCATATTGTAGCAGGCCCCCTCCGGCTCTGACGGTCCGTTCACAGGACACCACCAGGGGCTCTCCATAGAAAAGCACGCTGCTATACCAAATATCCAGCCCTGCACAACCCCTTTTTGGGGTTGCCAATCCAGACCCTGGTGCTACAATGTGTCTGAAAAAAAATTATTGTAAGGAAATCATATGAACCAGTCATTTTACGGTGCGCTCTTTGCCTTGGCGGCATTTGCAGCCTGGGGATTTTTGCCCGCCTACTGGAAACAGATGCAGGCGGCCCTGCCTTTCGAAATTTTATGCCACCGCATCGTCTGGTCCTGTGTCTTTTTGGCCGGCACCATTTTTTTCCAGAAAAGGCACAAAGAAGTGCTGCAAATGCTGCGGTCTCCTGGCACAGTAAAGGGGCTGGTTTTGAGCAGTGCATTGATTGCCCTTAACTGGTTTGTCTATATCTGGGCGGTCAACTCCGGCCGGGTGGTGGAAACCAGCCTGGGGTACTATATCAATCCCATGATCAATGTGCTGTTGGGATATCTGCTGCTCAGCGAAACTTTTACGCGCCTGCAGTGCATCTCTTTGGCGTTTGCCCTGGCAGGGGTGATCTATTCTCTGCTGGCCTATGGCGCGCTGCCCATATTCGGTCTGACACTGGCGTTTTCCTTTGCTTTCTATGGATACTGCAGAAAACGGATCCAGGTGGCTCCCATGCCGGGACTGTTTGTTGAAACCCTGATCCTGATGGTCCCGGCCCTGGTATATATTGTGTTTTTGATGGGTACAGGCAGATCTTTGTTTTTAAAAGATACCGGAATGACCCTCTGGATGATCGGGTCAGGGGTGGTGACATCCCTGCCGCTGCTGTGGTTTGCAGCAGCGGCCAGACGGCTGAATCTGTCCACCATTGGCATTTTGCAGTATCTGGCCCCCTCCATCGCCTTTGTGCTGGGGGTGTTTGTATACAAAGAAGCCTTTTCCATCCACCATCTGATCACCTTTGCCTGCATCTGGATCGGTGTCATCCTGTATACTGTAGAATTTATAAAACGCACCCATCCAAAACCATGATAAACACCAGAATGCCAAAGGAATTTGGTCTTGCAAAAGCAGGCAAATTGCGATAAAAGATCAAAGATTATGCCTGGGTGGCGGAACTGGTAGACGCAAGGGACTTAAAATCCCTCGGTGCAAAGCACTGTACGAGTTCAATTCTCGTCCCAGGTACCATCAAAAACAAAAGGGTTTTGGTCTTTTCCCAAGGCCCTTTTCCATCTTATATCCGGTATGTTCTATGGACAAAATTCAAATTATTGGCGGCAGAAAACTTGCCGGTGAGGTTGCCATTTCCGGAGCCAAAAACGCGGCACTGCCGCTTATTGCAGCCAGTATCCTGGTGGATGGGACCTGTGAATTCACAAACGTTCCCCATCTTATGGACATTCACAGCATAAAGCTTCTGCTGGAAGATCTGGGGGCCAGGTGTGCCTTTGACAACCATGTCATGACGGTGGACGGATCTGGTATTCATAAAATCGAAGCAGAATATGATATCGTGCGCAAAATGCGGGCCTCCATTCTTGTGCTGGGACCTTTGGTGGCCAGATTCGGGCATGCCAAGGTATCTTTGCCCGGAGGGTGCGCAATCGGTGCAAGGCCGGTGAACATGCACCTGACCGGGCTTGAGGCATTGGGCGCCAGCATCACCATTGCCCATGGCTACATTGAAGCAAAAGCGGAAAAACTTACGGGAAATGAAATCTATTTTGATATCCCGACGGTTACCGGGACCGAAAATCTGATGATGGCGGCTGTGCTGGCAAAAGGCAAAACCGTTCTCAGAAATGCGGCACGTGAGCCGGAAATCATATGTCTGGCCGATGCTTTGTGCCGGATGGGGGCAAAAATCTCCGGGGCCGGCACAGCCATTGTTACAATCGAAGGGGTGGAACGTCTTGTTCCGGCACAGGTTCGCGTGATTCCGGACCGCATTGAAACCGGCACCTTTATGGTGGCTGCTGCCGCTACCCGGGGAAATATACTGATCAAAGGTTGCAGCCCGGATCATATCAGCGGGGTGATCAACAAGCTCAGGTTATCAGGCGCCGGGGTAGAAATAAACGGTGACCGGATCCGGGTCACAGGGGCGGAACATCTCAGAAGTGTGGACATAAAAACCCTTCCCTATCCGGGATTTCCCACGGATATGCAGGCACAGTTCATGGCATTGATGTGTATTGCAGACGGTACAAGTGTCATCCATGAATCCATTTTTGAAAACCGGTTTGTCCATGCCAATGAACTGATGCGCATGGGGGCGAATATCACGCTGACCAGGGCAAATATTGCCATGGTCAGGGGGGTGCCGAAACTTCAGGCAGCACCGGTTATGGCGTCTGATCTGCGTGCCAGTGCATCTTTGGTAATCGCAGGGCTGATGGCCAGCGGCACCACCCTGATTTCCCGGGTGTACCATATGGACCGGGGATATGAAGCCATTGAAGAAAAATTTTGTGCCCTGGGAGCTGACATGGTGCGCATCAAATAGGCTGAAACCATACATACGGGCGAGGACATGTGAAAAATCTGTCACACCCTCTGGTGCCACCCCTTGTTCCTGTAATCCTGGCCATGGTTACAGGGACCCTGGCGGGAAATGTCTTCTCTCATGCACATCTGTTAATGGCCGTCTTTTGCTTTGCCGTTCTGGCCGCCCTGTTTCTGGCGGGATTTTTTTTCAGGAGATGGCCTGTTTTTTGGATCTGCCTTTTGGCGGGTATCTGGTCCGGATATCAGAGTTTTTACATCCATTCTCCACAGCTTTTGCCAGGCCATGTATCCCATTTTTATAATGATCCCGACATCCAAATCGTGGGCAGAATTGTTTCTTTTTCACGAAAATACCCCCATAAGATCCGGGTGGTGCTGGACTGCAAAAAAATTGTGAGAACCGATCCCGACACAGGACCCCGGGCCATTTTTGCCACAGGCCGCCTGTATCTGAATATCTACGGAAAAAATGCGCATCCCCTCAAGTTTCATGATCTTATCCAGTGCCCGGGTCCCATAAGACCCATCCGGAATTTTGGCAATCCCGGCGCATTTGATTACCAGACATTTCTGAAACGCCAGGGTATCTTTGGTGCGGTTCACACAGGAGCAGACAAGGTTGCCATAGTTCCTGAAGAAAACGCTTTTGTCTTCATCCGGGGCATACAGGCACTGGAAAACACACGGAACCGGTTTTACCATTTTACCATGACCCGTCTTGATCACCAGGATCCGGCCCATGTAATGGCTGCCCTGGTTACCGGCATAAAGCAGCAGATGCCGGAAAAGATAAAAGATCTGTTCGCCCGGTCAGGGGCGTCCCATCTGCTGGCCATTTCCGGCCTTCATCTGGGGATTCTGTCCCTCATCTTTTTTTATCTGTTTTATGGAATCCTGTCATGTTTTCCACGGCTGCTGGTTTCCGCAAAGGCCAGAAAAGCTGCCGGCATACTCACCCTTGTCCCCCTGGGACTGTATGCCTTGTTCTGTGGATTTTCCCCTTCCACACAGCGGGCGTTTATCATGATCAGCCTGTTTATGTTTTCTTTTCTGGGGGAAAAACAAAGCCATCCAGTCAATACCCTGGCAGGGGCCGGTATAATTATCCTGCTTGCTGACCCGGGGGCTTTATTTTCCATCTCATTTCAATTGTCTTTTACAGCGGTGTTGTTCATCATTCTCGGCCTGGGGGTCGCCGGAAAATACCAGACACCCCATATTCCGAAAATTTTGAAAATGCCGACATCCATCTGCCTTGTAACCGTGCTGGCCGGCCTTGGCACCTTTCCGTTGATTGCCCGGTATTTCAACATGATCTCCATGGTTCAGATTCCAACAAATCTGCTGCTGGTCCCTTTCATCGGATTTGTCTGTCTCCCCCTTGGCCTGGTGAGTCTGCTGATCTGGCCTTTTTTCCCCGATGTTTCCGAAGTGTTTTTGGCCATGGCGGCAAAACTGGTTTCCCTGTGCCTTGGATTTCTTGATTGGCTGACTGATCTTCCCTTTGCCTGGTCACATGTGCCCTCATTATCTGTGGCTGATATGGTGGTTATGTATACGGCCATGGGAGCAGGCTTTTGTTTGTTGTTGTTTCAACGCACAAAACCGGTAATAATGGTGTGCTCTGCTATCATAACAATGACTGGCATATATGGAATACAGAAGACAGCACGCACAAACGTCCCCGGTCACATGGTCATCACGGTACTGGATGTGGGTCAGGGAAATGCCGCCCTGATTCAGACCATTGAAGGGAAAAACATGCTGGTGGATGGGGGCGGTTTCCCGGGAACCAGTGGTTTTGATACCGGCAGGCATGTGGTGGCCCCTTTTTTGTGGCAGCAGCGCATTATGGCTTTGGATGCCGTCATTCTCACCCACCCGGATGCAGATCACATGAACGGGCTGGTATTTATCCTGGAAAATTTCACTACAGGCATGCTGGTCACAAATGGGGACAAAAGTTCTTATGACGCGTTTGCACGCATCATGGCTGCCTGTGACCGCAGACAGATTCCGGTTTTTGTCCCTGACTGCAGCAAAAAACAGATAGGCTATGACAAAACAGCGGTTAGATTTTTCCAGTGTGAATCTGTTCGTGAAGGTTTGGATTCCAACAACAATTCTCTGGTTTTCAGACTGGAACTACAGGATTTTTCCATGCTGTTTCCAGGAGATATCATGGAAACAAGAGAGCGGTTACTGGCACAGGTTTCACAAAAAGATTTCATATCCAGCATCCTGCTTTCACCTCACCACGGCAGCAATACCTCTTCCACCAAAATTTTCCTTGATAAAATTCATCCGGAAAGTGTAATAATATCCTGCGGATTCAACAACCGCTACAAATTTCCCCATCCAGATGTTCTGGACCGTTACCGGCAAAGGGGGGTTCAGGTTTTCAGAACCGATACCCATGGTGCGGTTACCATTACATCCTCTGGAAACGGATATACAATTGCTACCCATAAAGGCGGGTGATCGTGTTTTATATTTATTTTTCCTATGTGCTGCTGTTGTCCGGACTGGTTTTACTGGACTGTATAAGAAAAAAAAATCCCAGATGGTGGGCAGCCATGGTTTTGCTGGCACCTGTCACCACGCCGTATGTGATTTTTACATCCAGAAAGACATCGGGCATGATTCTGTTCATGCTGTTTCTGACCAGTTTTTCTGTGGTTGTGGGGGCTGAACTCTATGTCTGGGCCCATGAAAAGGAAAAAAACAAATATGCCCACCTGCCTCCCGTAACCACCCAGGTAATCCGGCTGTGTGACAATCTCAAACAGAGCACAGCCGAGCTGGATACCGGACTGGTTCAGCTGGAATATATGTCAAAAGTGGAGTCCAATCCTGAAAAACTGCAACAGACCATCGCGTTTATCAAATCGTTACGACTGACCCTGGCCCGGAACCAGGATGCCATTGACCGGCTGGTCAAATTTACCACGGATTACAAAGAATACTTCATGAAAAAAGAACTCTACTGGATTTATCAGGTGCGCCAGTATTATACCAACCGCCATGTCGTCCGTCACGTTCAAAGCCTTGAAACCTATCTGAATGATTTTCATGCACTGCTCACCTATACCTATGCCAATTTTTCAAAAATTGCAGATCAGAAAGATCCGGAAAGCATGCACAATTATGATGAATACTATCTGCGGTACCGGCGGGCAGTGGACCGCCACAATGCCTTTAACGTGCAGCGGATAGAGTTCCAGAACGATTTTGTGAAAAAACATCCTGCCATCAAAGCGTACCTGCCGGGGGAACGTCAGACAGAAACCTTCCGGTTATGGGAATAGTGTTTCTGCTTGAAATATTTGATAAACGGTACGACCACCTTGTTTTTGTTGCCGCCGGAAACATCATAGGTAATGCTGACAATGGGCACCCCGGTTTTTGCTTCCAGCCTGGCAGCCATGGCCTCTGTTACAAGGCCCGGACAGCA
>DATFJY010000017.1:0-3374 GCA_035268905.1 Desulfotignum sp.
CTCTATTTCTACCTTGGCAGTTCTTTACAAACATCACAGAAAAATCGAGACCGGGTCATGCGCTTTCGCCCGGCTGACAGTATTCAGGACCCGGCCCTGCTGAAGATTTCATTGACTATGATTACCGCTGTCATTGCCGGCTTTATCTTCGGTGAGCATTATGGGATACACCCCGGTACGATTGCTATGTTGGGTGCAGCGATGTTGCTGTTATTTTGTGACTTCGGCAAAAGTGCCCAAGTGCAGGGTCAACGTCTGCGCCAGGCACTAGCCGAAGTCGAATGGGGCGCGCTGTTTTTTTTCATGGGCCTATTCATTCTGGTTCATGGGGTTGAGCATACCGGCATACTGCATATGTTGGGTGGTAAGCTGATCCAGTTAACCGAGGGCAATCCGCAAACCACCGCATTCTCGGTGTTGTGGCTGGCCGCGTCGGCATCCGCAGTTATCGACAATATCCCCTTTGTTACGACGATGATTCCTTTGGTGGAATCAATGGAAATCAGCCTTGGCGGTGCAGAGGCAATAGAACCCGTCTGGTGGTCACTTGCGCTTGGATCTTGTTTAGGTGGTAATGGTTCATTGATCGGTGCAGCTGCTAACGTAATGGTGGCCGGTTTGGGTGATCGGGCAGGCTATCCCCTCAATTTTCTCGATTTCATTAAAATAGGTTTACCGATCATGCTGTTTAGCGTCCTTGTTGCTCATGTTTATGTTTATTTGGTTTATTTTTAGTTATATAAGGCCATAAACGATCACTGTCATTTACCTGATACTCGATCATCGAGTGATAAAATCGAGAGGTCCATCATGGAACGTACATTAAAAGTTTTATGACCCTTACCTGAATTTGACATAAGGAAATCAAGTGAACCGGAAAAAACAAAATCTGTGGGAATATGTCCCCCTGGCAGATTATGCCGTTCCCCAGGCCACTATCTCCCGCACCATAAAAAGCGGGATAAAGGATATTTGGCAACGATTTCGGCGACCGGATACGCCACGTCACCCTGCCCATGACCTGGAGTACCTGCCGGCTTCTGACGTTGAAAAAGTTGCGCCCCCCTCGCATTGGTCCGGGGCTGTCCGGGCGCTTGAAATCTTGGCAAAAAACAAGACCGGATCGGCGGAGGCCCCGTCTGTCATGATGGTGACCGGCCTGCCCGGCAGCGGCAATGCCCAAATACTGTCCCGTCTGGCCAAGTCCTTGGGATGGCGGCTGATCCCGGCACCGGATCCGCAGCAGATTCTCACCCAGGACCTGGCCTGGCTGGACTGGACAAAATCCGCAGAGACCCCCTGGGTGCTCTGCGACCTGGGTAAAACCTATCTACGCCATGTTCGTGGACTGACCTTGGTCCGCCAACTCCTGGCCAGGATCAATTCAAAGGCTGCGGGACCTGGTGTTATCGGATGCGATTCCTGGTCCCTAGCCTATTTGCGACGGGTACTCCCGGTCCCGTTTCCAGGGGCGGTGGTAGCCCAGGCCTTTGACGATCTCTCCCTGGGTAGATGGCTGAGCCAGAGGGCACATGACGGATGCGGCCGGCAGATACACTTCCGCCAGGCAGACAACGGAAAAACAGTTCTACCTGCAGATGCCGATACCAAGGCAAGTGCCTTTGTCAATCACCTGGCAGCCCGCAGTTTCGGTATCCCGGGCATTGCCCTTGAGATCTGGCGCCGGGCTCTGAAACGGGAACCGGATGAGACCGCCGGTGACCAGACGTCTGAAACAGAACCCACCAACGGGATTTCCATCTGGGTAGAACCATGGGAAAAAATACCGTGGCTTGTGGTTCCTTTGGACCTGGGACCGGCTTCCCCGGTCCTCATGCACAGCCTGCTGCTCCATAACGGGCTGCCCTGGAACCTTGCCGCCGACCTGCTTCCATTTTCCGCCACTGAGACAGACCGGACAATTCTGGCGCTGACTGATGCCGGAATTTTGCAGACCCGCCATGGGGAGTTGAAAATATCGGCCCGCTGGTATCCGTCCGTGAAAGCCTATCTCAACGGGGAAGGCTATCTGACTGATCAATTTTAAAGGATTCTAAAGGAGAACTGACCCATGGAACTTTTCCAGCAGTTAAACCAGGCCGCCATTATCAGAGGCGCTTTGATAGCCGCCCTCGCCCTGGTGCTGATCGGAATCAGTCAGAAAGTGATTCCGTTAATAGCGGACCGGCTCTCCGGCCGGCAGCGGCTCTATGCCCTGGCCACGGTGCCGCTGATCCGTCTTGTGATCATCCTGGCCGCCCTGTGGATGATCATCTCCATTATCGTGGATCCAACGACTGAAAATATTTTTGCCCTGCTGGGGGCCCTGGGCCTGGCCCTGGGGTTTGCTTTCAAAGACTATATCGGCAGTCTCATCGCCGGAATCGTCACCCTCTATGAATTGCCCTACCGGATCGGGGACTGGATCTCTGTGGAGGGGGTTTATGGAGAGGTCAAATCCATCGGAATGCGGGCCTTTGAGATCCTTACCCCTGACGATACGGTGGTGGTGATTCCCCACCTGAAGCTCTGGGGGGAAAAGATCTTCAATGCCAACGACGGCAGCCGGCACCTCCAGTGCGCTGCCAAATTTTACCTTCACCCCGAGCACGACCCCAGGCAGGTGATCCAGGCCCTGGAGGATACGGCAATAACCAGCGCCTATCTACAAATCTCAAAGCCGGTAACCATCGTTGCATCGGAAGGTCTATGGGCCACGGAATACAGGGTCAAAGCCTATCCGGTGGACCCCAGGGACCAGTTCCGGTTCACAACGGACCTGACCCTGAGGGGAAAGCAGGCCCTGATGGCCCTGGGGGTGCGTTTTCCTGCTCCCGGAGCGCCGGACAGCGGGGACGGGGCATGAACCGGCGCACTCAGAAAAAAGGGGCTTCTGGGAGCAAAAGACGGAAAATAAACATCTGTTTACGGAATATATGTCAGGCTAAAACAACACAAAGGACAGTAAAAAAACAGTGCGACAGACACAGATGCTTCGACGGATCACAGGACCCTATAACCTTAACACCTATTTCCTGGTCTGTAAAAAAACCCGGAAGACACTCATTATTGATCCGGGTGGCAGGGTGGAAGAAATAGCAGCGTTCATCCGGGAAAACGATCTTATCCCTGATAAGATCCTGTTGACCCATGGACATGCGGATCAATTGTTTTCCATGGATGCATTCAAACAAATCGCCAGGATACCTTATTGTCTGCACAAGGCCGATGATGATTTTTTTAAAGATCCGGAAGTAAGGAGAAAAACGAAACAGTCCATTGGCCTGCCGCCGCCCTATCCGGCAGATATCAGGATGAATGATGGCGATACCGTTGCCTTCGGTTCTTGTAAACTGGCCGTTATCCATACCCCC
>DATFJY010000018.1:0-11239 GCA_035268905.1 Desulfotignum sp.
GCTGTTTGCCAGACACCAGAATACGGTTCTGGCCTTGAACGGTATTGATCTTTGTATTGAAACAGGGGAAATTTTCGGTCTGGTGGGACAGAGCGGCAGCGGTAAAACCACCACCGGCAGGCTGCTGCTCAGACTTGAGCAGCCCACTGCCGGTGAAATTTTGTTCAACAAGGTTCCTGTCCGCGGGTTAAAAGGCCGGGCCTTAAAAGAATTTCGTTCCAGGGTGCAGATGATTTTTCAAGACCCTTACCAGAGCCTCAATTCCCACCTGTCTATTGCAGAAACTGTTATGGAGCCGCTGGTGGTGCAGAAGATCGGCACCCCTGAATCCCGTTCCAAAAAGGTGATCCACACCCTTGAAACCGTGGGATTGTCTCCGGGAAAATCATTTTATAACCGGTATCCCCACCAGCTTTCCGGGGGCCAGCGCCAGCGGGTGGCCATTGCCCGGGCCATTGTGCTGGAACCGCAGTTCATTGTGGCGGATGAACCCACTTCCATGCTGGATGCCACCATTGCCATCCAGTTGTTCAAGCTGCTGATGGATATCAAAAACACCTTTGGCATGACCTTTTTGTTCATCACCCACAACCTGGCGGCCGCCAGATACCTGTGCGACAGGATTGCGGTTATTAATGAAGGCCATATTGTGGAGATCAACACAGCGGACAACATCATCCGGCACCCGGAACATCCCTATACCAAACAACTGATAAAAGTGCAGCCCGGGTTCAAATACGGCAGATAATTTTAAACGGTGGTAAATATGCCGGTTCTTACTGGATGCCATGGGGTATATCTGCTGCTTTGATCAAATATCCGGTTGCCATTTTTTTGATGAAATGCAATGCCATATTTTCATTTTGCATGATGGCCATGACATCCTGGAACCGGAATACGCTGTCTTTCAGGCTGTCCATTACAGCCGCCTGCCGTTTGTCGATAAAAACCTGGTGGTCACGATTTTCAGACATGTTGACCACCATATAATCGGCTTGTCCTTTGAAATCATGGTGCATCACCTGCTGCCGGACCAGGGGTTTTTCTAAAACAAATGCGATATCGTTTATGGCAGCCCCGGATCCGGCCCCTTTGATGCTGTCCAGAAATCCGTGAAATTTTTGCTGGTTTTTTATTTGTGCATTCAATTGGGTATACCCTTCCATAATGCGGTTTTTTTCTTCCTGTGTCATTCCCTTTGGGTCATCAAACGAAAGAGATGCTATTCGCCCATGCAGCGGCTGATGGTCTGTGTTGCTGTCTTTGATCAGCAACCCATATTTTCCCGGGTTTTTTCCCATATCAGAGGTAGGTGTCAACGTGAAAATGCCGGCTTTAAATTTGGTAAAAATATCGGTATATTCCCGGCAGAACGCCAGTGTTTCAAGTTCCTGATCATAGGTGGCGCCAGGCGTACCAACAATAATATTCAGATGGTTGTGCATCAGTGAAGCATTGCGGAGTTTTTCAAAAAACCGTCTGATGATGTTTTGGTCGTATCCTTTGTTGAGTGTTTCCAATACACACGCATTGGCAGATTCCATCCCTATGGTACAGCTGAACCCGCTTTTTTCCATGGATTGTAACATTTCAGTGGTAAACCGGTCATCCACCCGTAAAAAAGAATGCCAAAAAATATGCAACTGATGGTGTAACAGGGCGTTTGCAATTTCATCGGCATGTTTTGGCGGTATTGCCTCAGCCAGCATGCGGAAATGTGTAAAATTCAGGCTGTGATAATATTGGATGTCGGCAACGATGTCATTCACAGGCCGTGGCCGGTATATTTTGTCTTTGTGAAGATTGATATAATCACAAAATGCGCATTTTTTCCAATAGCATCCGGTTGACTGGGTGACAGGGATGGGGGTGTTTTTTGAAAAATACCCCATATGTTCCTTTTGGAATCTGTTGTGGGTGTGCACTGGTTTGTCTTTTTTATGGGGGGCATCATCAGACGGGGTTGCGTTTTTGTGGGTTGCATTCTGAACAAACCCGTTTTTTGGTTCATCTATCGCCTCTCCCCGTAGTTTATCCTGTAATAACTGCAGCAAAGGCATTTCCCCGTCATAGGTAACAAAGGAATCAACCGGTGCGGTTTTTATTACCGCTTTGCGATAGGTTTCAGGCAGCAGGGTAATGATCGGGCCGCCAAAACAGATATGCACATCCATCATTTTTTGTTTGATCTCATTGGCCAACATCATTGCAGGAAGAAACTGCTGGGCAAACGGGATGGAAAACCCAACGACCGGTATTTTTTTGTCGATGATGGCACCCTGTATCGCTTCCTGGAGAAGGTCTTTGATGAGAACCGCTTCCGGACAGGAAAAAAAAGTCTCTATATCCTGCGGTTCCGGAATATTGGTGTTGTAAAAAAGCCCGAAATATTTTTTGTACAGCTCAAAGAATATCCGTGTATAGCGAATGCCGGAATTTTCCATATCCATCAGGTTTTTTCGGTGATAGTGCTGTGAATGGATACTTCTTCCATACAATAGTCTGGCCGTTGCTCGCAAACATGCAGCATATGCCTCTTTTTCTTTTTGTGAAGCAAGGCCTGATTCTTCCAGCCTGGCCCTGTTGGTTGCAGCGGTTTCTATCTCTTTGTCCAGAAAAAAAGGGCTGGTAAGTTTGCCCAGCGCAATGATATTCAAATCCAATGGTTGTGCATAAAATCCACTGCTGCTGATAAAGGAGGACAAAAAATGGGGTGCCGGATAGACCCGGGCAATACGGTCCATCGGCGGCGGAAATACGATGACGGCATCCGGATGCTTCATGAAATACGTTCCTTGCTATATAGGGATGTAAAAAAAATCAAATCAATGTAAGGCCATTCGCAAATATTCATACGCAGTTCGATTGTGCCGGTACAAACCGGTCCGCAACCGGATCATATGCAGCCGGATGCGCCTGGATAAACCGGGTGACTGTTTGGGTGCAGCGGTCAAAAACCAGGGCCGTGACATAAAATCGGAACCAGTCAAAAAGGTCGTCAGTATCATGTGAAAACAGGTGGTGTCCATCTGATTTTTGGGCAGTGTGTCCATAGCAAAGTTCCAGCCGTTCTGCTTCGGGTTTGATCAGGTGGGCGATGATGGTTTTTTTGTCTTCATGTTCCACCAGAAAATTTCGGGCAGCCTGTAAAAAAAATGACATTGCACAGGTGCGGGATTGTTCCACAATGTTTTTGTTGCAAAAATCCAGATGGGCTGCAATTTTCCGGCGGTAGAGCCGCTGTTGCGCCGGTGTCAGGTCATGGTACCTGCCATGGGGGAAAAATTGGTTTTTCAGTCCCTGAAAAATTGACCGGGTCATGTGTTTGCGCTGCCGCCTTGCAGGTTCCTGAAAAATGGTGAAATACTCCTTGAGATTGCGCATGCCCGGGGGGGACAGGTCCATGGACCCGTTGTCCAGCAGCAGTGTCTCCACCTGGGTGTCCAGCAGCCCGGACAGGTAAAACGGGGTGTTTTCCTGTCCCACCACTTCCAGGGGTTTGAAATAGTCTTTGAGCAGGGCCTTGCGCCCGATTTTTTTTACCGGAAAAACTGCTGTTTTGGGGGTGATTGGCAGTTTTTTGTGGCCCATGGGATGCAGGGCACAGGTAAAGGTCGGAATGATGATAAAGGCCCCTTCCGGGGTGATTTCCGTGCCATAGGCATCGGTGATGGAGGACTTCACCGTAGAAAAATCCTCATCCAGTCCTGCCGGTATGAGCAGGTCGTCAAAATCGTGCTGCTTGGCAAGCGTGATGCCGGTCTGTTTTTCCAGCCCGGTGATGCGGTCCCGGTTTGCATCGGTCACACTCACGGACAGGGCGATATTCCGGTGGACCAATGTTTGTAACACCCCCTGTCCAGCCTTTGGCACCTTGGTCAAAAGGCTGAAACGGGCAGTGTCCCCCACGGGGGTCAGCAGATCTGCCAGGGTGTGTGGGCCGTCCTGCCAGTCCAGGGGATCTGATGCACCATAGAGGGCGGTGTCTGTATTGCCCTGCTTCAACAGCTGCTCTATGATCTGCACAGCGGCATGGTAGGAAAAATGGCACCGGATACCGGGCAGTGCCCACTCATTGCACCGCCGGCAGAAATGGGAGCACCCCGAGGTGAGCTGGACGGTAATGGCGTTTTCAAACACCAGATCCGTCTGCCAGGGCAGCAGGTTAACACGGGTATGCCAATCCGTATAAGAGATATGGTAAACCCCACGGCACCGGGATTTTACAACATCCGCCAGCAACGTTTTCAAGGCCTGAAAGGGGGCTGCAAGGCCCACCCGGGGGGAGGTTAAAAAGGGTTTGAAGCGGACAAATGCTGTCTGTATCTGCCGCAGGATTTTTTCCCGGGTTTCCCCGGGTTCGGGCAGGCTTTTTTGCGCGGCATCTACAATCAGGAGAAAGGCCGTGCGGGCTTCCCGGGTTTCCTGTCGGTAAATGGCCGCCAAAAACCGGTTTTTCAAGGTTTCCAAAGGGATCTCTTGGTGTTTCACATGCGGCATCCTGAAAGGCTTCACATCTGCATCTGTTTTTTATATGAAAGCGTTTAGCTGTTAGCTGTTAGCCGTTAGCGATTAGTATGCAATTATTCGCTTCCAGCAAACAAAATTTTCCCTGTTTTTATCACCGGCTAACGCTTTCATTCTTTGTTGTTCCCGCCTGGGCATGTTGGTTTTATATGAAAGCCATCATTACTCAGCTAAAAGCTAAAAGCTAATAGCTAACAGCTAACAGCTAACAGCTTTTTTGTTGTCGGCAGGGCATGGGGGTTTATATGAAAGTAGTGAGATATGAGGTTTGAGTAGTGAGAAAAAAATATCAAATTAGCTTCTCTCAATACTCATAACTCACCACTCATAACTTTCATAATTTGTTGTGCCCGTCAGGGCATGGGGGTTTTATAAAAAAAGGGGGGTGCCGTATGTCACCCCCCCCTGTTGTCAACATCCTGTGGTCATGTGATGCAGGATATCATAGTATCGGCCTATCAGCCACCCACTTCTTCTTTGACCTGGGTGGCCAGCTTGTACAGGATGGTCAGCACCAGAAATCCGGCGGCATAAACGCCCAGGGTGATAACAATCTCCTGGCCTGTGGGGGCGTATTCTGTCACATGGTGCAAAGGAGAGGGTACAAATCCGCCGGAGATCATGCCCAGTCCCTTGTCGATCCATGCACCGATAAAAATCATGGCGCAGGCCACCGGCAGCAGGATATAGTTGCGGCGCAGTCTGGGGAGGACCAAAAAGATTGCGCCAATGGTCATAAGGATAAATCCGGTCCACATCCAGGGTACCAGGGCATTGTATCCGTGGTATCCGAATAAAAGATACTGGATATGGGTCTTATGTCCGGGAATGCCCGAATAATACACCACAAATACCTCGCACAAAAAGAAAAACAGATTGGCGATGACGGCATAGCAGACAATCTTGGACAGGGTCTGCATGGCTTCCCAGCCGGGATCGAACTTGGTGAATTTTCTGATGATATAGCATAAAATAATCAGAAATGCCGGGCCTGCGGCAAATGCGGATGCCAGAAACCGCGGGGCCAGGATAGCGGTGAGCCAGAATCCCCTTCCGGGCAGGCCGCAGTAAAGATAGGCAGTGACCGTATGGATGCCGATGGCAAAAGGGATGGACAGGTAGATCAACGGTTTTGTCCATGCCGGGGGTTTGACCTGGTTCCGTTCCGCTTCCAGTACTTTCCAGCCGATGACAATGTTCAAAAACAGATATCCGTTTAGAACAAGCATGTCATAAAACAGCATGGATTTCGGGGAAGGATACAGCAGCACATTGAGCATGCGCACCGGCTGGCCCAGATCCACAATGATGAACAACAGGCACATGACCAGGCTGGCAACGGCCAGAAATTCCCCCAGGATGGTGATCCGGTGGAATTTTTCATAATCATGCAGGTAATAGGGAATGACCACCATGACCCCGCCGGCAGCCACCCCCACCAGAAAGGTGAAGTTGGCAATATAAAATCCCCAGGACACATCACGGCTCATCCCCGTGATCATCAGGCCGTTGAAAAACTGATCCAGATAGGCAATTTTCCCGATCCCGATCACGATCAGCAGAAAGATGATCCACAACCAGTAATTTTTATTTCCTTTGACAGCTATTTCAAGCATAAGTGCCTCTCTTATACGATATAGTAAACAGAGGGTTCCGTACCCAGGGACTGCTTACGTCGGATTGAATAATTTTCCCTGAGAAGCTTCCTGATGTCTGATTCAGGGTCTTCCAGATCTCCCACCACAATGGCACCTTCAGAGGCTTCCACACAATGGGGCTGCTCTCCTTTTGCCAGCCGTTCCGCGCACAGGTTGCATTTTTCCACCACCCCCTTGGACCGGGTGGGGAAATCCGGGTCGGTTTGGGCGATAAAGGGCCTGGGATCCCTGTAATTAAAACTTCTGGAACCATAAGGGCAGGCTGCCATGCAGAAACGGCACCCGATGCAGCGGTGAAAATCCATTATGACGATGCCGTCTTCCCGGGAAAAAGTGGCCTGGGTGGGGCATGCCTGGACACAGGGCGCATTTTTGCAGTGGTTGCACAACACCATGAACGGCAGGTGGTGGAATTTTTCCGCTAAAAATTCATCTTCCTTGTCCGGGAAGGCATAGTGGAATTTTTCTTTCCAGATCCATTTGACTTCCTGTTTGTGGTTCACCGGCCGGGTGTCGGGAAATTTTTCTGTGTCCACTTCATGGGTGAAATCCGGCACATTATGCTGGATATGACAGGCGTTTGTGATCTGTTTTGCTACCTTGTCATTCAATTTGCCTGTGTCAATGACCATGCCCCAGCGTTTAGCCGCAAGGGCATTTTCATTTTTATTCTTTACGGCCTTAGCCAAGCCATGGGAATCAGATGCGGCAAAGTTCATTGCCGGCGCAGCACCCAAGCCGATGGCGGCAATGCCTGCAACTTTCAGAAAGCGTCTTCTGCTCTTTTCCATCATTCAATCTCCTTGGGGTTTATGTGACACTCCCAGCAATAGGGGTTTACCGATGTATAGTCATGACAGGCGTCACAGAATTTCGCCTTGTCCTCGTGGCAGCCCAGGCAGGAATTTTCCCCTGTGGACAGGCTCATGTTAAAGGATTTGCCGCTGGCAGCCACATAGATCCGATCGGCATCCCGCACCACCGCATCCCGCCATTCGTCCAGCAGGGACATGTGGTTGGCCCGCATCTCATATTTGTCCAGCACACATTTTGTGGCTTCTTTGGCAGGGCCCAGCAGTTCGGGCTCGGGCGCCGCCTGGGTGGTGGTCACCATGTTGAACCAGAAAGGTGAGAGCACAGCCAGAACAAAGACAGCCAGTCCGCCCATAATCATGTTTTTTGTCATTTTATTCCTCCTCCTCGCAACCTGGCAGCGGTTCCATTCTGAGGTCTTCGGTTCGTTCTTTTTCACCCGGCAGGATCAATGCGTTGCCCACCAGCTCGTGAATGCCGGCCACTTCCACTTCCGGCACCCAGTACTCGCACAAGGTGGACAAAGCGGCCCGGTCGATGGCACAAATAGTGCCCAGGGTGTTGACCCCGTATTTTTCATGGACATGTTTCAAGGCGGTGGCCCGGGGCAGGGCGCCCGCCATGCGCAGCTCCATGTTTTCCCCTGCGTTGAGGCCGGCACCGGACCCGCAGCAGAAGGTGTTTTCCCTTATGGTGTTGGGCGGCATTTCATAGAAATTGTCGCACACATTGTTGATCACATACCGGGGTTCATCCAGAAGGCCCATGCCCCTGGCAGGGTTGCAGGAATCATGGAAGGTCAGGATCCGGTTGGCGTTGCGGCCCTTGTCCAGTTCCAGTTTGCCGTGCTTGATCAGGTCTGCTGTAAATTCGGTGATGTGCACCATCTTGGTGGAAGCGGCATTGTCAAACCGGGTACCGGTGATGGGGTTCACCGGCACTTCCAGAAAGTCGGCAGGCCCATTCATGGTGTCCATGTACTGGTGGATGACCCGCCACATGTGGCCGCACTCTCCGCCCAGTATCCATTTGACACCCAAACGCTTGGCTTCATAGTACATTTTGGCGTTCAACCGTTTCATGGTCTCGTGGGAGGTGAAAAATCCAAAGTTGCCGCCTTCGGAGGCATAAGTGGACCAGGTCACATCCAGGCCGTATTTTTCCTTGAGGTACTGGAACAGGATCAGGTATCCCTGACAGGTATAGGTGCCGGGATCGGCAAACACATCGCCTGACGGGGTGATGAACAGGATGTCGGCCCCTTTTTTCTGGAAGTTGGGCGTGCAGTCCACACCAGTGATGTCTTCAATATCTTCCACGAAAAATTCCAGCATGTCCTTGAAAGCATGGGGCTGGATGCCCAGATGGTTCCCCGTCGTGTAGCAGTTGGAGACCGGTGTGGCAATCCAGTCAATGTTCAGGCCCAGCAGGTTGAGCAGTTCTCGTCCAATAATGGTGATTTCCGCCGTATCAATGCCGTAGGGACAAAAAACCGAACAGCGGCGGCATTCCGTGCATTGAAAGAAGTAGTACCACATCTCCTTTAGCGCATCCAGGGTCAGCGGACGGTTCCCCCCCAGGCGCTGCCCGCCGGGGATTTTCTGCAGAATTTTCCCGGCAGTGGTGAAGTCATTCCTGTAAATGGATCTGAGCAGCTCAGCTCTGAGGACCGGCATGTTCTTGGGATCACCCGTGCCCAAAAAGAAATGGCATTTATCGGCACAGGCCCCGCAGCGGACGCACACATCCATGAAGATCTTGAATGTTCTGAACCGCTCCAGGCGTTCCTTGATGCCTTCATGGATGATCTGCTGCCAGTTGTCCGGCAGTTTCCAGTCCTCTTCAACAGGGTTCCAGGGCCTGGCATTGGGCAGCCCTAAGGTTTCTACACTTTCCGCCTTGGCCGCGTAGCAGTACATGCCGGGCCGGATCTGCACGGATTTGGTGGTATCCATCCAGTCCCCGGATGGTGCACCATAGTCTATTTTATCCAGTAATTCATCTGGTGTCAGTTCGTCGGCCATTGATTACTCCTTCTTTTCCACTGGCAGCCCAGCTTCAATCATTTTGTCTCTGAAGTGATCTTCATAATCCTCGTAGGTATGGATAGGCACATCATAATTCCAGGGGTTTTCATGCCGTTGGGCCCGGTTGTTGTTGGCCATGTTTCGGGTGGGACTCAAAAACACCCCCCCCAGATGCATGAGCTTGCTGGCTGGAAAATAGGCAAACAGAATGCTTACCAGAAACAGGTGGCCGTAAAACAGTCCGCCTATGCCGTCAGGGATAACCGGGCTGAAGGTCACCAGTCCCATGGTCATCTCTTTGATGCCGGTTACATCCACTTTGGTGAAATACCGCATGGAAATCCCGGTGGCAGCAATGCCCAGAATCAAAAACAACGGGAAATAGTCCGATCCCTGGGATATGTATCTCACCTTGGCATCAAACAGCCTGCGTGCCAGAAGAAACAGGACCGCTGCCGGCAGGACCACGCCGGATAAAAACAACCCGGGCAGGCCCAGCTGCACAATACCGTCCAGGGCTTCTAAAAACTGAACAGCACCGGGCACCGGGGCGGTAAAAAAACGGAAATGCCGCAGCAGCACCACCAGAAAAGCATAATGGAATGCCAGGGCCGCCACCCACAAAAAGATCTCCCATGAATAGGTGATCCGGTTGGCTGCATTGCGGTTGAATGCGGCCTTGGTGTTGCGGAAAAGAGACCGGAAGATGAATATTTCCAGCAGCATCCGCAAAAACACATTAGATGACGTATCAGGGTTGTCAATACGGTTTTGTTTAATCCAGGGAAGTGACTTTTGCTGTCCACAGGTTGTGGGGATTCTGAAGGGAACAGCAGATGCTGCCCATCCCATCACTTTCACGACAAAGCCGACCAGAAAGGCCAGCACTGCCAGATAGGGAACGACAATCCCGAAGAACCACCCAAGTCCTGCCCCCGCCCCTGTGTATGCCACGAGAAAAAGCAGAAATACGGCGATCAGGGGGATCAAGTACTTTTGTGTCATGTTGTAACCACCTCATAGATTGTATGCCGGACAAACCATACATTTTGTCCGGCATGTTACGATTTTTTTGAGCCAAGCAGGTCCTCCTCCTTGAGCTCCTCTACCAAACCCGCCCTTTCAAAGGCTGCATGAATGCGCCGTTTGCTTTCTGTGGCCTTTAAAAGGAAAATATCTTCTCTGCACTTCATCAGCCGGTTGAACCCGGCCAGAGCGACCTGGTCCACCATCCGGTCAAATTCTTTGGCAAAAGCTGAATCCATGACGGTTTCCCCGATGTCTTTGAGGGCAAAAATAAAGCTGACCGCCTCGGCAGCGGAAAATGCCTGGACCGCCCTTATACGGATAACAGGGTCCAGGGCCTTTTCCAGGGTATCACTGGCATAATCAGATGCCAGCAGATGCAGGACATCTTCCAAAGCTTCCCTGGTGACAGCCCCAACAGGGTTGTCAAACCGGTCCACATCCCTGCCCAGAATTTCTGCGCTCTGGGCAGGGTAGGTGTCAATGGTGGCCTGGAACCATTTTTTCAGCAATATACTGTGATTGTCTGTAAGGATCTGTTTTACTGTCATTTGGGTATGCACTTTCCCTGGTTTATTCAGCAATAGGGCCTGAAATAATTTTTTAGAAGGATATAAACTTACTCAAATTTTATGTCAAGGGTAAAAGCATGCCTTTTGCGGGCAATTCAGGACAAACACCCCATGGAAGAAGGGCCTTGTGCAGACAATTGCTTTCAGATACAATATAGGCGCGTCTGAGCCGTATGCAGCCGGGATGCTTCCAACAAATATCCAACCTGATTTGCCTCTTTCCTTTTTTTGATATTTGGGCTATCTACGGATCTGTTTTTTGTGGTATCCTGAAACCGGTTATATGCAGGGACAGGGGTGTATAATTTTTTTTTTACCATTATATACAACAAGGCAACAAGGAAAGGACAGGATGAAAAAAAAGATTTTGCCGGCAGTAAGCCTGGTGTTTGTGTTCACTACGCTGTTTTTGTGCAGTCCTGTATTGGCAGGGTCTTCAGGTTATGGTGTATCTGCAGGATTTGGACAAAGCCGTGACAATATCGATATTTTCCGGCTGAGCGTGCAAAAACAGTTTTCCCGCCGCTGGTTTGAAAGTGGAATGGGATTTTTGTCCGGATATTTTGAACTGTCCTATAACCTGTGGGATAAATCAGGGGAACAAACCCATGGTGTG
>DATFJY010000019.1:0-5423 GCA_035268905.1 Desulfotignum sp.
TAACGCAGACCATCTAAAGAAAAAATTTGCCTATCTCAAGGGCAATGTGGACTGCGTCAACATGACCGACAACCAGACCGCAGTGGTGCGCATGTCTTCTCTGGCCGGGTCCGCTTTGATGAAGGCCGAGGGCCTGGAACCCAATTTCCAGATGGTGTGCCGGGACAGAAACCGCCTGGCCATGATGTCCGATATCCTGGGGGCATATGCCCTGGGGGTCAGGAACATGCTGTGCCTGTCCGGGGACCACCAGACATTCGGCAACCATCCGGAAGCCAAAAACGTCCATGATATCGATTCCATGCAGCTCATTGCCATGGTGAAAAAAATGCGGGATCAGGGAACATTTCTCAACGGCGAGGAGATCGATGTGCCCCCGAAAATGTTCATTGGCGCGGCCTGCAATCCTTTTGCCGATCCTTACGAATTCCGGGTCCACCGCCTGGCCACCAAGATTGCGGCCGGCGCTGATTTCATCCAGACCCAGTGCATTTTCAATATGGACAAATTCCGGGATTTCATGAAGCAGGTGGTGGACATGGGCCTGCATGAAAAATGTTATATCCTGGCCGGGGTCACCCCCATGAAAAATGCGGGCATGGCCAATTTCATGTCCAAATTTGTACCGGGTATGGATATCCCCGATTCCCTGATCAAGCGCCTCAAGGGCGTGGACAAGCGGGACCAGGCCGAAGAGGGCATCAAATTCGCCCTGGAACAGATCGCCGAGTTCAAGGAGATGGAAGGCGTGGCCGGGGTCCATCTCATGGCCATTGAATGGGAGCACAAGGTCCCGGAAATCGCAGAACGCGCCGGCGTCCTGCCTCGGCCCTGAAAATATAAAGGGGTCAGAAGCTGACTTCTGACCCCAAGTTTTTTGTTTACAGTTTTACTCCCTTTCTGTATTAATGGTCCTGAATCAAAAAGGTCCAGGGGAGTTGCTTATGACTGAAAATGCCGTGGTGAACCTGCTGGTGGATGATGACCAGCACCAGGTGCTGAAAACGTTGACATCATCCATGCCGGATGTGATCCTCAATGACCGGCAGATCTGTGATTTTGAACTGCTGGTCACCGGGGTGTTTTCCCCGCTCAAAGGATTTATGACCCGGATGGATTATGAGTCTGTCCTGGACCGGATGCGCCTGTCTTCGGGTGAGCTGTGGCCGGTGCCTGTGTGTCTGGATATCCATGAAACCCTGGCCAATACATTGGAGGCAGGCCAGTCCGTGGTGCTCCGGGACCCGGAAGGGTTTCTTTTGGGTGTCATGTCGGTGGCCGATATCTGGCCGGTGGACAGGGAGAAAGAAGCCATGGCCGTATATGGTACCCTGGCCAACACCCATCCCGGCGTGGCATATCTGTTCAACAGATGCGGCCAGTACTATATCGGGGGAACCCTACAGGCCCTGAACCTGCCCATTCATCCGGATTTCCGGCACATCCGCCAGACCCCGGCCGAGGTGCGTGCCCAGTTTGAAAAACTGGGGTGGAAACGGATTGTGGGATTTCAGACCCGGCAGCCCATTCACCGCCCCCAGTTCGAGATGACCATTCAGGCCATGCAGAAAGCCAGGGCCAACCTTTTGCTGCTGCCTGTCAGCGGCATTCCCGGTCCCGGAGACTTTGACCATTACACCCGGATGCGCTGCTACCAGAAGGTGGGAACCCATTATCCCCCGGATTCCCACATGCTCAACCTGCTGCCGCTGTCCATGCGCATGGCCGGACCCAGGGATGCCCTTTTGCATATGATCATCGGCAAAAATTTCGGGTGCACCCATTTTGTCATCGGCCACAACCATGCCAGCCCTGGAGAGGACCGGGACGGCAACCCGTTCTACTTGCCAAACCAGGCAGAAGTACTGGCCACCGAAGCCGCAGGCGAGCTGGGCATCGAACCGGTATTTTTTGAGGAAATGGTCTACCTGCCCTTTGATGACGAATTCTGCCTGGCCAGCCAGGTAAACGGCTCCCGGGAGACCATCTCCTTTACCGGCAAGGACATCCGGGACCGGATCCGCAGAGGCAAAAAAATACCGGACTGGGCCTCGTTCCCCGAGGTGATCGCAGAACTGGACCGGTCCTATCCCAGCCCGGCCCGCCAGGGGTTCACCATTTTTCTCACCGGGCTTTCCGGTTCAGGCAAATCCACCATCGCCAAGGTGCTCTATGCCAGGTTTCTGGAGATGGGTACCCGGCCGGTATCCTTGCTGGACGGGGATATTGTCCGCCGCAACCTGTCCTCTGAACTCAATTTTTCCAAGGAACACCGGGACATCAATGTCCGGCGTATCGGATTTGTGGCCTCTGAGATCACCAAGAACCGCGGCATTGCTATCTGCGCCCCCATTGCCCCCTACCAGCGCACCAGAGATGAGATCCGGAAAGATATTGAGCAATACGGCGGTTTTTTTGAAATTCATGTGTCCACCCCCATCGCAGAATGTGAAAAGCGGGACAGAAAAGGGATGTATGCAAAGGCCAGGGCCGGCCTGATCAAGGGGTTCACCGGCGTGGACGACCCCTATGAAACCCCGGAACATGCGGAACTGCACATCGATACCACCCATATCACCCCGGAGGAAGCTGCCCGGGAAGTGCTGCTGCTGCTAAGCCGCAAAAAATTTGTGTGAGAGGTGTGTGAGATCTGATAAGAAGTGTTGCATTTCCGGTCCGAAAAAATTATCCGGCAGGAATTATCCCGCAGGTTCCTCCCGGATCTACCAGAACCCCCATTGTCCGGTGATATACACGTAAAGGGCAAGACCCAGGTTGGTGACACCGTGGGCCACCACACAGGAGAGCAGATCCTTTCTCATGATCCACAATGCACACATCAACAGGCTGTAGGCAACCCCTGCCGGCCATTCCACCATCATATGCCCGGCGGTAAATGCAGCAGTGGAAATCACAATCGCGGCGGTGCTCCAGGCCCCGGGGGGTACATCCCTGATGTGGCAGTGATCCAGGGTTGTGTCCAGTGCCCTGCCAGGTCCTTGATTCCGGCGGTTTTTGTCCCATTGAAACGCCACCCGGAAAATATAGCCCCGGATAAAGATTTCTTCAAACACCGGAACAATAAAGGCAGCGGCAGCCATTCGCAGCAAAAAGGCGGAACCGGACCAGGGTTCTGCCCCCATGTCCACAAAAGGCCACAGCAGCACCAGCCACAGCACCAGTCCGGCCAACCCGAATACCACGCCCCAGATCACGGACCCGGCCGCCCGCAAAGGCCCTGATAAAGGCACATACCATTTCCAGCCCCAGTACAGGAGCAGGGGGACGATGACAAGTTTTACAGCATAGCGCAGCTCATCGGAAATCCGGTCTTGGGCCAGCACTGCAATCCCCACATAGGCAAAATAGGGCACTCCGTAAGGAAGCAGCAGGCTGCGGTTGGAGATGCTCGAATGCGTTTTCTCGTTTTTCAATGGTTTGTTTTCCAGGTTGAAAATTTATATTCAGCAAGTTTGCTGAAATTTGGATTCCAACCATATCTGAAAAATTTTTGGTCTGTCAATAATTATTCAACGGGCAGCCCCAAAAACCTTTACAATATTCAGGCAATTCCGTAAAATCAAGACAAATCAGATGATATCCCGTTGGTTCCCGCTTTCCTAATGGAACCGACAGGGCGGAGCTATGCCCTTACCCCGAAAATGGCGGCCCCCCTGTCCCGACCATCCGGGACCGGGCACGACAGGGTAAAGAAGATCACGAAATGACCCCACACACTGGCAACGCTGAAAGCTTAGACAAAACAGACGAACAGATAGAACAGGCTTGGGTGCTTGAGTCTGAAAAAAGGTTTAAAGCTTACAAAGAAGATCGTGTAAGGGGTATTCCCATAGAACAACTCAGGTCAAGAACACGCGCATGAATATCATTGTAGTTCCGCCTGCAGATTCAGAACTACTCGAGGCAGTTGATTATTATAACGACCAGTTGGAGAGACTGGGCGAACAATTTTACGATTCATTCCTTGATACCGTCCGGTATATTGCTCAAACGCCTGATATCTGAAGAAAAATCGGTCCACATACAAGAAGGGTAAATATCAAAAGATTCCCATATTTGATTTTGTATATATATTTGATGCTCCTGATATTTTGATCACATGTGTTGCCCATGAGCATAGAAACCCCTCTTATTATGTAGACAGGGTTGAATAAGTAATAACAGGGGGCAGGCTTGCATTTTGATGAAAACTGCATTATGAATTTTATTGCAGTTGAAATTGCCTGAAAAAGGAGGATATCATGCCATCATTGCAAGTCCGGGAATTACCGGACAATATTTACCACCTGCTGCAAAAGAGGGCACAGGCAGAGAACCGCAGCCTGGCACAAGAGGCCGTTTCCATACTGGCAAAAGGTCTGAATACCACTATATCCAATAAATCACGCCGCGCTGATCTGCTGCTGGAAATAGAGAAAAAATCTCTGCCTGAAACAGTAAAGCAGTTTGATCCTGCAGCGTTAATCCGGGAGGACCGGGAGCGGTGATACTTGTTCTGGATACCAGTGCGGCAGTTGAAATTGTCTTGCAGAGAGATTCTGCACAGCGTCTGGCAGAGATCGTCAGGAGGGCGGATTGGGTAATTGCGCCAACGCTCTTTATCGCGGAAGTGAATAATGTATTCTGGAAATATCAGAAATTTGTTGATTATCCCTATCCTGATTGTGAGAGGGATATAGAGCAGACAATTGCATTGCCGGACCAGTATATAAACGAGATTGATTTGTACCGTGAGGCATTTAAGCTTGGATGCACATTGGATCATCCAATATATGATATGCTCTATGTGGTCCTTGCAAGACGAAACAGCGCCAGATTATTAACCATGGATAAGAAATTAATACTTGCCGCGCATAAAGCCGGTGTGGAATCAGGTGAATCTTGTCCATAACAAATGCTTTATCACACAGATAGCCAACCGCAACATCCCCGTGGTCAAAAAAATACTGAACAATGAGCCGGTGGAATTCCCACTGTAACTGCTTTCAGACAAAGGACTATAACAACTCATGGGCATTTCTGATATGCTGAAAACCAATATCCCCCAAACAACGACAATAACGCAGACCCCAGATCCCACACTGGACCCTGTCCATGCAAGCCCATAACCCAATAACCAATCATCTGTTGCATTAAATCCAAAATTTATACATTTATTATGGAATGAATTCCAAAAATATTATAATAAGATCTATACACAGCATATCCAAAGGTAGAAACCGCTGTGATCACCCCGGCTGTGAACGGGGTCAGGCTTAAGCAAAGCCCCATATGACGTAATTCACGGGCATCCACCAAATTGACAATTTGCAATCATGGTGTTAATTTTAAATGAAGTGAAAAAGTATAAAGTTATAAAGGGAGGGGGCATATAAATGGAAATACAATTTGTAACAGATGTT
>DATFJY010000020.1:0-2944 GCA_035268905.1 Desulfotignum sp.
ACCGGGCTGCGCAAAGAGGGATTCAGGGTGTGAAACGCCTCGATATCCAGGTTCAGTGCCCGGGTGAAAGACCGGGCACTGAGAAATCCTTTGGTGGTAAACCGGGTATAGTTTACGGGTTTGGCAAAATGCAGCTTTCCAAAATATTGCTGATAGTTTTTGGCCACATGCCGGGCAGCCAGAAATTCCGGGTAAAAGTTTCGGGAGGCAAACTTGAAGGAGCGGCTTTTGTACCGTAAAAATATGTTTTCATAGGTGCCCATGGCCTTTTTGGCCCGTTTCATGCCAGCCAGTCCGTGGTTGTATGCAGTGATGGCAAGGGCCCAGTCCTTGAGTTCTGCATGGTTTCTTTTGAGCAGACGGGCAGCAGCATCGGCGGAGATATAGGGATCCCTGCGCTGGTCCACCACATACCCGATCTCCATGAACTGCTTTCCGGTTCCCCGGGTAAACTGCCAGATGCCGGCAGCGCCGAATTTGGAATAGGCATTGAAATCAAAAGATGATTCCACACAGGGCAGGTACACCAGGTCCACGGGCAGGCCATGGGATAAAAAAATCCGCTTGAATGCATCAATTACCGCCCCGGATCGGATCAAGCCCGCCCGGAACTGGTCTTTTATACCGGTCTGGCACCGGAGGCGGAAGGCCGCCTGTCTGAAATCTGACGGGCCTGCATCAGGGCCCAGCACACCGGCCACATGGTTTTCCAGTTTTGTGGCAGGTGCCCTGCCCCCGGCCAGGGCCAGCAATGCGGTTTTGTATTTTTTAAACGCTGCCTTCCGTCTTCGTCTGTTTTCCCGGGCAGCTGTCGCCGTTCGGTCCGGATTCAGGTCTATGACACCATATATCCGTTCCAGGCGGCGGACATCATGAATGACCCCATGGGACCGGCCGTACTGGGTAAAAATCTTTGTCCAGAAAGCCACATTGGGGGCAATGGCATCGCAGACAGGAAAATCTTCCGGGGCAACCCGGGCCGGCTGTGAAATGGTTGCCGAAGCTGGCAGTGCAGCAGCAAGCCAGAATATGAGCAAAAAAGCAATAATTATGCCGGGGGGGTATTTTTTTGCCGAATCAGGCATATATCCTCCTGTGATTTCAACGCCCGCTATCTGTGAGGCAGACATCCTGTGTCAGTACAGAGAATCTTTGACAGGCATTTTCATCTTTCTTTTTTATGCAGGATAACATACAACAAAAATGTCAGATATGAAAGCCTGGATCCGCAAAACAGGATCAGTAGACAACCCATCAGGAGATATCTCTATGGAAACCGACCATGACCGGTATAAAAGAAATTTTCCCGTTTCCTGGGACCAGCTGCACCGGGATGCCAGGGCACTGGCATGGCGGCTACATGACATGTCAACTTCCTGGGAAAAAATTGTGGCAGTGACCCGGGGCGGGCTGGTGCCGGCCGCCGTTATTGCCAGAGAGTTGTCCATCCATTACATCGATACCATCTGTGTTGCCAGTTATGACTGGCAGCAACAGGGGGAGGCCGTCATCCTCAAACAGGCGGCGAGCGGGGGCCAGGGGTGTCTTATCATCGATGACCTTGTGGATACCGGTGCCACGGCCCGGGTGGTCAGGGAGATGCTGCCAAAGGCATATTTTGCCACCGTCTATGCCAAACCGGCAGGAAAGCCCCTGGTTGATGCCTATGTGACAGAGGTGAGCCAGGATACCTGGATATTGTTTCCCTGGGATGCAGAAAACCGGTTTGTTGCGCCCATTGCCGGCAAATAGCCAGGCGCTTCTGAATAACCTTCTGTCTACCCCCGGTTGATGATGTTTCTGTGGGCCATGAGGCGGATCGCATTGATGCGGATAAACCCTTCGGCATCCTCCTGGTTGTACCCGCCGGCAATGTCCATGGAGGACAGATTCTGGTCATAGAGAGAGGATGCACTGGTTCTGGCAACCGGATAGGCAACCCCCTTGTACAGTTTGAGGGTGACCTCGCCGTCGATGACCTCCTGGCTTTTGTCCATGGCTGCCATGAGAAATTCCATTTCCGGACTGAACCAGAACCCGTTGTAAATCAGTTCGGCAAACTTGGCCCCCAGCATATCCCGCAGCCGCATCACCTCCCGGTCCATGGCGATCCCTTCGATGTCCTTGTGTGCCTCATGGAGGATGGTGCCCCCCGGGGTTTCATATACCCCCCGGGATTTGATGCCCACAAACCGGTTTTCCACCATGTCCAGGCGGCCGATACCATTTTCTCTGCCCAGGTGGTTCAGGTATTCAAACAGTTCCAGGGCATCGGTTTTTCGGGTGTTGTCTTCCAGGTTGACCACCTCCACCGGTATGCCGTCCTTGAACCGGATGTTGATGCGGGTGGGAACATCCGGGGCTTTTTCAGGGGACACGGTGTGGGAATAGATGCTTTCTTCGCACTCATGGGCCGGATCTTCCAGGATGCCGGCTTCATGGGAGATGTGCAGCAGGTTGTCATCTTCGCTGTAAGGCTTGGATGCGGTTTGTTTGGTGGGGATGCCGTGTTTGTCCGCATAGGCCAGAAGATCGCTCCTGCCTTTGAATGCCGACAGGAACGCCGTGTTTTTCCAGGGGGCAATGATGTTGATCTTCGGGTTCAGGGCATAATAGGACAGCTCAAACCGCACCTGGTCATTTCCCTTGCCGGTGGCCCCGTGGGAAACATAGGCTGCATCGACGTTCTGGGCGATTTCAATCTGTTTTTTGGCAATCAACGGCCTTGCAATGGCGGTGCCCAGAAGGTACCGGCCTTCATAAAGGGTATTGGCCTTGAATACCGGAAAAATAAAATCGGTGACAAATTCCTTGCGCATATCTTCAATGAAAACGTCAGAAGCCCCTATTTTCAGTGCTTTTTTTCTGGCTTCTGCAAAGTCTTCTTTCTGGCCGATATCAGCCATATATGCAAACACTTCATATCCCTGTTCCAGCAGCCACT
>DATFJY010000021.1:0-11887 GCA_035268905.1 Desulfotignum sp.
GGATTCACGGTGGAAAAAATTGCGTACAAACCTTTGCGGAACGCCCCGAGACTGTCCGCCCTGATTTCTGCCATCGGCATGAGCCTGTTTCTCCAGAACTATGTGATGCTGGCCCAGACCCCGGAATATCTGCCGTTCAAAAGCCTGATACCTGATTTCAAGTTCTGGGAACCCTTTGCCCATATCATCACCTCGGTGGAACTGACCATCATCATCACCACGGTGATTGTCATGATCCTGCTGGGGCTGCTCATCAAGTTCACCCGCATCGGCAAAGCCATGCGGGCCACGGCCCAGGACAAAATCATGTCTTCTCTTTTGGGCATCAATGTCAACAATGTCATCTCCGCCACTTTTGTGGTGGGATCTGCTACCGCTGCCATCGGCGGGGTGCTCATTGCCTGTCATGTGGGACAGATCAACTTTTTCATCGGGTTTCTGGCCGGTCTCAAAGCCTTTATCGCAGCGGTTCTGGGTGGAATCGGCTCTATCCCCGGCGCAGTGCTGGGATCGCTGGTACTGGGTATTTCCGAAAGCTATTTCACCGGATATTTCTTTAGCGAGTACGAAGATGTTTTCGCCTTTACCATCCTGGTGATTATTCTGATCTTCCGCCCGTCCGGCATCCTGGGCAGACATGATGCCCAGAAAGTGTAACCGGGAATTTGGGGTATATTATGGTGTTTAAAAACCAAATCAAACAATCTTTGATCATTGCCTTCTGGTTCATGGTATTGACCTTTCCCATCATGGTCATTAAAGTCAACACCATCAAGCACACCATTGATTTTCGGTGGATAAACCTGTTGGGAGTGGGTATTGTGACGTTTTTCGCCTCCATGGTCTGGAACTATTTTCTGCGGCGCAATGAGGAACAGAAAAAAAAGGATATTGCAGATGACATCCCCCTGATTCACCGGCTGCTGCAGAACGACCGGTTCCGCAGACCTTTCCTGGGGCTGATAGCCGCCTTTTTCATCGCCTATCCGTTTGTGTTTCCCATGTACCATACCTCCATCATGATATCCGCCTTGGTGTATGTGATGCTGGGACTTGGGCTCAATATTGTGGTGGGCCTGGCCGGCCTGCTGGACCTGGGATATGTGGCGTTCTATGCGGTGGGGGCCTATGCCTATGCCCTTTTGAATCTGCATTTCGGACTCAGCTTCTGGATGGTGCTGCCCATGTCCGCCCTTCTGGGAACCCTTTTCGGGGTCCTGCTTGGTTATCCGGTTCTTCGGCTGAGAGGTGACTACCTGGCCATTGTAACCCTGGGATTCGGCGAGATCATCCGGATTGTACTGGAAAACTGGGATACTTTTTCCAACGGCCCCCGGGGTATTGGAGATATTCCGCCACCTACTTTCTTCGGTCACCATTTCGGCCAGCATGATACCATGATATACATCTATTTTATTGTCATAGCCCTGGTACTCATGACCATTTTCTTTGTCAACCGTCTGGAAAACTCCAAAATCGGCAGGGCCTGGATCGCCCTGCGCGATGATGAGGTCGCCTGCCAGGCCATGGGTATTGACAAATTCAAGACAAAACTCACCGCCTTTGCCCTGGGGGCCACCTGGGCGGCCATGGGCGGGGTGGTGTTTGCCGCCAAAACATCGTATATCAACCCCATGTCCTTTACCATCTGGGAATCCATCACCATTTTGTGCGTGGTTGTCATCGGGGGCATGGGTTCTGCCATCGGGGTCATTGCCGGGGCTTTGGTGCTGATTCTTCTTCCGGAATACCTGCGGGCAGTGGCAGAATACCGGATGCTGGTCTTCGGGGCCCTCCAGGTCATTGTCATGGTATTCAAGCCGGACGGGCTGATCAAAAGTGTCCGAAAAGTGTATACATTCAACGTCCAGGAAAAAGAGATTCATGAACAAACCCATACTTAACGTGAAAAATCTCACCATGAAATTCGGGGGGCTCAAGGCTCTGGATGATGTGACCATCGCCATTGAAAAAGGGCAGATTGCGGCACTCATCGGTCCCAACGGTGCGGGAAAAACCACGTTTTTCAACTGCATCACCGGTATTTACGAACCCACCCGGGGATCTGTGGAAATCACCCCGCCCGGCAAAAACACCCAGAATCTTCGGGGACTTAAACCCAATTACGTCACCGAACGGGGCATTGCCAGAACCTTTCAGAATATACGGCTGTTTCACGGCATGACAGTGCTGGAAAATGTGATGATCGGCCGTCACTGCCGGCTGTCTTCGGGCATCATCAAGGCCATGCTGCAGCCCCCCAGCCAGAAAAACGAAGAACAAAAAGCCGTGGCAGACAGTTATGCAATTCTGGAAAAGATAGGTCTGGAGCAGTATGTGAACGACATGGCGGTAAACCTGCCCTATGGCGCCCAGAGACGTCTGGAGATCGCCAGGGCCTTGGCAACGGATCCTTTTTTGCTGCTGCTGGATGAACCTGCCGCCGGCATGAATCCCCAGGAGACAAAGGAACTGGATGATCTGATCCTCTGGCTCCGGGACAATGAAAACCTGTCTATCCTGCTCATTGAACATGACATGAAGCTGGTCATGAGCCTTTCCGACTGGATCCATGTGGTGGATTACGGCAAAAAAATTGCAGAAGGCTCCCCTGAAGATATCAAATCCAATGCCGATGTCATCAAAGCCTACCTGGGAGAAGAATCTGACAATGCTTAAACTCACCAACGTACATACCTATTATGGGAACATACATGCCCTCAAGGGAATTGACATTGCTGTGGAAGAAGGAGAGGTCATTTCCCTTATCGGCGCAAACGGGGCAGGCAAATCCACCACCCTGATGACCACCTGCAGCATCGTGCCGGCCAAAAAAGGCAATATTGAACTCAACGGGGAAGATATCACCTATATGCCCCCGGATGAGATCGTGAAAAAAGGCATCTGCCAGGTACCGGAAGGCAGAAGGATATTCCCCTACCTTACGGTTGCCGAAAACCTGGATATGGGGGCATTTTTACGCAAGGATACGGATAAGATCAAACAGGATCTGGACTATGTGTATGAACTCTTCCCCATCCTTGCCAACCGGAGAAGCCAGGCCGGCGGTACCTTAAGCGGCGGAGAGCAGCAGATGCTGGCCATATCCCGGGCTCTCATGTCCCGCCCCAAAGTGCTGCTGCTCGATGAACCCTCCCTGGGGCTGGCCCCCATTGTCGTGAAACAGATCTTTAACATCATCGGGAAAATCAACCAGGAAAACAAAACCACCATCTTTATTGTGGAACAGAACGCCAACCTGGCCCTGAAAGCCGCCCACCGGGGATATGTCATGGAAACCGGCAAAATTACCATGACAGATACCGGTGCCAACCTGCTGTCCAATGAAGAGGTGAAAAAAGCCTATCTGGGAATATAGGCACAGCTGCACAATTTATGCTCTGTAAATTCTGTCTGGGGTGCCGAATTTGCCAAATCCAGGTACCCACCACTCCTTAATTTTGCATAAGAAAATTTCTCAAATAGCCTGGTAGTAAATGGTAGACCTCTCTGGGAGATTGAATGCTTTTTCTGTTATCAACCAAATGCAATGTTTTTTCATGGAAGGTATCTGCAACCACAGGGTCAGGTTTGTATTTCAGGGTATTCCCTTTTTCATCTGTAAACGGCAGCACCAGCGGCCCGTTGCTTTCAAGCACATAAGCCATCCGCCCGTTCTGCAGATACACAATGCTTCCCGGGGGATAAATACCAATACTTTTGACAAAGGCATGCAGAATATACTGGAGCATACGGTCTTTTTTTGCATAGGACCTGAATATCCGGGTCACCACATTTACCGGGTTGATTGCCTCTTTGTAGCACCGCCTGGATGTCATGGCATCATAGATATCCGCCAGTTTGCATATCCTGGTATAAATGGGAATAGTGGTGGCATCTGCGATCTCCGGATAGGAATTTTCTTCACAGGTATACAGCGGGGCATGGTGAAAACACACAATATGCTTGACACATGCGTTTCTGATCTGGTTTTCTTCCATCAGAGCGGCGCCGTGTTCATAGGAATGTTTTTTGACTTCCATATACTCAGCCTGTGTCAACCGCCCTTTTTTATTGATGATATGATCTGCTACCAATGTTTTGCCGATATCGTGGAGAAAAAAACCCAGGGATATGTCATCGATCTCATGGGGATGAAAACAGGTAAACCCCTGGGTTTCCTGGATGGGTTCCCTGGAAAAGGGATTGTATATGTCCGATGCAATCTCTCCTTTTATGTGATCATTGACGATTTTGGAGAACTGCTGATTAAAACGGTTGATAACGGCAGTGCCGATGGCGCATACATTGATGGAATGATTGTACAGGTATTCATCATATGAAAAAATTTCCTGGGTTAGACAGGAAAAAGGGTTTTCACCGACAATCAAAAATTCCGCCAGATCTGATACGGTTTTTTCAACATCAGTATAATCAAACTGGCCACCGGTTTCCTGAATATTTTTTAAAACATTTTTGATGCACTTTTTGGCTTCAGCATGTTTGCGTATGGCCTGCCGTCTTTTTTCCTCTATTTCAATCAGACGGACTTCTATTTCATTGGTAGCGGTAGGCGGAAAGATAGTGTCTGTTTCTGCCGGCCGCACAGGGTCCGGGATTTCAGGCATTCCAGACGGTATGGTGTCTGCTGGAATATCTGCGGCATCCACTGTCTCCAGAGCGATCTCATTGCCGTGTTCATCCAGCAGTACCCCATTGGAATCAATATTGACCGGAACAAACCCGATGCCGTTCTTTTTGATTATTTCCAACGGCCTGTACGTACTGACTAACACATCTCTGGCCAGCAGCAGAACGCCTTTGGGGTTATAAACATCCACCCCTGTTTTGACTTGTCCGCCCGCTTTTACAATTTTCATTAAAGCGTCAATGGATACGTCTGCCAATACAATCCTCCGTCAGAATTTGGCCCACTATTACCGCACCTTATCCATAGCGTGTATGTAGTATAGACATTCCATTAAAGCAATAGGGGAAAACCCCTATTTTGACGGTTAATTTTAACAAAATTTTTCAGAGATGCGACCGACAGACCGGTCCTGCAATTTTCACAGATCTTTTTTCAGATTGATGAACTCGCTGCGCCTGAATCCCAGTTTTTTGAAAAAGGACAGCACATCAATGGAATCCCACATCACGGAAGAATAGATGGATGTCACCCCTCTTTTTCGGTAGATATCGCAGATGTGGTTGGCAAGTTTCAACCCCAGCCCCTGGCCCATGTAATCGGGATGCACGCCGATGGCCATGATCCAGGCGCTTTTCCGTATGCCGAATCCCGCGTACAGGGTAGTGGAAATCATATACCCCACCACTTTATTATGCAGTTCCGCCACCAGACTGGTGGCGCCGTTCCCATCGGAAACATGCTGTTTCACCAGTTTCAAAAAATCGACATTGGCATCTTGCTGGGAAATGGCCGCCCGGATATCTTCGATTGCCTGGGCATCTTCCAGGCGGATTTCTCTGATTATAACCTCTTCCACAGGACCCTCCCTGTTATTCAACTTTGATGATTTTTACTGTGTGACCGACCCAGTTGGGCGGAAGATAAATCCTGCCGCTGTTCCCCGAGGATTTGACCTCTTTTTCAATCATCTCCTCTCCGTACACCTCAAATTTCACCCTGGCCTGGGGAGCTGTTTTACTCTCTTCCGGTTCCAGCTTCTCCAGCTCCTGGGAATAGTCTGCTGTCTCTTTGTCTGCCATCCGTCTTCCCAATCGTTAATAACCAAAAAATCCAACGCCGGATTTTTTTGCCCGGCAATCAATGGGCCATCCTGTGTGGTAGCATATCTACTTTATAGCGACATTATATCCTTTGTCAGATTTTTTCAACTCCAAACTGCAGAATCTGGATATTTGCTGTAGCAGGGTACATGCAATGGAGAGCCCCTGGTGGTGTCCTGTGAACGGACCGTCAGAGCCATAAGGGGGCCTGGTACAATATGCCGGGATGCTTACTGTCTGAGATTGTATCCCTCTATTTCATTATTCACATGGAACCGGGCCCCCGCAGGGTCTAGGGCCGGGCACAGGACATCACAAGGGGCGGGGCCGGCCACAGACTAATGCAGCAATCGGTCGAAAACCCGGAATGCTTTTGGCAAATATCAAGTACAGGATGGTGCCGGCAAAAAAACAGGCAGGGCCGTCGTGAGATGACCGCCCTGCCCGGTAACCGTGTTGCAGTATATGCTGCATCATCAAATCAACGGGTTGTACACCGCACTTTTCATGATCAGATACCGGATGGCCAGGTCCCCTGTACACACCGCTGCCAGGCGCAGAAAAATCAGAAATCCGTTGGTGTCACCGCCCCACATGATCAGGGTAAAAACCAGAGGCACCAGGATGGCAAGCACACCCACGCCGATATAGGTGATCCGTTTCAGATCCCCCTCCAGCATTTTCAGGATGGAGGCCTTGGCAGCACCGCTGGTGTGCCAGGTTCCCCAAGCATACAGCAGCATACACAGAAAGTAGATCAGAAAAAAGGTGGCGGACCAGACTTCCAAGCCTGAGGCTACCGCTGCATTGCCGGATATGGCAAACATCAACTGGAGTATCTGCTGTCCCACCCAGATGCCGGATATGATGGACAACGGCAGCACTATGGTGGAATTCCAGGCCGGCAGGGCGCGGATCACATTCATGGTGGCAAATCCGTGGGAAATGATCAGCAAGCACAAAATTCCCATGATAAAGTTAAATACCATGTTGAATCCCCCGGGGGTGATGATCTGCAGAAATCCCAGAACGGCAAATACGCCGATGATCCAGATGCCCCGGGACAGCTCCGAGGTGTTGGGCTTCATGATCATGCGCCAGGCGCGTTTGGGGTTACCCAGATACAGCATATGGATCACCCCCCCCAGCACCAGGGTGATGAGCCAGCCCAGCACAATCCCGGGCCGGAAACTGTAAAACAGGGACATGAAATACAAGCCGGCCCCGATCTCGGAAAAAAAGAAGGCCAGCCACAGGAAAATACCTTTGTCATCGATCCACTGCCGCTGCCGGGTGGGACTGATCATCCATTCATAGGGCTTGATCCCGGAGCCGTCAGACGGAAACATGGTTTCAACTAAGTCCTGGTGTTTATCGTTCATGGTGTCACCCTCCTGTTTTATGCTTTGTATATCTTGACGGCAACCGCAGTTTCCATGTTACCGGCAACCGGGTCGAAATATTTAAGTTTGGACGGCAGCAGTTTGCAGAAATTGGCCCCTTTGCCCTTGGCAACGGGCCGTCCATCCGCCCACAACCCCCCCTGGCCGGCAATACCGATCACCTTGGGGCTCTGGGCTTCCATTGTCTTGACAATCCCTTTTTCCTTGACCCCGTATCGGTTCTCGATCCAGATAATATCCCCATCCTTGAATCCCCGCTCCTTTGCCATGGTGGTGTTCAAGGTGATAGTGAAGGTATAGGGGCACATTTGGGAGACTTCATCCACATAGGGATTCTGAAACGTGGTGTTGTTGGTGTGCAGAATATCCCGATAGGAGAACGCCAGCAGATCATACTCATTGTCCAGGTCCTTGTGGGATTCCGGCCAGAACCAGGTAGGCAGCGGGGTGAACTGGTTCATATCCAGCTCAAGCTTTTTGTAATCAAACCCGGATTCCGCAAATATCTTTTCCATATTCCGTCTGTCATGGATCAGATACTCCATATATACCGGGCATCTGGAATCAATGTTCCACCGCCAGTAGACATCCTCAATGGGTTTGTGCCAGGTGGCATACCCCTGTTCTTCCACCTTTTCCTTGTCATCGCCATACACCCATTTGAGCACCCGTTCACCAATCTGTTTCCAGTCCAGGACCTCCCCCGGCTTGATCTGCAGTTCCGGGTCTTCAATGCCATAGTAATCGTTGAGCTTGGCATTGAACTTATCCAGCACGCCCACCCGATTTGCCACATCAATATACACATCCATGAAAAATCTGGATTCTCCGATGGGTTTGGCCACCGGCTGCTGCAGGTGGACATACCAGTCTTCATAGGAGGGAGAACCGGAAAAGAAAAATGCATCGATCTCCGAAGACCAGCAGTCTTTTTCCAGGTAGGATACGTCCGGCAGGATCAGATCCCCGATAGCCTGGTCGGTCTCATTCACCCACAGATCCATCTGGACCACAAAACAGTCCTTGAAGTTCTTCACCGCCGTATCCCAGTCGGAATTGCTGATCACAAAGTTGGCGGAAATACCGAAGATCATCTCCGGCTTGGATTTCATGCCCAGTTTCTCATGGATGTAATCCACCTCTTCCACATAGGGAATATGGGACAGGGTGCAGTGGGTCCACACATCCACACACCCCATGTTGGTGGCCGGGTAACTGGGGGCATGGACCGGCCAGGGATCATGGGAGTAGAATACGGATGGTACAATCACGCCGTCCGTTCCCACAGTGCAGGTCTGTTCATAATGGCCGCCCGGATAGGCCCGGCGGATGGCCGGCCATCCCAGGGTACCGCCCGGTACATCTTCGGCCCCTACCAACTGCGCCATCAGGTCGATGGCCGCCACCTGGTGGATTCCGTTGGTATGGCCTTGTGAACCTCTGAAGGTAACAGATGATACCGGCCGGTAGGGAAAAGTTTTACCTTCAATGGTGATGGTGGAACCAATCTGGGCGTTGTCCACCCAGCCCTTGGCCACTTCCAGGATTTTGGCAGCCGGCACCGTGGATACATCGGCAGCCCATTCCACGGTATATTGTTTCAAATGTTCCTTGAACGGTACAAAGCAGGGTCTGACCTTTTCGCCGTTGTATTCGTATTCGCCGTCCAGGGCCAGGTCTTCCCAGGCGGCCGATGTGTCGTCATATTCTTTTATCTTGCCGTTTTTGGTATCATACACCAGTGGCTTGTCGCTTTTTTCATGGCGCATGTAGGTGCCGTCATCTTTGATCAGATAGACAAAATTGGTTTTGGCCTTGAGATACAGCTCATCCATCTCGCCTCTGATGTTCACGATATAGTTGGCAATGGCCAGCCCTACGGCCGTATCCGTTCCCGGCAGAATAGCCAGCCACTCCGTGGCCTTGCCACCGGCAAAATTGCCCATGGGATCGAATACGATCTCTTTGATGCCCCGGCGGACGGCATCTGCCCGCAGCCTGGCATTGGTCATGGCGGAATGTCCGGAACCGGTGCCTTTGCTGGAGCCCCATTTCAATACATATTTGGTGTACCGCCAGTCCGGTGCAATGGACCAGGCCCCGTGAATCAGTCCCCCGAGCATGTGGCAGGCATTGCCGCAGTGCAGGCTGCCCCCGCCGATGATGAAGTTGCCGTTGTTTTTCACCCCGTATGCCTGGGCATAGAAATAGGGATGGTTGTGGGGGCCGTCCGAAGCCCGCATGGTCTGGTTGGTAAACAGGATCTTGTTGGGATCATCATCCATGATCTTTTTCATCTTGGTGGCGATCATCTCCAGGGCCTCATCCCATTCAATCTCTTTCCATTTGGGATCCACGCCGATCCCTTTTTCCGGATTGGTCCGAAGCAGCGGCTTTTTGATCCGGTTGGGGTCATGGTAGTACATAAGCCCTGCCGCACCTTTGCCACACAGGCCGGCACCGGTACCGCCCATGGTGGTTTCCTGGATGCCCTCGATCTTTACCGGTACGCCGTTGACCACCCGGACCTTGGCACCACAGCCGCAATAGCATACGCCACAGGTGGTATTTACCCATTTGTCTTCCCAAATTTCATCTGTCTTATAGGTCATATTGCCTCCTGTTTAATCGATGTAATACACGGCTGGTTCCGTGCCGAATTCTTTTCTGAGCTGTTTGCCCTTTTTCTCCATTATCAGCCGGTTGATCTCACTGTTGGGGTCATCCAGGTCCCCGAATACCCGGGCATTCACCGGGCAGATATTGACACAGGCAGGGGTGGCATCTTCATCCTTGCCCGGGGTCAAGCCCTTTTTCATGCCGTCCTCCAGCCGTTCCGAGCAGAAATTGCACTTGATAACCGTGCCCAGTTTAAAGGGGTACAGTTTCTCTCCGATAATTTCCATCTCGGTCTTGCCCTGGCCGGGAAAGTATTCCCGGTCTTTCACCTTTTCGTCATAATAGGTTCTCTGCTGATAGGGGCAGGATACCATACAGGCCCGGCAGCCCACACATTTTTCATCATCAATGGCCACGATCCCGTCTTCCCTGACATAGGTGGCGCCGGTGGGGCACGCTTCCACACAGGCGGCATCAGAACAGTGATTGCACAGAATCGGATAGATCAGCTTGGAGGAGGTGGGAAACTTACCGCTTTCCCCGATCAGTACCCGGTTGAAAAATACGCCGGGGGGCAGAAAATGCTCTTCCTTGCATGCGATGGTGCATCCCCAGCAGGCAATACACCGCTTTACGTCGATTACCATTCCCCATCTAGGCATAACAGCTCCTTGTTCATCTTATATGTTATCCTTCATATTGATCATGTTGATCCTCAAGTGAGATCAGGCATGCGTTATTGTCGTTATTGGAAAGGAAAGGACAAAATTTTTAAAACTGCTATCAATAACGACAATAACGCATGCCTGACCCCATTTCCTATAATTCAACTATGCGCACTTCATCAAACCCTCTTTTTGCACAGATCTCATTGGCTGCCAGTTTTTTACCGGAAAAATAATCTGCCAGCGCCTCCACCACGGGGTTGATATCCAGCAGCCCGGACATTTTGGCAAACGCCCCCACCACAACAGTGTTGGGAATGGGCAGCCCAATCTCCTCCATGGCGATGCCGCTGGCATTCACCACGGCCAGCTTTCGCAAATTGTCATGGCGGATATCCCCGCTGTTTTCCTTGTCGTTGAGCAACAGCATGCCGCCGGGCAGAAGGCCGGCAAACACGGTGGAAGAATCTTTCTGGGACGGGTCCAGCACCACAAGGATATTGGGATTGTAAATCTGGGTCTTTTCCCGCACCGGTCTGTCTGAAAACCTGCCGAATGCCGTCACCGGTGCCCCGCGGCGCTCAAAACCGAACATGGGAAAACTGGCGCCAAACTGGCCGGTCCGGGCAAATGCATTGGCCAGAATCTTGGAGGTGGTCACCACCCCCTGCCCCCCCCTGCCATGGAATCTGACTTCACTCATCATGATGCGTCTCCTTGGTCTTTTACAGATACCGGCAGCTGACATTCCGCTTCCAGAACACTCAACCCGCCCAGCAGGCAGTATTCATACTCCACATCATCCTGAAGCACCTTCATATCCGCCTCTGTCATGTGATGGAATTTTTTCATCAGCTCAGTATATGTATTCACGGGTTTGGGTTTCTTAACGGTTTTGGTCATGCGGATCCTGCCGTTTTCCGCTTCCCACAGCGGAAAATAATTGGTTTTTACCGCCCGCCGGCAGATTTCAATGGTATCGGCCGGGTCAGCCCCCCATCCTGTTGGACAGGGCGCAAACACATGAAGGAAACAAAAGCCTCTCTCCTTGGCCTCTTTGGCCTTGAGCAGTTTTTTTGCCAGGTCCTCCAGGTCACTGAGGGTGGCTGTGGCGGTATAGGGAATTTTGTTCATGGCCATTTTAAGGCCCAGGTTCATGCGCCGCAAATTTTTTCCCTTGTGGACCGAACCGTAGGGTGTGGTGGTGGTGGTGGCGCCAAAAGGGGTGGTACCGCTTTTCTGAATACCGGTGTTCATATACCCTTCATTGTCATAACAGATATAAATAAAAGGTTCATTTCTTTCCGCAGCACCGGACAGGTTGCCGAAACCGATATCATTGGCAGTGCCGTCTCCGTTGAAACACACCACGGTGTTGTCAATGCCGGCCTTGCGGTAATACCGCACCAGACCTGTGGCATTGGCGGCCGCCCCGGTCATGAGGGTGCC
>DATFJY010000022.1:0-12116 GCA_035268905.1 Desulfotignum sp.
CGCTGCTGGGAATCTGCCGGGGGGCCCAGCTCATCAATGTGGTGCTGGGGGGCAACCTGTTTCAGGATATCCGCTCCCTACGACGCCTGACCTATAACCGGCCCGGGCTGCTGCCCACCAAACAGGTGCATCTAAAAGAAACATCACTGGTTTCCAGGGTCTGCGGCAGAAAAAAACTTCGGGTGAACAGCCTGCACCACCAGGCCATCCGGAAATCAGGCAAAGGGCTGCAGGTGGTGGGCCGGGATCTTGACGGCATTGTCCAGGCCGTGGAAGCCGTAAACGGCCAGAAGATCATCGGGGTCCAGTGGCACCCGGAATACCTTTTTTATCTGCCGGCACAGTTTGCCCTGTTCAAATGGCTGGTTGGGTAATTTTTTATGGTGACCTCCGCCTTGCTCTTATTCGGGTCTGCCTTTCTGGCTGCCACCATTCTGCCTTTTTATTCCGAGGTTGTATTGTTCGCCCTGCTGCGCCGGGGGGGGGATCCCTTGATGCTGCTGGTCATCGCCACTTTTGGCAACACCCTGGGATCGGTTGTCAACTGGTGGCTGGGGCTGTATCTGCTGCGGTTCCAGAACCGGCCCTGGTTTTATTTCACCCCGGCTCAGATTGCCCGGGCCCAGCATTGGTTCCAGCGCTATGGATACTGGACCCTTTTGATGGCCTGGCTGCCCATTGGCGGAGACCCCCTCACCCTGGTGGCCGGAATAATGAAAATCCGCCTGGGGGTGTTTCTTGTCCTGGTGGCCATTGGCAAAGGGCTCCGGTATGTTGCCGTGATCTATCTCAGCGCATGGTGGTAGTGAATTGACACTGCTGCTGGTGAATGCCCCTGGGTAATGTCGCTGAGAAATCAGCCGGAATGGTTTTCGGCATTTTTTTTGGGGATGAAAAATTTTCCGATAAACAGGTAGAGCAGTAAAGAAAAGAGAATAAAATACCCGAACAGCTCCACATTCCTGGTCTTCAGAACAAAGGCAATCACCATGATGGTGAAAGCGCTCAGGGTGAAAAACAACGGTTTGGGCACCTTTTTTAAAATAATCCGCCCTAAATGGGCAAACCGGATGGTGCTCACCATCAGGCCTGTGGTAATGATTACGACAACCCACATGAACTGGACCGGCATGACAAGGGCCGCACCAAGTACGATCAGGGCGCCTGCCGGACAGGGCAGGCCGTTGAATACCCCTGGAGGAAGGTCGGCGCGTTTTTTATCGACCGCCAGAAACCGGATCAACCGAAAGGCCACTCCTGCTATATAAACGGCAGCAAACAGCCAGGCATGGGAACCGCCGATTTTCAGGAGCACATAGGCCGGGGCCAGGCCGAAACTGACAAAATCTGCAATATCATCCAGGTAGGGGCCGTATTTGGTACCGCCGTGTTTTTCTGCCATTCTTCCGTCAAACAGGTCAAAGAGCTGTCCCACAATGATGATGATAACAGCCCTGGCAAAAAAACCCTGGTATGTCAAAAACAGGCTGGTAATACCGCAAGTGAAATTCAGGAAGGAAAGAATATCTGCATACAGCCGGTTGGGGATGAATTTAAAGACAATGGAGGCGGCAGACAGAACAATGCAGGAGAGCAGAATCTGGTTGCCGATGTGAATGACATCCGGATTTGCATCCACAAGCGCACAGAATATGACAAGGGCAAAGCAGATAATGGCCTTTATTTTGCCGAAATTATTGGCAGCCCCGGACGTTTTCATAAAGGCAAGCAGTCTGCGGGCGGCGAACTGGCCGAAAACCTCGATGACAATCAGTATCCACACCAGTTTTACCGAAATAATACCCAGATAGGCAAACCCCAGCAGGGGCGGCAGATAGGTCAGTTTGTCGCATAACGGGTCAAGCCATTCCCCGAGCCGGGAAACCAGATTGCATCCCCTTGCAACCAGGCCGTCCACCCCGTCAAGAATGGCTGCAAAGGTGAAAATGATGATGGCGGCAGACTGAAACCCTGTCCAGAAATACAGAAAAAAACCAACCATGGCCATTGCTGTCCGCCAGTAGCAGATGGCATTCGGGTGCAAAAACCACTGGTGGGCCAAAACGTATTCCTGCATAGCTTTTTTTTTCATCATCCAGGCAAGCCAGTAATAAAACCCCGTGCCGATGGCTGCACCCACACAAATCACCAGTAACCGTTCCATATTCCCAGGCACCATATAAAACTGCCGTTTAAAACAATGACAGACAAAACAACCCATTTCGCTTTGCCTGTGTATCTGCTTTGATTATCAAATCGCGGTATTTATTGCAACGGAAAGAATCTGCCCTGAATATGTGCTATAGCAGTGTGGGCTTTTATGAAGAGCCCCTGGTGGAGTCCTGTGAACGGACCGTCAGATCCGGAGGGGGCCTGGTACAATATGCCGGGATGGTTTTCAACCAGAGGGCGGTTTGACGTACTTCATTGTTCTTATGCAAACAGATCCCCGCAGATTTCGGGCCGGGCCCAGGACTCCACCATGGGAGGAACACTTGGGACAGCGTGCTGCACAGAGTGATCGAAAACCTGGCATGCTTATGGCAAATATCCAGACCTGCCCTGGATCTTTATATTGTTCCTGTTCCGGGCAGTGAAATCCAAAATAGGGGTTTTCCCCTATAGGCATCCACAAGAAAATATGATATGCAGTCTAAACAATTTTTGACCTGGAGCCGCGATGATTCAGACACCCAAAATTCTCATAGTAGATGATGAACCCAGGCTGTGTGACAGCATCAAAACGCTGTTGGATGCACAACACTATGAGGTGAAAACGTGCTGCAACGGTACCGAGGCGTTACACTTTCTGACCAGAGAAACTTTTGATCTGGTGTTACTGGACATTTACATGGAAGGGATGGATGGGTTCCAGGTCATCGAGAAAAAGGCCCGTCAGAAAATCGATACCCCGGTGATTATAATTACCGGGAAAGCTTCAACAAACACGGCTGTAAAAGCGCTCCGAATGGGTGCGGTGGATTATCTGAAGAAACCTTTTGATCCTGAAGCGATAGATGTTGCCGTTAAAAAGGTTCTCAACCGGAAGATATCGGACCCGTCATCCAAGGCAGCTGACAGCAGGGAAAAAATCCTGGGGGATGATACTTCAAAAGTGGTTCAGATAATTGATTCTGACGGTGGAATCATCTGCTGCAACCCGGCGGCGCACCGGTATCACCAGCGCCGGAAATGGGAAAGTCTCAGGCGCATGGCCGGGTCCGTCGCCCACCACGTCAACAATCAGCTCGGTGTGGTGATGGGCAATCTGGAAATGGTTCTGCATGACCTGCCCGGAGACGCAGATCACCGCCACCATCTGTTCCAGGCGATGACGGCAGCCGGTAAAACTGTTTCTGTGGGCCGTCATATGCTGACCTATCTTGGGTTGACATCGGATGCAAAAGCAGGCCTTGATATCTCAGAACTTTGCAGTGATACCCTCGCCACCATCCGAAAGGCTGTTCCAGACGGCATCATGATACAGACCGATTTGCCCGATTCCGGGCCGGTCATCCAGGCGGATTCCCGCCAAATCCGGCAAATGCTGGCCCATTTGATCACCAATGCGCTGGAATCCATTTCCGAAAATCAGGGCACCATTGAATTGTCCGTCAAAAAAGTGTGGCATGAACAGGTCCCTTCACTTCCTCTGATGCCCATTGACTGGCAGCAGCGGCAGCTTTTTCATGTCTGTGTGGAAATATCCGATACCGGATGCGGGATCAACGCCGGTGATATAGACCGGCTGTTTGATCCGTTTTTTACCACCAAATTCATTGGAAGGGGCATGGGCCTGCCGGTTGTGGCGGGAATTGTCAAGGCCCACGGCGGATGTATTACCGTGGAAAGCGAGCCGGATAACGGCAGTGTTTTCCGGGTATTTCTGCCCATGACCGGTCAGGGGCCTCTATTGGAGCAGCAGCAGCCCTCATCATGCAAAGAAACGGAGAAAACGGGTGGGACCGTCCTCCTGATCGAGCCGGACCCCATGACCCGCAGGGTGACGGCAGACATGCTTACCTATCTGGGACACACAGTGGTTGAAGCCGGAGACGGGGCCGAAGGGATACAGATGTTTGAACAACTGAAAAACAGGATCTGCTGTGTGGTATTAGAATCGGTTCTTCCCTGCATGAGCGGATGGGCACTTCTTGGGCAGCTGCGAAAAATACAACCGGATGTGCCGGTGATCCTTTGCAGCGGGTCCGGCAAACCAGAAGTTATGAAAAACGGGTGCCCGGACCAGCCCCGGGTGATTTTGCACAAGCCCTATCCAGTGACGGTTTTGAAATCCGCTCTGCAGAAGGCAATGGCGACGGTATCGGATTTGAAAATGCCGTAACCATGGGGTATTGCTTCGGCGGGACCGTGGTGTTGGAGCTGACCGGGTCCGGCGCTGATCTAAGCCGAAATCGCTATAGCATTGGAGCAGCACGGGGTGGCCCACGCAATGATCACCTATGGGGGTGCACCCCATGCATTCAGCGTGTTTGGGACGGACCGGTACCGGGAGGATGCGGACCGCAAATCCTGGCAGCGGTTTCTGGATTACCTGGATCAGACCCTTGCCAGCAAAGCCTGGTAGGCCTCACTGAGCTCCACAAATTTGTCTTGGCTGCCGCCCTTGTCCGGGTGGTGTTCCCGGGCCAGTTTTCGGTAACGTCGGGTCAAAGACCGTTTGTTCATAGTGGTCAGTTCCGCTGCGGTGAGATTGAAAATTTCCCTGGCCCTGGATCGGGATACGGTTGGTTTGGAAGGCCGGGGCTGGTGGAAAAAACGGCTGCGGAACCGGAAGTCCCGCTCCATCTCCTCCAGCAGAACGGTGTCCCCGTAAGAATGGTCAAAAAACATGATTACATACCGGACCAAATGGTCATGCAGGTGCCAGGACCGGTGGAACAGGCTTTTGTTTAAACGGCACAACTCCTGGATAAAAAAGGTGTCCACCTTGTTCTGGTCCAGAACATGGGGCATTTTTTTGGCAAGAAATCCCTTGAAGAACCGCTGCAGATCAAAGATGGTGTATACATAGGATTTGCATTCCCGGTGGTTCAGGCGGCTTTCCTGCCGGATGAACCGCTGCTCTATTTCATCCCGGCATTTTCCCTGAAGTTTTCGGAACAGTGCCGGCGGCATGTTCACCAGCGGGCCCTGGTCCATGTTGCCGAACTTGAGAAAGTGGGCCCGGCGCTTGTCAAAGGCGTGGGTGTAACGGGCTACCGTTGTTTTTTCTTCCCGGGTCATGCGCTGGTAGGTTGAGGTTTTGCCGCGCTCCCTGAAATGGGCGGTGGCCTGCCGGATATCGGGCCGGACAAACGGCCAGAAAAGGTCTTCCAGTTCGTCAAGATCAACCCGCTGCGCCTGTTTGGAAATACGGCGGACCAGCTCCGGGCTTACATGCCAGGCATTGCCGCCGGGATAGTCGATCCAGGCCCCGGGCAGCGGCCCCAGCGAGCAGATCTCCCGGAATCCGGAAAGCCCGGTTTCCTGAACCGATTCCCTGAGCAGATAGACGGTTTGCCGCTGTCTCTTTATCGTTGCCAGATACATGGGGTGTCCATTTCAAGCTGCTTTAATATTTACAAGGGGTGGGCAGGTATTTTTGCAGCAGGTTTTTCTGGGCCTTAGAGCGATCCGGTAGAACATAGGCGGCACACCGTGTTTCAATTGCCCTGGCAACATTGTCCGCCACCAGTGTTTTTTGTGAAGCAGGCTGCTCCGTCTGGATGCCGGTTTTGTCAAATATGCGGGTGACCCGCTGTTCTTTTCTGTAGAGGGCAGCCGATCCGATGGACAGAAAACTGCCGGTATCCAGGGATCTTTTGAGCTTGTCCTTGAGTGACGGATCCATGGAAAGATCAAGCCCCTGAAGCAGCCGGTTGCAGTTGATTATCATCTCCTCATCCAGGATCATTTTTGTAAAACCGGCCCCTGAAAAGGAAGCCATGTGTCCGGGAGAGCAGAACACTTCCTGTACATTGGTCAAAGAAAATGGGGCCAGTGCGGTCATGCAGGACTCAAATCCGCTCTGGTAATCATTTTCCCGGCTGTCGGAAAGGCATCCGCTAAGCACGCAATCTATCTGTAAATGCCGGCACACTTCGTAAAACATGATCTGGGCATACAGATATTCCGGGCTGCCGTAAGACGGCTGCAGTGTTTTCAGATCGGTCATGGTAGATGAAGTGCTGAGGCCCATACCGGTTCCCGGCTTGAGAAGCTGGACATAAACAATGCCGGCCAGGGAAATGGCAATATCGTGGATGACAGTGCCCATAAGGCTTTCCGGTCCGGTCATGAAAGTGAGGGTACAGGGAATCATCGTTATGCCCTGTGATTCTTCCACCAGTGCCTCCAGGTTCATCAGGCATTCTTCATCATAGGACAAAGGTGCCATGGGGCAGATGCCCTGTGCCATCACCGGCAGGGTGTCCGTTTCCCTGATTTCTTTGATCAGGTGGATGGCTTTTTTTGCGCTGAAGCGGACATCGCCGTGTGTGGTGTTGGACCGAGTGGCCCGCAGCCCGATGGCCGGCCGCCGGTCCGAATATTTGAGCATCATGGCGATCTGGCCCAAAAATGGGTCCTCACTGTCGTTTCCTTGTGGATCGGCCACCCCGGGATTGGCGGATGCATACAGATCAGAGGTTTCCGCCAGCTGATACATTGTCACAGCATCTGCAATGGTACCGCGACGGAACTGACCGGTGTTGATATCTTGTATCATGGGGGCATTGCCGAACGGGGAGGATGCTGCCACTCTTTTTTTTCCCGCCAGGGTCCCGGTAGCTTTCGGCAGACTGTTCAGGGCCTGGTCCAGCAGCGAAGCCGGGATCTTAACCCGTTTGCCATGGACAGCTGCCCCGTGTTTTTTAAACAGGTCCCTGGCGCTGTCTGTTTCAAATGCCACGCCAATGTCAGCCAGAATGTCAGCGGCCTGTTCTATGATGGATGCGATGGTTTCTCTGTCAAGCAGTGCCGGTTCCTTCCGGTCCGGTTTTATCTGTTTTTCATTATAATTCGGATCAGACATGTTTTTTCCTTTTTAAAATTTTCATGGGATTTGTTATAGTAAAGAGCAGAGCAAAATGCAATCCTCTTGGGAATTTGGTTCCTGAACGAACCTGTGGCTTGGAAAAGTCTCATTGTCATGAATACCCGGGAGGATTTTGAAAACGCTTTTCAGGAATACCGGGAAAACAGATTTATCCAGTCAGTTCAATAATTGTCGGCGGATTTTCATCAGAAGAAATTGGTGTTGGAAAGGGTATGGCTGGTTCATCAGCATCACTGGCTTCAGATGTTTCACTGTCAGAGGATGTTGATACCTCCTCTGATGCCAAAGCTGAATCTGGTGGTAACGGTTCAGATATGGCTGTAAAAATGATGGAATTGGACAAATCATCCAGAAAAGATTCCAGAAAATTCCCATTGGTGTTCCCGGAAAATACGTCGATGATGCTGTTTGTAAAATTCAGTGTGCCAAGGGCGCCGAATTCAGACAGAACATCAAGGTCAAGAATACTTTCAAGGGCGGTGTTCGATATTTCCCTGAAAGACAGATCTGAAACTATGTCGTTGTCAGAGTTGGATGAGGTGCCGGAATCAAACAATCCGTCACCAATAAAGTTCTGGAAAATCGTAGTAAATAACGTCACGTCATCTTGTGACAATGAATTGAATAGGGTTCTGAGCTGGGAAATGTCTTCATCCACAAAGGTCTGCAGATTCAGTCTGGCTTCAATATCCTGATCTATTTCCAGAGACTGACTGGCCAGGACGCTGATTGAGCGGGCAATGTCTGTAATCCCCTGTGTTTGTTCCCGGGGCAGTTGATTAACCAGATTGTTTTCCAATGGAACGGGCAATGGTTGCTGTACGGCATTGGAAGACACCTGCTGAGCACTTTCCGATAACTGAACCTGCTGGACAGAACGAAACTGCAGTCCAATATCCTGGGGTGGCGTTTGGTTTATCGTATGTATCGGAGTCATGTGTCATATTCCTGTTATAAACTGTAATCGACTATGAGCCCTGTCTGGCTGTGAATGTTTTTTACAAGGGTATTTAAACTTCCATTGGTTATGGGGCGCGTAAAGCTTTTGTTGATATTTTCGTTTTTGTCCATGGTAATCACATCCAGGTGGATGTCATTTTCACTGCCGTATACGCAAAGCCGCAAAGGGGAATTCTGGTCTTTCAGGGTCTGGTCTGTATCATTGGCCAGTCTGGTCAGTGCATAGAATTTACCGCCCGCCCGCCTGTTGAGAGGCCTTCTGGGTACTTTATTTCTTCTGGCATTCACATTGGTCTGGTTCCAGGAGGGCAATCGTGCGTATTGAAATATTTCAGGTACATTCTCCATTGAACCCCCTTTCGCAAGGGTCATTTTTTGGTTAGGTTCAACCGTTTTGTCGACAACCTATTACAACCCTTACATATAACTGTTTGTGTTTTTTCATTCAAACATAATTATTGTGTTATTTTTAGTTTTGTCAACCTAAAAAAGTTTTTTAAGCCAATTCCCAGCGTAGCGTGCGACCTTAGGGGGAGCCCCTCTGTTGGTGTCCTGTGAACGGACCGTCAGATCCGGAGGGGGATAAGTAAAATGTGCCGGGATGGTTTTCAGACTGAAGACGGGCTGCCGCTTTCCATTGATGTTATGCAGACAAACCCCTGCAGATATCGGGCCGGACACAGGACACCAACAGGGGCGGGGTTGACAACAGGATGCTGCAGAAAATACTGTAAAGCCAGGGAACCTTATGGCAAATATCCAGTTGCATCGGTGATATCTGGAATGGATTTTTGTTTGACAGACCCGCTTTTTTTGTTTTATTCCTGCATAGTTTCGGAGGTGACATGGCATGGCTGTTCAAAATCGATTGTATAATGGGAGATTAACCTTATCCGCCGGCCTTCTGCTCCTGCTGGTCTGTGCCATCTGGGGCGGCAATGCGGTCAGCATCAAATTCAGCAACCAGGGAATCCCCCCGCTGCTGGCGGCAACCATCCGGTCTGTTGTATCCGGCTGTCTGGTACTGCTCTGGGCAAAATTCAAGGGACATGGGGTTCTTTTCCCCAAAGGCGCCCGATGGCATGGCCTGATGATCGGGTTGCTGTTCGGGCTTGATTTTCTGTTTTTATACTGGAGTGTTTCCTTCACCACCGCTTCCAGGGCCACTATTTTTTTGTATTCCCATCCTTTCTGGGTTGCTTTGGGAGCGCATTTTATCCTGGACCAGGACCGGCTGCATCCCGGAAAAGCGGCCGGGTTGATACTGGCTTTTGTGGGGTTGTGGCTGGTTTTCAGAATCCAGTCGCCCATGCTGCCGGAAAATCACTGGATCGGTGATGTGATGGGGCTGGCCGCAGCGGTTTTCTGGGCCGCGACCACCCTGTATATCAAACGGATCAGCCAGACGGTGACACTCAATCATTACCAGACCCTTTTTTCACAGCTGATATTTGCCATTCCGGTTCTGCTGGCAGGGTCCCTTCTGTTTGAACATGAATATACCCTTGTTTTGTCCGCCCCGGTGTTGTGGGCAATGGCATATCAGATTGTTGTGGTCGCCTTTTTCAGTTACACCCTCTGGTTCTGGATGATCCACAATTTTGCGGTCAGCGGTCTGACGGCATTCACCTTTCTGGCGCCGCTGTTCGGGGTTGTTTTCGGTGCCGTGATTCTGCTGGAACCGGTGGGCATGCGGGTCTGGTTCGGCCTGGCCCTGGTTTGCACCGGCATTTATCTGGTGAACAAGTCTCCGAAGGGCAGTGTGTCCGAATGATGGTGAACGCGCCTGCCTGGTGTGACTGGCACACCTTTGGTAACACCCTTGTGTCTGCCGGCATCCTTTTGATATGCCTGGTGCTGCTTTTGTACCGCAAAATATGGGATACGCTGTAAAAAAATGGATTTCGTTCTTTCAGACGCGCTTTTCATGGCCGGCATTGTCTTTTTTTCCTATACGGCCCAGAGCATCTCCGGTTTCGGCAGCACCGTGATCGCCGTTACCCTGGGGGCGCATTTCTTCCCCCTCCATCTGCTGATCCCTTCGCTGGTATTCCTGGACCTGCTGCTGAACGGGTATCTCACCGCCCGGTACGCCGGGCATATCCGTCAACGAATTCTCTGGGTCCAGATCATCCCGTTCATGGCGGCAGGGGTGGCTGCCGGCCTTCTTTTGTTCGACATACTGGCTGGACCGGTACTCAAACAGATCCTGGGGCTTTTCGTGATGGTGATTTCCGCAAGAGAAGTGGTGTCCCTTTATATGGCTTCACAAAAAACAGTGCACCCGGTTGTGCAGAAACTTTTTTTTACCCTGGCAGGAATCATTCACGGCCTGTATGCTTCGGGCGGTCCTTTGGTGGTTTATGCGGCAAGCCGCCTGCCGCTGGACAAGACCGGATTCCGGGCCGTGCTCACGGCTTTATGGAGCATTCTGAGTGCCCTCATGACCGTCTATTTTTTGCTGAACGGCCAGTGGACAGGGGATACCGCCATGCTGACCCTGATCCTTTTTCCGGGAGTCGCAGCCGGCCTGATTGCAGGGGAGATGCTTCACAAACGCCTGACAGAAAGGCATTTCCGCTTTTTTGTCTATATTGTCCTTTTTGCTGCCGGTGCCACCCTTTTGTAGCGTTAGGCAGTTTGTATTTCTGGAAATTGTTCGATTGGTACTTGTAATTCTTGTCTGGCTTTTTTCCCTTGAGAATGAATGCGATGAAATTCTTCTTCTATTTGAATTAATACCTTACTTTCAAAATATTCTTCTCCGCAGTACTCACATTGTTCGCAGGGAACATCATTTACAATTAAAAACTGATCGTTATGCTTATAAATATATTGAACGCTTGTATGTTTGAAATTTTTATTGCCACAAAAATGACATTTTGAATTCATATTTATCCCCTCTCATAAGGATTTTTAAATTTCGGCGGAGAAGGAATATATACTGTAATAACGACAAGTTTTTCTTTCCGTTCACCGCAAACGATATGTACTGGTTTCCCGCCATCTGTAAACCCGACCACCAGACAACTTTCACCTCTGCCTGTGTTTGGGTATTGTTCCAAAACTCTTCCGTTAAGCAACGACTCTCTTACTTCGGTAATCGTAAGATTGTCTTTTTGGCGTTCTTGATCACCATGTTTAGAAAAATATTCCGCCCCGTTTCTGATGCTGTTTTTTATCCACGCTATATCGAACATCATATCCTTTGTCTTTGAGTTCCTGGATGATCCATCACCTGCCGCACCTTTTCCGTCAGTTCCGCCATTGAAAACGGCTTCTGGATAAATGCCACGCCCTTGTCCAGGATCCCCTGGTGGGCAATGACATTGGCGGTGTACCCGGACATGAACAGCAGCCGGATGTCCGGGTAAAGAGGGATGATTTTTGTGGCCAGGTCCCGGCCGTTCATTTCAGGCATGACCACGTCACTCATGAGCAGGTGGATGGCATTGGCATGGTTTTGTGCTTTTTCCAGGGCCTTTGCCGGGGTATCTGCCGATATCACGGTATACCCTTTTCGCTCCAGCATCATGCGCGTCATCCTGAGGATGGCGGGTTCATCTTCCACCAGCAGGATGGTTTCCGTGCCGCCGGCGGCTGCTTTTGCCTCGGGCACCGCCCTGGCGGCATCGTTTTCAGCCGTATGCCGGGGCAGGTAGATCCGGAAGGTGGAACCCTGGCCTGGTTCGCTGTATACATTGATGAAACCGTTGTTCTGTTTGACGATGCCGTAGATGGTGGCAAGCCCCAGGCCCGTACCTTTCCCCACCTCCTTGGTGGTGAAAAACGGCTCAAACAGGTTGTCCAGGGTGTTTTTGTCCATGCCGCAGCCGTTGTCACTGACCGCCAGCAGGACAAAATCACCGGGGATAAACCCCGGATGTTCATTGCAGTATACGTAATCAAATGTTTTGTTTCCGGTTTCAATGGTGAGTTTGCCCACGCTGTCAATGGCATCCCGGGCATTGACACACAGGTTGGCAAGGATCTGGTCGATCTGGGTCGGGTCCATTTTCACGGACCAAAGTTGGGGGGCGGGTTGCCATACCAGGTCGATGTCTTCTCCGATGAGCCGGCGCAGCATGGTCAGCAG
>DATFJY010000023.1:0-4690 GCA_035268905.1 Desulfotignum sp.
GGCGGGGCCGGCAAGTCCTCTTTGACCGATGAGCTGATCATCCGCATGCTGCGGGATTTGCCGGATGTGCACATTGCGGTCATCTCCTGTGACCCCTCCCGGCGCAAAACCGGGGGCGCCCTGCTCGGAGACCGCATCCGCATGAATGCCATTGACACGGACAGGGTCTACATGCGGTCTATGGCCACCAGGATGTCCCAGGCAGAGCTGCCCGAGGCCCTGCCCCAGGTGCTTTCGGTGGTCAAGGCGGCCGGGTTTGACATGGTCCTGCTGGAAACCGCCGGCATCGGACAGGGGGATTCCCGGGTGGTGGATCTGGTGGACATGTCCGTCTATGTGATGACCGCGGAATTCGGTGCCCCGTCCCAGCTGGAAAAAATCGATATGCTGGATTATGCCGACATTGTGGTGGTGAACAAATATGAGAAAAAAGGGGCCGAAGATGCCATCCGGGACGTGAGAAAACAGGTCCAGCGCAACCGGAAAATCTGGGACAAAGACCCCAAAGAGATGCCGGTGTACGGCACCATTGCCTCCAAATTCAATGATGACGGCATCACCGCTTTCTACCATGCCCTGCTGGATCTCATCAATGAACGAAAAGGGATCCAGTATACCTCGACCATCCCCGGAACCGATGGTAAGGAATCCTCCTCCAAGACCATTATTATTCCGGGAGAGCGCACCCGGTATCTGGCGGAAATTGCCGACACTGTCAGGGCATACCATAAGACCACCCGGGACCAGGCAGATGCGGTGCGCCGTCACTGGCACCTGACAGCTGCCGTGGAACAGCTTGACGGTCAGACAGGTGACATGGACCAGGTGCTGGCCGGCCTGAAAAAAGCGGTGGCAGCAGCCGCAGATGCGGTTGATCCGGAGACACAGGATATGATCTCCCATTACACGAAAAGTGCAGCTGCCTGTGAAAATGATGAGCTGGTCTACCAGGTCAGAGACAAAGAGTTCAGAGTGCCCCTGTATACCAGATCCCTGTCCCATTCCAGGATCCCGAAGATCGCCCGGCCCCGGTTTTCCGATCCCGGAGACCAGTTCCAGTGGATGCGCAAAGAAAATTTTGCCGGCAGTTTTCCCTATACCGCCGGGGTGTTCCCCCTGAAACGCGCTGATGAAGACCCCACCCGGATGTTTGCAGGCGAAGGGGGCCCTGCCGATACCAACCGCCGGTTCAAGCTTTTGTCCTCCTCATACCCTGCCAAACGGTTGTCCACCGCATTCGATTCGGTCACCCTGTACGGATTCGACCCGGACCGGCGGCCGGACATCTACGGCAAGATCGGCACCTCCGGGGTGAGCATCTGCACCCTGGATGATGTGAAACTGCTGTACCACGGGTTTGACCTGTGTTCCCCAAACACCTCCGTGTCCATGACCATCAACGGTCCGGCCCCCATGATGCTGGCCATGTTCATGAACACGGCCATTGACCAGCAGATGGAAAAATTTGAAACAGAGAACAACAGAAAGCCCACTGAACAGGAAGCTCAAGATATCAGGGCCTTTGCATTGTCCACCGTGCGGGGAACGGTCCAGGCAGATATCCTCAAAGAAGACCAGGGCCAGAACACCTGTATCTTTTCCATTGAGTTCGCCTTGAAAATGATGGGGGATATCCAGCAGTATTTTATCGACCACCAGGTGAAAAATTTTTATTCAGTTTCCATTTCCGGGTATCACATTGCCGAAGCCGGCGCCAACCCCATCACCCAGCTGGCCCTGACCCTGGCCAACGGGTTCACCTATGTGGAATATTACCTGTCCCGGGGCATGGATATCGATGATTTTGCCCCGTCGTTGTCGTTTTTCTTTTCCAACGGCATGGATCCGGAATACACGGTCATCGGCCGGGTGGCCCGCCGCATCTGGGCCATTGCCATGCGGTTCAAGTATAAAGGCAATGACAAATCCCAGAAACTCAAATACCATATCCAGACCTCGGGCCGGTCCCTGCATTCCCAGGATATCCAGTTCAATGATATCAGAACCACCCTCCAGGGGCTGTGCGCCATTTATGATAACTGCAACTCTTTGCACACCAATGCCTTTGACGAGGCCATCACCACCCCGTCTGCGGAATCGGTGCGCAGGGCTTTGGCCATTCAGCTGATCATCAACCGGGAGTGGGGCCTGGCCAAAAATGAAAACCCGCTCCAGGGATCGTTTATCGTGGATGAACTCACCGATCTGGTGGAAGAGGCCGTGCTGGTGGAATTCGAGCGCATCACCCAGCGGGGCGGGGTGCTCGGGGCCATGGAAACCGGGTATCAGCGGGGCAAGATCCAGGAAGAGTCCATGTATTACGAGCACCAGAAACATTCAGGCAAACTGCCGCTTATCGGCATCAACACCTTTGAAGACCCGGATGCGGATTACGCGGAAATGGCCAATCACCTGGAACTGTCCCGGTCAAGCGATGCCCAGAAGAACGAACAGCTGGAGCGGCTGGAAAATTTCAAGGCCGCCCACGGGGATGAACAGGCAACCGCCATAAAAAATCTGCAGGAAACCGCCCTGAACGGGGGCAACATGTTTGCCCAGCTCATGGAGACAGTAAAGGTCTGCTCCCTGGGCACCATCACCGGGGCCCTGTACGAAGTGGGGGGCAAATACCGCCGCAATATGTAACAGTGCAGGATTGGCAGACTCATCTCATATGAGCGGGGTGAGACTGTTCGTCAGGGATGCCGCCCCGGGAGGTGCCTTGCTGCCGGCCTGAGAACGCGTTCTGACAGTCCTGCAGCAAGGCACCTCCCGGGGCTCCTACCGTGGTAAAGGTTTTCTGTGGCATGTCCTGCCTGTTTTTACTGGTGCCGGCAGCGGGAATGGTTACATGCAATTGCCATTGGTCATGGCCTGTGATAAACTGTATTTTACTGGTTGCAGGGAAAGAAACAAACAGCTGGGGAGGTTGCAATGATCTCAGACAAAGTATATGAACAACGAATACTTCAGGAAATAAAAGGACTGAATCATAATGATATTGAAAAAATTCTCAGAATGATTCATTTCATGAAAAAAGAAATCCTTAATGATTCAGATAAAAATACTGAAAATGCTAATATAATGGCGTATGCAGGCATGCTGAACGATCTGAATGATGAAGAGGCAGATCTTTTCAAACATATCACCAAAAGACGGAATTTATTTGCGGGGCGTGAAGTCAAATTATGAAAAAAGCCCTCATTGATACCAACATCATCTCTGCCTTCATGCGTGGTGATGCTTCTGTAATTCAAAAAGCAGAGAAATATCTGCGCTTCCATAGGATTTTTTCGGTCAGTGTAATTACCTATTACGAAATAATTCGAGGATTAAAAGCCCTTTCCAGTACCAGCAAAGTTAATGCATTCAAAGAATTTATGTCTTCTTGCGAAGTTTTGGATCTGGATTCTTTGACAGCTGAAAAAGTGGCTGAAATTTATGATGTCTTAAAAAAAGAAAGGCGCTTTGGTAGAAGATGCCGACATACTTATTGCCGCTACTGCCATACAAAATGAATTGGTCGTGATAACAGACAATACCCGGCACTTCGATCGCATAGATAATTTAAAAGTTTTAAACTGGCTTTATTAATCATTATAGCGAATAACTACAGAAAAACACAAGGAGACAACCCCATGCAGAACCCTGTCATCGTCAGCGCCGTGCGAACCCCTCTGGGCAGTTTCGGCGGCACCCTGAGCACCATGGGCGCCACAGACCTGGGTGCCCTGGTGATTACGGAAGCCCTTTCCCGGGCCAACATAGATTCCTCCCGGGTCAACGAATGCATCATGGGCATGGTCCTGCCCTGCGGCTACGGCCAGAATCCGGCCAAGCAGGCTACGGTCAGGGCAGGCCTGCCCTGGGAAGTGGAATCCATTACCGTGAACAAGGTGTGCGGCTCCTCTCTGAAGGCGGTGATGCTGGCGGCCCAGGCCGTCCAGTGCGGCGATGCCGATGTGGTGGTGGCCGGCGGCATGGAAACCATGAGCATGGCCCCCTATTACATGGACAAGGCACGGTGGGGACACCGCATGGGCCCCGGCCGCATTGAAGACCACATGATCCATGACGGTCTGTGGGATATTGTCAATGATTTCCACATGGGCATGTCCAATGAGCTGTGCTCGGAGCGCTGGGAGATCTCCAGGGAAGACCAGGACCGGTATGCGGCCGAATCCTATGCCCGGGCCAATGCAGCTGTGGCATCCGGCCGGTTCAAAGATGAGATCATGCCGGTGAAAGTGCCCCGGCGCAAGGGGGACCCCAAGATTTTTGACACAGATGAATGCCCCCAGGACACCTCTTTTGAACTGCTGTCCAAAATGAAGCCCGCCTTTAAAAAGGACGGCAAAGGCACGGCAGGCAACGCGTCTATTATTTCCGACGGGGCGTCTGCCGTGGTGGTCATGAGCGAACAAAAGGCCAAAGAGCTGGGCTGCACCGTTATGGCACGGATAGGTGCCCAGGCATCTTTTGGCATTGACATGAAATATGTGCTCATGGCCCCCATCTATGCCATTCCCAAGGTGCTGAAAAAACAGGGCATCAGCATTGATGATATCGATCTGTTTGAAATCAATGAGGCGTTTTCCGGCACCTCCGCCGGCATCAACAAGGTGCTGGGGCTGGACCCGGAAAAAGTCAATGTCAACGGCGGCAGTGTGGCCCTGGGCCATCCCATCGG
>DATFJY010000024.1:0-5057 GCA_035268905.1 Desulfotignum sp.
CTCCATGGTATCCACTACAGGGAATACCAGGGTATCACCGGTTGTATCCAGCACTGTCCTGTCGAGAAAATGCCGTTCAATGTGGTGGTAGTGAACCAGCACCACCCGGCCGGCCATGGCCTGGAGCAAAGGTTCCAGAATGGTAGAAAAATCAGGGCAGGTGTGCATGCGGGTATGGGTGATGCCGTGGATGGTGGTCTGAATGTCAGGGATTGGATGGTCAGGCCGTACCACCCAGTAGCGGGCACCGCTGCACAGAATGCGGTCATGAAAAAGGGGAAGAAACCCGACACTGATGATGGCATCGGTTTTTGGGTCCAATCCGGTGGTTTCCATATCCAGGGCCAGAAATTTCACCTGTTTTACCGGGGTGTGTCCGGGAATGTGGGCTGCCCTGTAATAGGCTTTGAGCCGGGGATCTCGGGCCTGATCAGCCAGAAGGGAAAACCGGGATCCCCAGTCCAGGGGCTGTTTGTCAGATATGGTGTTTTTCCTGGTCATTTTCGGGAGGGGTCGATGCCGGTCTGCATCCCAGGCGACACATTGTAGCGGTATTTGAGAAAGGACTGGGCCTGGGATATGATCTGAAAGGCATCTTTGAGATGGTCGCGCTCAAATGAGGAAATAGTTTCAGGTATGACATTGTTGTCCGGGGATATACCTGCTTCCACCTGCCGGGCCTGGTGGCGGATACGCACCATGGAGATCAGCTCAAGGGCATCCAGGAGGTCGTCGCCTACGCCCTCTGCCAGCAGAGGGGTTTCCTTGACATGGGTCAGCCGTTCTTCGGTGTTCAAAGGCATGGCACCGCAGGCCAGGGCATGGACCCGGGCCAGGTCGGCCACAGGAGCCGTACCCCTGCGCTTGAGGTTGAAGCTCTTTTTGTGCCGGCCGTCATGCTCCAGTACAAATTTGCGGAAAAATCCCAGAGGCGGGCTGCGCAGCAGTGCATTCCTGGCCAGGCAGGCCAGAAAACGCTTGCTGTCCTTTGCCTTGTCCAAAACCAGTTTCCGCAGCTGGCCGGCTAAGCCGGTTTCACCGAAAATGCCGTCCAGGTCAAAAAATATGGATGCATGGAGCAATGCTTCGGGATCAGGGGTGTCAATCCAGTCGGTAAAGTAAGTTTTCCAGATAGAGAGCGGCTGGCGCCACTGGGAATTGGTGGCCATGATATCCCCTGTGCAGTAGGGAAATCCGCACTGGTCAAGCCCGTCACTCAGGAACTGGGCCAGGGCCTTGAAGTAGGTATCATGAACAGCCGGATCAAAGGCATCGTCCAGGATAAAGGCATTGTCCTGGTCTGTAACTACGGTCATTTCATCCCTGGCCATGGACCCCAAAGACAGAAGGCAGTAAGGGACGGGAGGCGGCCCCAGTTTTTTTTCCCCAAGCTGAAGCAGGCGCTGGGAAATACAGATGCCCATGCGGGATACGGCAGCTCCGATGCTGTGGGAGTTTGCATCTTCATTCACCAGCTGGACAAAGAGCTGCTGGATTTTCGGGGATATGGCGACCAGATTCTCCACTGTTTTCTGTCGGAAAATATCGCCCACCAGGTAGACAGATCCATGGGATTCATACCGGATCAGGTCAGACACCGAAACAACCCCCACCGGCGTATGCTGGTCCAGGATGGGCAGATGGTGCAGGTTGTGGCGCATCATGGTCAGCATGGCATCAAATGCATATTCCCGGGCCTGGATAGATATGATCTCCTTGGACATGATGTTTTCCACAGAAGTGGAAAATGGCAGACCTCTGGCAATGACCCGCTTGCGCAGGTCCCTGTCTGTGACCAATCCCACAATGGGGGACTGGTCCCCGGGGGGGTCATCTGTCACCAGTACCAGGGAGGAAACCCGTTTTTCAGTCATGCGTACCGCAGCCTCCTGGATGGATATATGGGGTGAGGCGCTGACAATGGGCTGGTGGATCAATTTTCGGACCTGGGATGTCATCAATGGATTCCGGTTTTCATGAACAGATCTGCCCAGGGCATTTTTCAGCCGGGTACTGTGGTCTTCTTCCATGTAGTCGGCGAACCGGTCGTAGGTATCGATCAATTGCTGGAACGGTGCATCCGGTATCTTATAAACCAGGGTATCTTCAATGGCCCTGGCAGGATACCGCACCTTTCTTTTGCGCATCAGGGCAAACTGGCCAAAAGACTCGCCCTCTCCCATGCGGGTATACAGTTCCCCCGAGCTTCTCAAAATTTCAACCGCACCGCTTCTGATGACAAAAAGATATTGGTTTTCCTGGCCCTGGGTAAGGATCATAGACCCGGCCTGGAAATAGGCCACTTCAATGTGGGAAACCAGATCCTCTACAACCGCTTTGGGCAGGTTTCGAAACGGGGGATAGGAAAACAGATGGTCGCGTATTTCAAACAATTCAATTTCCATGGATCTGATTATACCTATAAACTGCATTTTTTTAAAATGGAAATTGAAAAAATACCCTTTTCTTTCCTGTTTTATATCTGGTAAAAAACAATAACCAAAAAATAGAACCACCGATAAAGGAGAGGGCATGGAGTATTGTTATTATGATTCCCCTGTGGGCCGGCTGCTCATCGGCGGGACTGGAAAGCTGGAATTTATCAGTTTTTCCAAGGGAAAGTTCCTGTACACGCCCCAGCCTGACTGGGTATACGCCACCCAGCCCTTTTCAGATGCCCTGTCACAGTTGGCCGCCTATTTTCAAGGAAAACTGACACAGTTTTCCCTGGAAACCGCCCCGGAAGGAACCGAATTTCAGCGCAGGGTCTGGCAGGCGTTGAAAAAAATTCCCTATGGCACCACCATTTCCTATGGGGAACTGGCCAGGCGGATCGGCAACCCCAAAGCATCCCGGGCAGTGGGCATGGCCAATGCAAAAAATCCCATACCCATTGTCATTCCCTGCCACAGGGTGATCGGAAAAAACGGCAGACTCGTCGGGTTTGGCGGCGGGCTGGATATCAAGGAAAAACTGCTTGCACTGGAGCAGCAGGCCGCATAAAACAGTCACCTGAAAAACGGATAAGCCCATGCCCAAGGAGATTTCCCACTGGTATCTGGCCGGGCTGGTCAGAGAAAACCTTCCTGAGGAATCACTCTTTTATATCCCCGTCCATACCCATGAAAATCTTTTTTTTCTGGGTGCGGTGGCACCGGATATCCCGTTCTATTACCTTCTGGGTCCCAAAAAAAACCGTATCCAGGCTGCAGCTGATCCGTTTCACCGTCCCGATGTCCAGGCCCTGGCACCGGTGCTGGCTTTTTTTGACAGCAAGCTTGTATTACAACCCGATCCTGCTGCCCTGGCTTTAGGGGCCGGTATCATCTGTCACATCCTTTCAGATACTGCTTTTCATCCGCTGGTGTATTATTTTTCCGGCATTTCCCCCCAGCATTCCGGTGCCACGGCCCGCCACCGGCAGTTTGAGACCGCTATGGACCTGTATTTTCAGCACCTGGCCGGCCCAAACGCCAGAAAAAGTCTGGGCCGTATTCTGGAGAAGGTTGAAGTTTCAAGATACCGGCTGCTCAACCTTTTGGGTGAGGTGTTCAACCTGGGTGGGTCCCATGAAAGAACCTGCCTGGGATATGCTGTCCGCTCCCATGCATTTTACCAGGCCCTGTTTCGGGTCACCATGCTTTACCGCATACTGCACCCTATGAACCAGATTCGTCACTGGGTGCCGGATTCGGCTTTGGCATTGATCTATCCGGTGAAACAGGGGGTGGCGCTGCCCTTTTTTTATCAGACATTTCACTACCAGGACCCGGTGACCGGCAGACACGGCAAAGCCGGTATTCCGGATCTGACCCGGCAGGTGGAAATCTCTGCCCTGTGTCTGCTGGACATGGTGTCTGCTGAACTGTCACAGAAAAACCCCACCGGTTCTCTGACAAGGCATCCTGATCTGCCTGAAATCCGGCCTGGCATACCATTGTGCCGGTTCTGGAAAGGACAGGACAATCTTTTAACGGATTTATACCAGACACAGGGGTGATCGCCCCGTGTAAAAAGGAGAAACCTGTATGATCACGGCACCGGCAGATAAACGCACGGTATTCGGGTGGGTGTTGTTTGATTTTGCCAATTCCGCCTATACCACCCTGGTGGTCACTTTCATCTACGGCACCTATTTTGTGTCTGCCATTGCCCCGGACGAGGTAGCGGGTACGGCACTGTGGTCCAGGGGAATCACCATGACCGCCCTTTGTGTGGCATTTTTGTCCCCGGTGCTGGGGGCTTTGGCAGACCAGGGGGGGCTGCGCAAGCGGTTTTTGTTTTTGTCAACCGTGGTGACCGTGGCCGGGACAGCCGCCCTGTTCTGGGTGTCACCCGGCCAGGTGTTCTGGGCGCTTTTCTTTTTTGTGATATCCAATATCGCCTTTGAGTTTTCCAATGTGTTTTACAATGCATACCTGCCGGATATTTCCACCCGGAACAATATCGGCAGAATTTCCGGCGTGGGCTGGGGTGTGGGGTATATCGGGGGCCTGGCTGCCATGGTGGTGGCGCTGGTGGGATTTATCAGCCCGGAAACACCCTGGTTCGGCCTGTCCACTACAGACGGGGTGAATATACGGGCTACCTGCCTGCTGGTGGCGGCCTGGTTTGCCCTGTTTTCCATTCCGCTGTTTTTGTGGGTGCCTGGAACGGTACCCCTGGTCCGGGCAGACAAGGCCCGTATTGCCAAAAGCGGGCTGGCTGATCTTGCGGATACCTTTAGAGAGATCCGGAAATACCGGCAGATAGTCCGGCTGCTGGTGGCCCGGATGATCTACAATGACGGGCTTGTGACCATTTTTGCCTTTGGGGGGATCTATGCTGCCGGCACATTTGGGTTCAGCTTCCAGGAGATCATGATTTTCGGCATTGTCCTGAACGTTTCCGCCGGCATTGGGGCACTGATCATGGGCATATATGATGACCGGCTGGGGGGAAAAACCACCATCCAGATCAGCAATTGTATCCTGGCCCTGGCTGCCCTGATGGCGGTGCTGGCACCGGATAAAACATGGTTCTGGGCGGCGGGCATCCTGGTGGGATTTTTTGCCGGC
>DATFJY010000025.1:0-2886 GCA_035268905.1 Desulfotignum sp.
TTCCAGAAAAACAGGCACCGGCAGTATCAGATTTTCATCAGGCCTGCTTTTCCTGGACCAGGCTGCCAGGCTGTCTGAAAACCCGGACATTTTGACCATGTTACCTTTGTCAATCTCCGGGAATCGTATATCAAACAATGCTGTTTCAAACTCCTTGAAGCGGTTATACCGTGCAGCCGTCATCTCTTCAAATGCCCGGAACACTTCACGAAAATGGTCAAAAACTACAGGCCACTGCCTGTTGTTCTCTTTCATGTATACCTGCCCCATGATGAGCAGTGGATAGATCCTCCCCAAGCTATCACCGCTGTCTTTGATAATCCCCACAATCAACGTCTGTTTATGACTGCCCCGTGTCCAGAACTGAAATGAATGAATTCCTCTGGCTTTTTTGGCATCCGTTGCCGTGCCTGCTTTTACGCCTGCGTCCACCCAGGATGCCAATGCATTGGCCAGTGGGAATGTCATATTTATACCGATAAAATCATTAAATGCCGGATGCTTGCCGCAGGCGGCAACATCCGGCTTCAACCACCGTCTGTCTATTCCCAGCATGGGGCGATCTCCACGGGCGGCCTTCCCGGTGTGGCCCCCAGCAGCCCGATCACCTCACGGCTGCCGGAAAATTCATACTTGACGTTTATGGACCGGATCCCCAGGCGGGCGAGACTGCCCTGGTGTTCAGGAAAGTCAGCCGGGGTAAAACTGCGGCGCCCGCCGGAAAAATCCCTGAGAAACCGGGGGAAGGAATACGGACCGGTATATTTTTTGACCAGGGTCATGCTGCTGATTTTGATAGAAAAGATCACCTGGCAGTCAGACTGGGGAGACCAGGTGAACACTTTTTGAACCGGATAGTTCAGATTCTCCAGCATAACTGCTCCCTCGGTACAGACCAGCTCCAGGTGTGTGGCATGGGGCTGAATCTGGGCACCATCATTGGCACTGGTGGGAAGACCGCTTATTTTCACATTATAGTGCGATTTTACCGGTCTGGCCGCCTTTACCCCCCTGGCAAGGAATGTAAAAAAACCCGGTTTCAGGGCAACACTTTTGTCATACACCTTGGCAGCATAATATCCCTGCTTCAAGCCCCTTTTCACAAAAGGGGCTGCCGGTCCCTCCAGAAACCTGGTGACCAATCCGTCCGATCCCATCAAAACGGTGTTCATGTTCTGCGTACCTGCAGCATCCTGCACACCTAGCAGCACATCCTGTTCCCATTTTTTCTGGAGACGGCATGCAGTTTCTTTGAGGGCGAACGTTTGAAAAAAAGCCATGGGCCCTGCCAAAATCTGCCAGATCTGTTCACTCTTTTCATCCGAATATGCAAAAAGCTGCCGCAGTTTCTCAAAAGCCTGTTGCGCTGTAAAGAAAGGGATGTTGCTGGTAACCGGATCCTCCACATAGATCTGGATTGCAAAATCGAATGCTGCCTGCTGAGAGGAGACAAGTGGAGGCAGCTGGAAAACGCTGTCCTGATAGGTCATAAATGCCTTGCCTGCCTGGAGCATTTCTGTATCGTTCAACCGCAACCTTGATCCCCCTGGTATTTTGGATTTTATCTTTGCAACAGCAGTTCCCACCACACCGGTGGTTCCGTCTTTTTTGACCCGCAACGCGGCGGCTTGTTTATCGAGCTTCCTGATATCCGCGACCAGATTGACCCACTCCGGCAGATTGCTCTGTCCGGAGAAGGGCTGCAGTTCACGGGAAATGAGATCCAACAGCACGAAATACGGCCCTTTTTTCTGATATACCCGTTTGGAAACCGCCTGCCATTCCTGGCGGGTTTTCAGGTTTTTTCTTCCATTATCAAATTCGGCAATGAATGCCATCCAGGCTTCCAGGTAAGCTGTTTCATACCAGGCATAAAAATCCTGTTTTTTCCCCGCCAGGATGAGTGGTTCAACCAGTGCGGATTCCATATCAACAATAAAGCTGTCAATATTTTCCTTGCCATTACGTGTAAAACCAGGGGCAACCATAACAGGGGGATCTTCCTGGACAGACTTCCCCCAGAAATCGGCCAGGATGTAGGCCGGCATATCCGGATCTGTATTGACCCGGGCTACAAGCCAGTTCAAAGTGAGTCCGTCAATGGAAACAATCTGTGCCAGCCATTTCTGCAGCTCGTTCATTTTCCGGTTAATGGCCTGGGGATCTTCCTGCCAGGTCAGGTATTGGAGATATAGCTCGCCGATCTTGAACCGGACGTCGGCTGCGATATCATCCCGGACACCTGCGGCAGTAACATCAAAATCAGGCAGCTTCATATTTTCGATATTCTGATCCAGAAGCCTGGCTTTCATGAGGTTGATCCGGTATACCAGATGATTCACGTGCCGGATAAACACATCAAATTGCGTATCCTGATTGAAATAGCTCATGTTTTCCACCATTTTTTTATCAAACGGTAAAAGCATCCGCTCTTCAACCAACGTACAAAATTTTTGTTTCAGTTCCGCTTCCACTGAAATGCTTTTGTTAAGCCCCAGGCGTGGGATCCACCAATCGGTATTACTGCGCTCAATTTCCTGGATGGTTGCTTTGAACTGGTCCAGAGTAGCCATATCGGAAATCAGATTCCCCTGAAAAACTTTGGGACCTGCAAACTGATCTGATGCAGCTTGAATGCTGTGCAAATTCTTCACGAATGAATAGCTTAAAATTCCGCACATTGCAATGATAACAGCTGTCCAGCTAGCAAACCCGATATTCCGGGTCAATCTGGCCCATGCATCTCCCCGCTGGGTTTTCGTAAACAGTCCCCGATCCGAAGGCAGTACCCGGGAAAAAAAATCATGCAGAAAAAGACCTCTGCTGGTACCCGGCAGCACCTGCCGTTCTCCAATGAGTCCCATTTCCTTGAGAAAATGGGAAAAA
>DATFJY010000026.1:0-15866 GCA_035268905.1 Desulfotignum sp.
GGTCTCTTCCCAGATTGCCAATGAGTATTACCTTGTTTACACCTGCCATACGTCACTCCTTGTCATCATGGTTTCTGCTGCTGTTTACCAAGGCAATATGCACACAAGACCAGCCAAATGTCAAATATTTGTTCCCGGTCAACCGCCCTGTCCAGACCCAAAGATGCAATAGTGCAATCATGATCGAAAACAATGCAATACTGCTACTGTCTTGGCCCCCCAAACACCGGCACCCGGAACCGTGAAGGTCTTTATTTGTGTATGCATATGACCGCCCTGCAGTTTTCCCATGCTTCTGGTACAAACCTTGCTATATTTTTTATATGAAAGCTATATGAAAGCTGTTAGCCGTTAGCTATTAGTACGCAATTAACCGCTTCCTGTAAACAAAATTTTCCCTGCTGTTACCACCGGCTAACGCTTTCATACGTTTTTGTGCCCGTCAGGGCATGGGTGTTTATATGAATTTTATATGAAATTGGTAGATATAATTGGCACATGAAACAGGCAACACCTTTATGTGAAAGGGCGTAAGATATGCAACAAAAAACCGGTACCAAAGGACAGATTGCAGACAGGATGCCGGGACCTGATCCAGATGAATCAGCCAGGCAGTCTTTGAAAAAGATAACCCACAAATTTTTGATTATGAGCGGCAAAGGCGGGGTTGGAAAAACCAGTATATCTGTGAATCTTGCCATTGCCCTGGCCCAAAAAGGCCGTAAGGTGGGATTACTGGATGTTGATATCCATGGACCGGATATCCCTCATATGCTGGGACTTTCCGGGATGCTCACGGTTGACGGTACCCACAAAATGACCCCTATCCCCTTTTCTGAGAACCTCAAGGTAATCTCCATGGAATCTTTGATGCAGAACAGGGATGAAGCCATTATCTGGCGGGGGCCTGTCAAGCATTCAGCCATCCGGCAGTTCATCGGGGAAGTTGACTGGGGAAATCTGGATTTTCTGATCATAGATTCCCCTCCCGGTACCGGAGATGAACCCCTTACCATTGCCCAGCTGATCCCGGATGCCAAAGCCGTTATTGTGACCACCCCCCAGGAGGTGGCCCTGGCGGATATCCGCAAATCCATCAGTTTTTGTAAAAATGTCAATATGCCCATTTACGGCATCATTGAAAACATGAGCGGATTCACCTGTCCCCATTGCAAAAAGATGGTGGACATTTTCGGGACCGGGGGCGGCAAAAAGACTGCTTTGGCCTATGACATTCCGTTTCTGGGAAAAATCCCGTTTGATCCTGAAATGGTGGTCTGCGCAGACCAGGGGGTGGCGTTTCAGCAAAAATTTTCAGATTCGCCCATCACAGGGGCGTTTGACCAGATTACACAAAAAATGACATCTGGTAGCTATTAGCTGTAAGCTGTTAGCCCTTAGTGCCTTACGACTTAGTTCCTGTCAACAAAAACAAGAAAATGAGGAAGGGCATTTGGGTTGCGGGTTGCCACTTTAGCTGGTAGCTGGTAGTTCCCAGCAGGAAAAAATTTGTAATTGTTTAAGGGAAGCTGATGACTGTGTACTTCCGGCTGAAGGCTTTCATACAAAATAAGGAGGAAAAAATGAAAATTGCAGTAAGTGCCTCAGGCAAAGATCTTGATGCCCAGATTAACCAGCGTTTTGGCCGGTGCGACTATTTTTTGATTATAGACCCGGACACCATGGAAACCCACAGTTTTCCCAATGAAAATAATGCCCAGACCAGCGGCGCCGGGATACAGGCAGCCAGCTTTGTCATTTCAAAAGGGGCCACGACGGTGTTAACCGGTAACTGCGGCCCCAAGGCAATGGATGTGTTTGCCGCTGAAAACATTTCCGTATACACAGGCCAGGCCGGGACTGTCAGGCATGCAGTAGCGGCATTTAAAAATGGCAAACTTGCCGCATCATCTCCTGCGAGAGAAGAGGCACCCTCCCCTGGTGCCAGCCAGGGCCCCCCGCCCGCAGGCCCGGGTATGAGCGGCGGCGGTGGTATGGGCGGCGGCCGGGGCATGGGAAAAGGCGGCGGCAGAGGCGGTGGCCGGGGCATGGGCGGTGGCGGCGGCCAGGGTATGGGCGGCGGCAGAGGCTTAGGTGGCGGCGGCAGAAGAAACCGCTGATATCACAGTTCGGCAGCGCTTATTTCAGCAACCGCCTGTCGCAAGTTTTCACTGGAAACCAGGTGGGTCTGAACCCCTCCGTTTGCCAGGACATAGCCCGGTCCTTTGTGGGAGATATCCTCTTTCATGCCCACATGGTCGACACCAAAATCCACCAGCCATTCGGCCACGCGGATACCTTTTGCGGTCTCGGTATCGGCATGGGGGTTTTTCACAATTTCCTGTCGGGTGATTGTCTGATCAGTGCGCTGGACATGCACCATACCAAACCAGGGGGCTTCACCAAAATGACTGCTGATCATGCCGTTTTCATCGGCCAGGGGCAGGGCTATCCTGATATGTGCCCGCTGCTGCGGCTCATATAAAATGGTTATTTTTTCTATGTGGGGTATCTGTTCCCGGATCTTTTTTTCCAGCTGCTCACTGACCTGGTGGGCCTTTTCCAGATGCTGTGTCTTCATGGTAACCCCAGCATGGATAAACTGAAAACGGCCGGCATTTCTGCCGGTTAAAGTGGTTATCTGATCCACCAGGGGTTCTTTTTTTATGATCTTCTGAATCTGGTCCAGGGTGGCAAAATCAATGGATGCATCCAGCAGCACCCGCATACCGTCGGACAAAAGTTCCCACCCTGCACGGGCTATAAAAACCAGGATCAGACAAGCCCCCATCTGGTCAATGGTGATACCCCACACGGACCAGTCAATCTCCAGATACCCCAGCACAGCAGCAACCAGAACCACCAGAGAAGAAAGCACATCCACCTGGCGGTGCCGGCCTTCGGCAACCAATGTGGGGGATTGTGTTTTGCGGCCCATGATAATGGCATACCGGCCAAAAAGATAGGTCAGTATCGTGGCAAGGGCAAGCAGCCCCACAAAAGGCAGGGAGATTGCCGGTGTTTTTTGTGCGGAAGAAAAGATACTTACGACAATCTCATACCCGGCAATAAAAATAAAAATGGCAATGAGCACAGAGGCGACATTTTCCAGTTTGTACAGGCCCAAAGGAAACGACCGGGTCTTTTTTGTGGACAGTCTAACCCCCCCGTAGATCACAAGGGATGCCACCGCATCGGTGGCGGAATCAATGGCACTCGCGGTAATGGAAAGGCTGCCTGAAAAAAAGGCGAGCATGGCTTTCATGCCTGCCAGAAACAGATTCAAAACAAAAGCATACCCGGCCACCCGGTATATTTGTATGGTTTCATCACCGATTTTGCTCTGCTTCTGGTTCACGGTATCCCTTACTGCATTTTTGGCTGGATGACCAGGTTCCACCCCGAATCAGTACCTGGACAAAAAAAGCGGAACCCTTTCATCCCCCCACACCCGCCGGGATATGCAGATAACGGCAAATAGTTTTCATTTTTGTTGTGGCGGTAACCCATGGCCGTTTTATATGAAAGTAGTGAGATATGAGGTTTGAGGTTTGAGTAGTGAGAAAAAAATATCAAATTAGCTTCTCTCAATACTCATAACTCACCCCTCATAACTTTCATAATTTGTTGTGCCCGCCAGGGCATGGGTGTTATATGAAAGCCGCCAGTGCGCAGTCATCAGCTAACAGCTAATAGCTTTCATTTTTGTTGTGGCGGCAGGCCATGGCCGTTATTAAAATACATTTTCATCAAGAATCAACGCAATCAGGGAGATCATCCCCACCAGTTCTCCTTTTTCTTCCACCGGTGCCCGGCGGATACCCGCCCGGTAGATAAGCCGCACCGCATAGCGGATATCCATATCCACTGGTACCGTGATCACCGGTTTGGTCATGACTTCATACACATTCACCTCATCCAGGGACCGTCCCGGCAGTATCGCGCCCTTGATAATATCCTGGGATACCAGTATGCCCCAGGCATCATCTGCATGCCGTTTGTTCACCAGAAGAGAAAACACCTTGTTTTCCTTCATCTTTTGGACTGCTTCGCGGGTGGTGGCCATGCCGTCAATGGAAATGATACCTTTGTGCATCACATCCCTGACCCGAATGATTCTGGTTTTATCCGGTTCCATAAGTTGCCTTCCTTGAAAAAAGTGATACTCTGATAAAAATTTAGAGGTAACTGTCCCTGGCCTTCTGCTTGAATTTTTCCATCTGGCTTTCCAGACCCACCACATGCTCCACCGGCAGCATGAACGCAATGCCGGTACCGGGCTTGCCGAATTCTCCGGCGGTTTTTATGACGGTCAACAGTTTTTCCGCCACATGTTCTTCCGCCAGCAGCATAATGATATCGGTCTGGGCTTCCAGGGTCAGGCCGAAAAATGTTTTTGCCTCTTTGATGCCGGTCCCTCTGGCGGGAATGATGGTGGCCCCGGTGGCCCCTTCTTTTTTGACGGCATCGACAACCTTGTCTGTAATTTCAGCTTTTACACTGGTTAAAATAAGTTTAAACCGCATAGGTTTTCTCCGCTGTTCTGGTTTTACGATGGGTCATCCATACGGCCAGCCGGGCATAACCCAGCACCGATATGATGGGAAACAGGCTGGCAAAGGCAATGAGCCCGAACCCGTCCAGGGCGGGATTGCGGCCCGGCACGGTGGATGCCAGGCCAAGGCCCAGGGCCGCCACCAGGGGCACGGTCACGGTGGAGGTGGTGACCCCGCCGGAATCATAGGCCAGTGCGATGATATTTTTCGGGGATACCAGGGTCAACAAAATTACCATGATATACCCCACAAGAATGTACAGGTAAAGGGGGGTACCGGTGACAATACGGAAGGTACCGAGGCTGATGCCTGCAGCCACCCCGATGGCGACGGTAATGCGCAGGCCCCACTGGCTGATGGTCCCCATGGACACTTCACTGGCCTTGTAGGCCACGGCAATGAGGGAGGGCTCGGCAATGGTGGTGGCAAATCCGATCATGGCGGCAAACAGATACACCCATCCATAAGCGGTCCAGTCTGCCAGAGCCGGTTGATCCGGGGTGCCGTAAATAAACACCGGGTCGGACAACTGGGCCGCCATGATTTTGCCCAGGGGAAACAAGGCTTTTTCCAGTCCGGCCAGAAACAGGGCCAACCCGATCACCACATATACACCGCCCACGAGCACACGGCCCAGGTGGGGAATGGGCTGGCGCAACACCAGCAGCTGAAATCCCCCGATCAAAAGAATGATCGGCAGCACATCCCTGCCGGTGGCCACCAGGATTTTTCCGAAATCCAGTAAAAATTCCAAGGGGGATTCCCTCCTGTTATCAGTTAAAAATCAGCAGCCCGTATCCCATGACAAAAATCATGGGCAGCAAAGAGGCGAACGCGATAAGTCCAAACCCGTCCAGGAGTGGACTTCTGCCCTGGATGGAGGATGCCAGACCTACCCCCAGGGCTGCCACCAGGGGCACGGTGATGGTGGATGTGGTCACCCCGCCGGCATCATAGGCAATACCGATAATCTCTTTGGGCGCGACAATGGTCATGAGCATCACCACCACATATCCGCCAATGATCAGAAAATGAATGGGCCAGCCTTTGAGGATACGGATGACCCCCACCAGGATGGCCAGGCCCACGGAAACCGCTACACTGATACGAAGCCCTAAGGCATAGGTGTTCAAAGATTTTTGATCCGGATCGATCAATCCGCCTTTGCCTGCGATATCAGCTGCTTCGGCTGCCACGGCAATCAGGGCCGGCTCGGCAATAGTGGTAGAAAACCCCAGGGCAAAGGCAAACACCAGCAGCCACAACAGGCTGCCTTTTCTGGCCAGGGCATAGGCCATGGCTTCACCAATGGGAAACAGCCCCATTTCAAGCCCCTGGACAAACAGAACCAGCCCCGCCACCACCAGCAGTGCGCCAAAAATCACCTCACCCAGTTCGGGCAGGGGTTGTCTGATAACAACAAGCTGAAAAAATGCGATCACCAGGATAATGGGCAGCAAATCCATTACAGCGGTTTTTATTTTTTGAAAAATAAAGGGTAAAATTTTCATGAGGTCATGCTGGTGCCCGTTGTCGGTACTACCTTTGTTGTCATTTTTCCTGCCAGGCAGCCGGAGCCGGCTCTTATCATCGGTTTCTGCGGCTCACCGGATCTGATGGCTTTATGCATCCTAAAGTTGGACCTTTTTTTTGTCAAGGCTTTATCACATTCAAAAAAATTTCCTATCCAGCACGTGGTCCTTTTTTTGAAAAACCGTTGGCCCGAAATACGCGGTATGGTATACAACAGGTGAATAACCGAATTGGCAGAAATAAACAAGGATAACACAGATGCTCAAAACCATGGCAACCCAGCTGACCCTTATTTTTAAAACGGGCAGAAAAAAAAGCAATGGGTGGATTCTGATCAAATTCGTATTGGTACTGGTATTTCTGTTTACCTTGTTCTCGGTGCTGTTTCATGTCCTGATGGTGTATGAAGGCCGGCAATACAGCTGGGTAACCGGATTTTACTGGACCTTGACCACCATGTCCACCCTGGGCTTCGGTGACATTACCTTTCACAGTGATGCGGGCCGTCTTTTTTCCATAGTGGTCTTGTTCAGCGGCATTGTTTTTCTGCTGGTGATGCTGCCTTTTACCTTTATCCAGTTCTTTTATGCCCCGTGGCTGGAGGAACAGAACAAGGCACGGGCACCAAGGGCTGTCCCCGGTAACATGTCCGGGCATGTGATTCTCACCCATTTTGATGCCGTGGCGGTCACGCTCATTGAAAAACTCAACCAATACGGATTTGCCTATGTGATTCTCACCCCCGGGCTGCAGGATGCCCTGGATTTATATGACCAGGGCTACCGTGTGGTGGTGGGGGAACTGGATGACCCGGAAACTTACCGCCGCCTTCGCATTGACCAGGCCGCACTGGTAGCGGTATTAAATGATGATATCGCCAGCACTAATATTATTTACACCATCCGGGAAATCAATGATCGGGTAAAAACCGTAACCAATGCCGACCTGAAAGATTCCCTGGACATTCTCAAACTGGCCGGCAGCACCCATGTTTTCCAATTCACCCAGATGCTGGGCAGAGCGCTTTCCCGCCGGGTATTTGGAATCAACATGCAGGCCAATATCATCGGGCAGTTCGATGACCTGCTGATTGCCGAAGCCCCGGTCATGCGGACCTGGCTTCAGGGGAAGACCATGGCGGAAAGCCGGTTGCGGGAAAATTGTGGTGTGACGGCTGTCGGGGTCTGGGAACAGGGCAAATTTCACATTCCATCCCCTGACACCCGGATCACGGAGTCCACAGTGCTGGTACTGGCCGGCACCAAAGAACAGCTGGAACAGTTTGATGGCACCATCGTTGCAGCGGATATATCACAGAATGATACAAGCAGTCCGGTGGTGGTGCTGGGAGGCGGCCGGGTGGGCCAGGCAGTGGCTGAAGCCCTGCGTGTCCGGAGGGTTTCGCATTGCGTGGTGGAAAAAAAACCCGGCATTGCAGACAAGCACCCAAACTTTATCCATGGTAGTGCTGCCGACCGCAATACCCTGTTCGAAGCAGGTCTTGAAAACACCCCGTCAATCATCATTACCACCCATGACGACAACCTGAACATCTATCTGACCATCTACTGCCGCCGTCTGCGGCCGGATGTGCAGATCATCAGCCGGGCAAGCCTGGACAGAAACATCAACACCATGCACCGGGCCGGTGCCAATCTGGTGATGTCCTTCAGTTCCCTGCTGACCACCACCATCATGAACCTGATTCAACCCCAGAAGATGCTCATGCTTTCCGAAGGCCTCAATGTGTTCAGAATGCCGCTGCATGCCAGGCTGGAAAACAGATCCTTGATTGACATCCAGATCAGGGAAAACACCGGATGCAGTGTTGTGGCAGTCAAAAAAAACGAAAATCTGATCATCAATCCGGATCCGGCCATTGTCCTTGAAAAAGGGGATGAACTGGTACTCATCGGCACTGCGGATGCAGAAAAAATGTTCATCGAAAAATATCCGGCAGCATCGGTATAGGTATCACCATTACCCTTATGATTTTACGGCTGCTGCAGGGGGATGTCCCATTTTTTCATGAATTTCCACACCAAGGTCCGGCTTTTACCGATACGCCGGGCCACTTCTGCCTTGTTCCACCGGCATTGTGTCAGCAGATCCACCAAAGTTTCCCTGGTCAGATTTTTTTGGCCCTGATCAGGTGATGCCGGGTACGGGACGGTTTCTCCGGCATGTTCGGCAGCATCCTGGAGTTCCGCCGGCAGATCGGTTTGGTCAATATAATCGGTCCTGCAGACCACAAAGGCATGTTCAATGGCATTTTCCAGTTCCCGAACATTACCGGGCCACAGGTGGGACATGAGGATTTTCATGGTCCCGGGTGAAACCCCTTTGATTTGTTTGTTTTCCCGCTTACCGGTTTTTTGGACAAAATGCTCCGCCAGCAGAGGGATATCCGGCTTCCGGTCCCGGAGAGGGGGCATCTGGATGGTGAACACCTTGAGCCGGTAGAACAGATCTTCCCTGAAAAACCCCTTTCTGGTCAAATCCGTCAGGTCCTTGTTGGTGGCCGCAATAATCCGTATATCGATCTTGCGTTTTCTGGTGTCCCCCACCCGTTCGATCTCGCGTTCCTGGAGGACCCGCAACAGTTTCACCTGCATATAAGGGGTCAACTCCCCGATTTCATCCAAAAAAATGGTGCCGGTATCGGCCTGTTCAAACCGGCCCACACGTTCCTTGTGCGCCCCGGTAAAAGCCCCTTTGACATGACCGAAAAGCTCACTTTCCAGAAGGGTTTCCGACAGTGCGGAACAATTGACGATTACCAGGGGGCGCTGGTCTTTGGAAGCATTGAAATGAATGGCTTTGGCCACCAGCTCCTTACCAGTGCCGCTTTCTCCCTGAATCAACACGGTGGCCCGGCTGTCTGCGGCAGCACGAATAGCATCAAACACATTCTGCATGGCAGAACTTTTGCCAATGATATTACCCAGGTTATAGGCCTGCTGCAGCTGGCGCCGTGCATCATCCGCCCTCTTTTGTGCCAGGGAAAGTGCGGTAAGATCCGTTATGGTTTCAACGATTCCCAGGATCTGTCCCTGGTCATCTTTTGCCAGGCGGGCATTTTTGATCACCGGCACATCATACCCGTCTTTGTGCCGGACAAAGCATTCCTTTGCCTCTGTGCGGCCATGAACCATGACCCCGCAGGCGTGGATATCAGCCGGGCATTGTTTGCCGTAGCACCGGCTGCATTTGAGAATGTCACATCCTCTGCCCACCGCCTCAAGAGCGGAAAAGCCGGAAATGTTTTCCATGGCCTGGTTCCAGGAGGTGATAATTCCCTGGTCATCCAGGGTGAACAATCCTTCTGCCATGGTGTCAATGATCTGGTTTAAGAAATGGACATTCCACAGTTCATGGGTTTTCACAAGTTGTTACTCCATCGGGCTGATTGCCGGGATCAGCTGGTAATAGCGTGTGTGCTTTCGGCATACAGCCGCCTGAATCAGTTCTTCTTCTGCAGTTTTTCAAAACCTCTTATTTGCATACCTTGAACGTTAGCACCGGGAATTTTTTTTGTCAAACACGGCTTTCAAACTTTTATAGCTTCCATAACGTTACCGTTATACGCTGAAACAGAAATATGATAAGGTAACGGCATTTTGCAGTCTGTATTGTGCTGTGTGAACAAAGGCAAAACCGGTTTCCGCCATGAGTTGCAAACGGTTTATACGGCACGGGTTTTTCTGGCATGAATCTTGATTTGCTCAATCTCATGTGTAGCAGTACCGATGCAGACACACAAAGCAAAAGGATACCCAAAAAATGGACATCACAGAATTTGCACCTGGTGTAAAAGACAAAGTGGCACTGGTGGATTTCAGTGCACCCTGGTGCGGACCATGCAGGCAGATGGTGCCGGTCATCAGTAAGCTGACAGAAAAATACAAAAGCAGGGCAGCCATTGTGGAAATCAACATCGATTCTCAGCCTGCGGCGGCAACCCACTACATGGTCCAGAGTATCCCCACCCTGATTTTGTTCGATCAGGGCAGGGAAATAATGCGGTTTGTGGGAATCCAGTCCCTGGAAACCCTGGAAAACAACTTAGATGCTGTTCTGAAAAACAAATCACAGCGCAGATGACGCGCCAGGAGGAACTATGGGCAGATGTGCGAACCATCCGGAAAGACAAACCAGTTATCTTTGCATGAAACACAATATCTATTTGTGCGACCAGTGCCTCACATGCCGTGATCCGGATATTTACTGTAAATTCCGATCGTCATGTCCCATCCATTTTGTAACCAAAAAAGGGTTTGACGACACTGACACCCAACACACATTTACAAAGGAAAACCTCTCATGATAAAAGCGTTGACATATATTCAAAAAAACCTGGTATGGACCATCCCGGTTTCCATGGGAGCCGGTCTTATTTTCGGCTACCTGTTTGATGCGAGCGCATTGAAGCAGTTCATTATTCCGGTTACCTTTGTCATGGTTTATCCCATGATGGTAACCCTGAATGTCAAAACCATTTTCAAGGGCCGTGATCTCAAGCTCCAGACCGCCACCCAGGTGATCAATTTTGTCCTTGTACCGCTGCTGGCATTTTTTATCGGCAAGCTGCTGCTGTCGGGTCAGGATCCCAAATACGGCCTCTGGGCGGTGGGACTGTTTCTCATCGGGGTTCTCCCGACCTCCGGCATGACCATTTCCTGGACCGGGTTTGCAAAAGGCAGTAAGGAAGCAGCCATCAAAATGGTGGTTTTCGGACTGGTTATCGGGTCCCTGGCCGCACCTGTTTATACAAAGGTGTTCATGGGGACAACCATCGAAGTCCATATGCTCCATATGTTCAAACAGATTGCCATTTTTGTGTTTCTGCCCCTTGTGGTGGGACTTTTAACCCAGACCTATGGCATAAAAAAATATGGCCAAAAAGAGTGGAATGAAAAGATAAAGCCCAAATTCCCGCCATTTTCAGCGCTGGGGGTTGTACTCATCGCATTTCTGGCCATCTCCCTCAAGGCAAAGCATATTATTGCCAATCCAGGAGATATCCTCATTATTCTGATCCCGCTGGTTATTTTTTACCTGATCTCCTATGTTCTGCTGACCATTGCCGGCCGATTCCTCTTTGACCGGGAAGATGCCATTGCCATGGTGTTCGGGGTTGTCATGCGGGACCTTTCCATCGCGTTGGCCATTGCCATGACCGCCTTTGGGAAAGAAGGTCTGACGATTGCCCTGTTGATCTCTCTGGCCTATATCATCCAGATCCAGTCTGCCGCCTGGTATGTCAAATTTGTCAATGTCATGTTCGGACCGCCAACACCGATCGCAGCCGCGAAAACAGATGCCGAACACCAAGAACAAAGCAAAGACCTGGACATTTCCGGGTCAATGATGATTGATATCAAAAAAATCCTTTTTGCCACTGATCTGTCACCCACTGCCCGGCATGCGGTAAAATATGCCTGCAGTATCGGAAACCAATACAATGCCACTGTTTATGCTGTGCATGTTGTGCCCGATATCCTGGATGAATACTCTTCCGGAGCCGGCGTCAATCTGCTGGGAAAAATAAACAAAAAAGAGAGGGAGACCCTGAACCGCGAAAATATCGAGGCAGCCAAAAAAGCCATGCACAAACGGATGCGGATCACCTCCCAGAAAGTGCTGTCACAAATTCCCCATTGCCCGTTGTCGGAAAACCGTATCATTGTCACTGCCGGTGATCCGGTGAATGAAATTGCAAGCATCGCCCGGGAAGGTGGTTTCGATCTGATTATCATGGGCACCCATGGCCATGGAGAGTTCGAAAAAATGATGCTGGGAAGCACAGCCAGCGGCGTTATGTCAAAATCCAGTGTTCCGGTACTGGTGGCACGGCCGTCTTAAAAACACCCCTGTCCTGGTGGACACAACAAAGAATGGCCAGGGCTGGACCGGATGCAACGCATCTGCCAACCCTGGCCCGCTGCTGTTCAGATTAATCAGACCGGGGCTTGTACCCCATGGGCAGCTTTTTGAACCGGCCGCCATGGATAATGGGATCGCCTTCATACCCCAGGGCCTTGAAATCGATGTAGTCGGTTTTGTCGATGAGATGGTCCACATCCCGTCCCTTTGATTTCATATAGGAAAAATCGGTTCCCTTGTGGGCGAGGGCCTTGAAATCCACCTCCCGGTTGTCCTGGTGACACCGGTTGCAGGTCTGGTCGCCTTTGAGGCTTTCATGGCACTGCACACAGGACAATGCCATGTCCGCGGGCATGACTTCATGGTTGATCCGCCAGTACATCCAGGTCTCTTTCCATTCATACGCCCCGCTGTACGGCAGGCCCACTGCTTTCATGCCTGACTGGAACGCTTTTTCCCAGTCCAGATTTTTCCAGTAGGCATTGGGATCGTTCTTGTCTTTGGGATACAGGTGGGGCACCAGCACATGGGCATGATCTGCGTCGATGGCCTGAATGCCTTTCATGATCTTGAAGGCGGTGATCTTGGAACCCGGGTCATTGATGGACCCCACGGGATCGGTCAGCGTGATGACGTCTGCCGCCAGATCCACTTTGTCTCCCATGAGCACCCGGTCCATATACCCGGAATACCAGGCATAATCCGGCATCCCGGATTCCACCCACTTGAATTCCCCTTTTTTCCAGTTATAGTCGGGCTGGCCGTACTTGTCTTTTTTCACTTCCCGTTTCTTGTCGCCGGCCTGAGACCAGTCCCACCAGGTTTTGGTGGGTTTGCACTTGGCATAGACCGGTGCATGGCAGACATTACAGGCCACGGTTTTGCTGTGGTCGTTGAGATGATGATCCAGCAGACCGCCGCTGTAATGCGGGGTTTGAGAATGGCAGCTTTCACAGTTCACCACCCCTTCAGCCACGGGAACGGATGAGCTTTTCCCCGAGATCTTATGATTCCGGGTCTTGTGACATTCCGCACAGGCAAAATCATATCCCCCCATGTGAATGTCGCAGTTCCGGTCCGGGGTCAGCAGCTGCCGTGACAGGTCTGCATGCTTTATGGCCTCTCCGCCCCCCCCATTGAAATGGCAGGTCCCGCAGGTGGCCCGGGAGGAATGGCCCACATTCTGTGCCACGAGTTTCAAATCCACCTCTTCTTTAGGCCACCCCGCACCCGGTGGCGGGGGATCTTTTTTGTAGGTGCCGGTGGTATCATGACACACCAGGCAGTCGATTCTGGTTTTATCGGTAAAATCAAATGATGCATCTTTCCATCCATATCCGGCATGACAGGTTGTGCAACGAGCCTCGTTGCTGATGGGGCTGATTCAAAAATTGTTCAGGGCTGTCGTCCCCTTGCCATGCAGAATATCCTTTCGATGCCCCGTGGTGTAGGGGGACGGTCCCCGCCACAGCCAGTGGGCGGTTTTAAGCATGTCCTCGCCCTGGGTGTCATGGCATTCCAGACAGGCTTTGGTGACCTGAATCGGGTCCGGGTTGTCCGGCAGTTTCACCAGTTCCTTGTGGTCCGGCACATGCTGAAGGTGGCACCCTTTGCAGTCCACCGGTCCTTTGGCTTTCTGCTGGTGACATGCGATGCACTGCTGGTGATACGCCGCCTTGAGTCCGATGCGCTCCGGATAATCCGGATTGAAGCTGTCCTGATGGCAGGCGGAACACCTTGTGGTTTCCAGGGCATTTTCATCCTTTGGCCGGAAATGGTGGCACTGGGTGCAGTCATTGACCAGGGCTGCATGGCGCTTGTGGGCAAACCGCACCGGTTCGTAATGGTCTTCTCTTTCCTTGATGATGGGACTGTCCAGCAGAAAATAGACATGTGATACATCGTCTAAAGAAATCCCTGCATCCATCAGGCAGATACGCCGGCTAATCTGACAGTCATCCTCATATTCCTTGACGAAAGGAACCGTTTCCTTTGCCCGTTCCCTGGCTTGTTCCTGGTCCGGCGCCTGCCAGACCTCAGCCGCACAAACGCCTGCCAGCAAAGGGATCAGGCAGGTGCAAAACATTATCTTTTTTATCATGAAGATACCTCCTTGGGTGCCTGTAATACGGGCAGATAGGTAACAACCACTCTATAAATGAACATCAGGGTCGCGATCAGGCCCAGTGTGACCAGAATTTCCGATGGAGACGGGAAATACCCGCTTTCCGTCAACGGGGACCGGTACCCGACAATAAATACGTTGACCCGGTTGAGCACCACGCCGCCCACGATCAGGGCCGCGGCCGTGAACACGCCCCGGGCCGACTGCCGCACCGGTTTGAACAGCAGCATGACCCAGGGAAGCATCACCCCGAACAGCAGTTCCACCACAAAAGCATTGGTCTGATAGGTGCCGTCCAGCAGATAGATCCAGGTGCCCCGCACGGCCATGTCCCCGATCTTGAGCAGCAGGTAGATCCCCAATAGATAAATGGTAATCCGGGTCAGCGGCGCCAGGATGTGCATTTCAGAATTCAGCTTGAATGATGCCGTGGCCAGAGTGGTTTCAAAGACCACCATGGGATATCCCACGGCAATGGCGGAGACAAGAAACAGCAGCGGCAGGATGGGGGTGTACCACAAGGGATGCAGCTTGGTGGGGGCCACCAGCATGAGCGACCCTAAACTGGATTGGTGCATGCAGGACAGCACCACGCCCAGAATGATGAACACCCACATGACCTTCCCCAGCATCCGGTCCGCTACCTGTAAAAAATTATCCACCAGGCGGTTCAGGCCTGACAGGATCCCGGGCAGGTTGACCCGGCCTTTAAACTGCTCGGCCACGATGGGCAGAAACTCGATGTACAGCACCGTGAGATAGATCATCACGCACATGGCCACCTCGAACAGCACGGAATTGAAGTTCCAGTAAAACATGGGTTTCCAGATGGCCCAGGACCGGCCGATATCCACCAGCAGGCCGATGACCACAAAGGTATAGCCCAAAACAGCGGTCAACAGGGCCGGCCGGGTGACGGGTTCGTAATAGTGACGGCCGAAAATATGGGCCAGGGCCGCCGTGGTGAAGCCACCGGCGGCCAGGGCCACGCCCGTGGCCACGTCAATGCCCACCCAGATGCCCCAGGGCCTGGCATTGGTCAGATTGGTGACATACCCGATGCCCCCGGTGAACCGGGCGATAATGGCCACAGCACCGGCAAACATGAACACCAGCATCACCAGGACCCCGGGAGTCCACAGGGGCCGTTTCAGAGGACGAGCCGCATGTTGCATCAGACACCTCCTTTGTCCGGGTGGTTGTCATTTTTGTTGAACCAGGCCATAAGCCCCCCGAGCGCCCCGAACAGCAGAATGGGAGACCACAGATAGCTGAACAGCGAATGCTGAATGGTTTCAGACAGTTTCGGGGACGGGGTTTCCGGCAGAATCGGCAGGTTCACCTGCTCGAAGGGCACCCCTGACAGATACATCCAGGACGTGCCCCCCACTTCCTTTTCCCCGTAAATATGCTGCAGATACCGGGCCGGGTTGTCTTTGAGCCGTTTTTTCGCCACTTCCAGCAGCGTGTCCCGTCTGCCGAAGGTGATGGCTTCCGTGGGACAGATGGTGGCACACCCCGGAACGCCCCCTTCCGCTAAAATCCGGTCATAACAGAACGTGCATTTCATCACCCGGGGGGTGATGGGATCATGATATTCATACGCCGGAATCTCGAAGGGACAGGCCACCATGCAGTACCGGCACCCGATACACTTGGTCACATCATATCTGACCGTGCCGTTCTCCTCCTTGGTCAGAGCCCCCACAATACAGGCGGACACGCATGCCGGATCCTGGCAGTGCATGCACTGGACCTTGGCATAG